>JABUUE010000080.1 GCA_021443335.1 Bacteroidaceae bacterium
AATCATTAATCATTAAACATTAACTTGTGCTCCGAATTAAACATTAATCATTAATCATTCAAAGAGGGGAGTGATATGTTTTGTTGGGGATGATATCACATAATGGTTAATTTATAATTTAATTTTTGCTCCGCTATTTCTTTGATTTATTCAAAATGGGAGAGTTGTTGCTTTTTTGCAGTTATGAACCCCATAAAGCTAACTATTCAATTCTCCCCCATTGTGGGGGGGAGTTAGAGGGGGGGGAAAAATTACTGCTTCAACAGTCCCAGGCAGTTTTTCGCCACGGTGGCGTTGCTGGCGTTGAAGATGTTCTGGGCGATGAGGAAGTCTGTTATTTGGTTCTGCTTAACATATTCCACGAGGTTTGGCGTGAAATAGCGGTGGTCGAGCACGTGAACTTCCTCGAAGGAGTAGAACAGATAGCCAGGGAGAGTGTTACCGAAACTGTCCTTGAGAATAGCCAGTCGGCGACCGTTCTTTATTCCTGTTTTCACCTTTGTTATCTTTGCGTCTCCGCCCATGAAGGTGCAGTAAGCATTGACATCTCCGTCTTTGAGCGGGAAGAAGAAGCTGCCTCTTGCTGGTGGCTCTTCTCCGACGACGGTCTGCTTCCTTAGTTTGTAGTTAATGTATGTTGTGGTGAAAGCTACATCTTTCGGAATGTAATAGACGAAATCTTCTGGTGCTCCTTTTATTGACGCGTCCTGCGAATATCCGTACATTGAGCCGACATATCTGTGAATCACTTTCCTCTCATAGGCGGCGATGGGCTTGAAGTCTGTGCGTGCCACCTTTGCGAATTTCTCTGCCGCGTAGAAACCACCGGTGGGTGACCAGTGGTGGTCTGTGCGAAGGTATATCGGCTCTTTCACTCGTTTCTCAAGACTTGTGTAAACATCCACGGCTTTCACTGTGGAGTCGAGAAGCTCGTAACATTGTTTTATCACAGGCTTTTGCGGCTTTGTCACCTCCTTGGCTTTCGCAGGACAGTAGTATTCCACAGCTGTAGGTATCACCATGCAGTAAACCTTTACATCTTCGCCAAAGGCTTTCTTATATTGGTTTACCATCTTTGAGAAAGCGCTGATGCCTTTTCCTGTGCTGCCGTAAGCCATGAGCGCACGAACATCAAGACCTTTGCCTGTGATTATTATTCCCGAGTTCGAAATCTTAGCGTCGGAGTCTGCTGTCACGCGGTTTTCTTCCTGCTCCTCCTTGCGCTGCTTACGCTCGTCAACGCGGTTGCTTTGTTTCGCGCCGCCAGTGGTTATGAAGCTTATGTTGTCTGACGTTGTCTTTATTCCCTCGTATTGTTTTATTGTCATGGACAGAGCCATCAGCTTGTCGCGGTAAGGCTCGCTGTCGCTGAACCATAGCGAGATATCTTTTGTGAAGTCGCCCGAGCACAGCCGTATGAAGGAGAATTTCGGGAATGTTGCCAAGGTGCGTTTCTCCAGTTCAGACTTCACACTTCGTGGGAAGGTGTTGAAGACGATGGCAATGGCGGCGAAGGCGGTAATTATGATTATGATGTAAAATTGTTTTAGCATTGCTGTTGATTTTGTTCACTTGCTTAGAATCGTGTGTAGATGAATGCGTTGTTTGTTGCGCCTACGAGTAAGGCGGTGCAGACAACGAGCATAAGCAGTGTGAAGGTTATGCGGCAAAGCGTGAACGACGACTCGCGCAGCCAGTTGGTGTGGAGTAGTTGTGTGGCTTTGTCTGACAGCCATCGTCGTGTGGGAATGCAGCAGACGACAGCCGCTATCCACAGCCAGAAATTATCGGTTATGGCGCTTTCCGTAACGAAGCTGTGCCACTGGTGCATGAAGCCGAAGCTTATGGCAAAGAACTGCCCCATCTTGCTGAGGTCGTCGAAATAGAATATTCCCCAGCCTATGACTACTAACAGCATGGCATATACGTGTCGTAACAGACGGTGGTTATTGTCTTGGCGTTTTAATATTGTGAACTTTTCAATGGAGACGATGATTCCGAAATACAACCCCCAGAGGATGAAGTTCCACGACGCTCCGTGCCACATTCCCGTGAGACCCCAGACCACAAAGATGTTCCAGTACTGGTGTCGGCGGTTGCCACCGAGAGGAATATAGACATAGTCGCGAAAGAAACTGCCGAGCGATATGTGCCAGCGTCGCCAGAAATCGGTTATGCTGTTGCAGCAGTAAGGGTGGTTGAAGTTCTCGTTGAAATGAAAGCCAAGGCAGCGTCCCATGCCTATTGCCATATCAGAATATCCCGAGAAGTCAAAATATATCTGCAGCGTGAATGCCGCAATGCCGAGCCACGCCCCCGAGGTTGTAAGGTTGTCAAAGCCGCTGGCAAGGAAGTTGTCGGCTATTTCCGAAAACTGGTTGGCGAAAATCACCTTCTTCCCCAGTCCGATGAAGAAGCGATATGTTCCTTCCGCGAAGTCATCGACAGAGACCTTGCGGTTGTTTATCTCCTGCGCCACCGTGTTGTAGCGCACGATAGGACCAGCGATGAGCTGCGGAAACATTGAGATATATAGCAGCAAGCCAGTGAATTTCTTCTGCACAGGAGCTTCACCACGATAGACATCCACTAAGTATGAGATAGACTGGAAAGTGTAGAAACTTATGCCTATTGGCAAGTCGATGTCGGGCGCAGGCACAGGGTAGCCGAACTGCGTGATGATATTAGCAAAAAAGCCCGCGTATTTGAACACGCCAAGGAACAGCAGGTTGCCCAATACGCCGAGAATTAACGACCATTTTCCCCATTTGTTCACCATGATGCCGCAGACGTAGTTTATAAGCACGCTAACAAGCATGAGGAAGACGTAGAGCGGCTCGCCCCACGCATAGAATATAAGGGAAAAGACAATGAGTGTCGCATTCTTCCATGTCATCTGCGGAAGTTGGCAGTCTTTGCCTCCGGTCTTTTCCGCCTCATGCCTTTTGTCCAGATGGTAGCTCAAAAGGTAGCAGAGAGCGAAGCTTGGTATGAATGCGTATATGAAAAACAGGTCTGAAAAAACCATATTTTGTTTAGTGATTCGTTAGGACACATATTTCGCTGCAAATTTATTAAAAACATACGTTTTTCTGCCGCGTTTAAATCTTTATTATGTTAAAGATTGATAAATATTTAGTTGTTGTGTTGAAAATGCAAAAAACATTTTAGGCGAGTTGTTAATTTTTCATAACTTTGCGCCAATTTATATATTGAATAAGTAAAAAACTCCTGTTTCGATGAACTTTTTAATTTACAATACACTCAGCCGCCGCAAGGAACTGTTTCAGCCTATCGCGGCTCCAAATGTGGGAATGTACGTTTGTGGTCCTACCGTTTATGGCGATCCACATCTCGGACACGCTCGTCCCGCCATCACTTTCGACCTTCTCTTCCGCTACCTGAAGCATCTTGGCTATAAGGTGCGCTATGTCCGTAACATCACTGATGTGGGACATCTTGAGCACGACGCCGATGAGGGTGAGGACAAGATAGCGAAGAAGGCAAAGCTCGAACAGCTTGAGCCTATGGAGATTGCGCAGTATTACACCAATCGCTACCATCAGGCTATGGAGGCGCTCAATGTGCTTCCGCCAAGTATTGAACCGCACGCCACTGGTCATATCATAGAGCAGATAGAACTCGTGAAGGAAATCCTTGCCAATGGCTTTGCTTACGAGAGCAACGGCTCGGTATATTTCGACATTGAGAAATACAACAAGCAGTACAAATATGGCAAACTGTCCGGCCGTAACCTCGACGACGTGATAAACAACTCGCGCGAGCTTGACGGAGTGGGAGAGAAGCGTAATCAGGTTGACTTCGCCCTCTGGAAGGCAGCACAGCCGGAGCATATCATGCGCTGGCCTTCGCCATGGAGTGACGGTTTCCCGGGCTGGCATTGCGAGTGTACGGCGATGGGCAGAAAATACCTGGGCAGTCATTTCGACATCCACGGTGGCGGAATGGACCTTGTGTTCCCTCACCACGAGTGTGAGATAGCGCAGGCCACCGCTTCTCAGGGCGACGACATGGTAAAGTATTGGATGCACAACAACATGATTACCATCAACGGACAGAAGATGGGCAAGTCGCTCGGCAATTTCATCACTCTCGAGCAGTTCTTCAAGGGCGAGCACGCCTCGCTCTCGCAGCCATACTCTCCGATGACCATCCGCTTCTTCATCCTCTCAGCTCATTACCGCAGCCCTGTTGACTTCTCTGACGAGGCGTTGCAGGCAAGTCAGAAAGGTCTTGACCGTCTGCTCACAGCCATTGCCGACATCGAACGAATTCAGACAGCCAAGGAGACTGACGCGCAGACAAAGAAGGTTGTCGATGAACTTATGCAGAAATGCTACGACGCCATGAACGACGATATGCAGAGCCAGATAGTCATCTCAAACCTCTTCGACGCTTGCCGCGTAATCAACTCGCTCGTTGACCATAAAGGCTCTATCACCAATGCCGACCTCGCAAAGCTCCACGAGACAATGTATCTCTTCGCCTTCGACATCCTCGGTCTGAAGAACGAGACTTCCGGCGGCAATGCTGCCCGTGAGGAGGCGTTCGGAAAAGTTGTTGACATGGTGCTTGAGCTGCGTGCAAAGGCAAAGGCTAACAAGGATTGGGCTACATCCGACGAAATACGTAACAAACTTGCCGAATTTGGCTTCACCGTAAAGGATACCAAGGACGGCGCAACATGGAAATTGTGAGGTCGCTGTTGCACGACTTTCGAAACATCAAAATTATGAAAATAGCATTAATAGGTTACGGAAAAATGGGCAAGATGATTGAGCAGATTGCCCTTTCTCGTGGACACGAGATAGTAAGTATTATAGACATCGACAACCAGGAAGACTTTGAATCCGAGGCTTTTGCCTCTGCCGATGTTGCCATTGAGTTCACAACTCCTTGGACTGCCTACGACAATTATCTCAAGGCTTTCGCAAAGAACGTGAAGGTTGTCAGCGGCTCTACCGGCTGGATGAAAGACCATGGCAATGAGGTGGAAAAGATGTGTACTGAGGGCGGACAGACACTCTTCTGGGCGTCAAACTTCTCTGTCGGCATGGCGGTCTTCTCAGCTGTCAACAGGTATCTCGCCAAGCTGATGAACCAGTTTCCGCAGTATGATGTCACGATGGAGGAGACTCACCACGTTCATAAGCTCGACGCGCCGTCGGGAACAGCCATCACGCTCGCCGAGGAGATTATTGAGAACCTCGACCGCAAGAACAAATGGGGATTGCATGAGACTGCCGAAGGCGTGCTGCGCATCGACGATATCCGTCGCGGAGAGGTGCCGGGAATTCACACCATCACCTACGACTCTCCCGAAGAGGATGTCATCAAGATTACTCACGACGCCCACTCTCGCAAAGGCTTTGCTCTCGGTGCTGTGCTCGCTGCCGAATACACTGCAAACCACGAGGGACTGCTGACAATGAGAGACTTGTTTAAATCCTAACTCACTAAAGGGGCTTTGGCCTTGGCCTTGGCCTCCTAAAGTACAAAGTACTAAGTAGTAAGTACTAAGTATGATTACCTGCTTAAAGGCTGAAAAAATAAACCTCCGAAACAAATCA
>JABUUE010000081.1 GCA_021443335.1 Bacteroidaceae bacterium
CAGTTCATCTTCCGCATGCGCGAGTTTGAGCAGATGGAGATGCAGTTCTTCGTAAAGCCAGGCACAGAGCTCGACTGGTTTGCTAAGTGGAAGGAGACGCGTATGGCATGGCATCAGAACCTCGGCTTCGGTGCTGAGAACTACCGTTTCCACGACCACGACAAGCTCGCCCACTATGCTAACGCCGCTACCGACGTTGAGTTCCACATGCCTTTCGGCTTCAAGGAGGTGGAGGGTATTCACTCCCGCACAAACTTCGACCTCTCGCAGCACGAGAAGTATTCTGGCAAGCAGATAAAATATTTTGACCCTGAGACAAACGAGAGCTATGTGCCTTACGTTATAGAGACATCTATCGGTGTTGACCGTATGTTCCTCTCTGTGATGTGTCACTCTTACGAGGAGGAGAAACTGGAGAATGGCGAGACACGCGTTGTGCTTCACCTGCCAGCAGCCCTCGCTCCTACAAAGCTCTGCGTGATGCCTCTCGTGAAGAAGAACGGTCTGCCGGAGAAGGCTCGCGAGATTATCGACGAGCTGAAGTTCCACTTCAACTGCTCTTACGACGAGAAAGGCTCTATCGGCAAGCGTTACCGTAAGCAGGATGCTGTGGGCACACCATTCTGCGCAACCGTTGACTTCGACACCCTCGAGGATGGCTGCGTGACTCTCCGCGACCGCGACACTATGGAGCAGCAGCGCGTGAAGATTGAGGACCTCTGCCGCCTCATCGAGGACAAGGTAAGCATCACCAGCCTGCTGAAGAACTTGAAGTAACTTTGGCTTTGGCCCCCCCGGCTTCCCTGCCCCCCAACCCCCTGAAGGGGGAGCTGACTCAGACACAGACCTTGACTATTTTAAAGAAAGAAATTATCGTAATTTAACATAATATTTATGATTATTTGTGAACTAATTTGTGCCCATTAGTGCTAATTAGTGTCAGAAAAGAGAATTACGATTAATTACGATAATTTCTTTCAGTTATAAAATCCGTTAATTTCTTTCAGTTAATTTTTCTGACATTGTAACAGAATATTAATTTCCAAGTAACACGATTGTAACATCATAGGAATACCTTTGCAGCCGAATAAAACTGCAAAGGTATTTTTTATGAGTACAATCTATCTTGGAATAGTAGTGTTCCTTATTATGCTTGCCATCTTCGACATTGTTGTCGGAGTGAGCAACGACGCTGTCAACTTCATTAACTCCGCCATCGGCTCAAGGGCGGCGAGGTTCCGCACCATCATCCTTGTGGCTGCCGTGGGCGTGTTTGCCGGAGCGGCATTGAGCAATGGTATGATGGACATAGCGCGCCACGGCATCTTCACGCCGCAATACTTCTCTTTTGAGGACGTGATGTGCATCTTCCTTGCCGTTGTTGTGACGGATGTGGTGCTTCTCGACGTGTTCAACACCCTCGGTATGCCTACCTCCACCACGGTGTCTATGGTCTTCGAGTTGCTCGGCGGAGCGTTCGCCCTGTCACTGTTTAAGGTTATGGGCGACAGCAGTTTGTCGTTTGGCATGCTGCTAAATACGGATAAGGCGATACAGGTGATAATGGCCATCTTCATGTCGGTAGCCATTGCCTTCGTCTTCGGCTGGATAGTGCAGTGGATAACACGACTGCTGTTTACCTTCAAGACCAGCCACGCCCCTGTTAGAAGTGGGTTGTTTGCAGGACTATCGCTCACAGCCATCGTCTATTTCCTCCTGATAAACGGTCTGAAAGGGTCGTCGCTGATGACTCCTGAGCTGAAAGCGTTTGTCGATGAGAACACTTTTATGATTGTTGTCTGCAGCTTTGTGGGCTTCACCGTGCTGATGACCATGCTCAATTTCTTTAAGGTCAATGCACTAAAGGTGGTGGTGCTCTCAGGAACTTTCGCACTTGCCATGGCTTTCGCTGGCAACGACCTTGTGAACTTCATCGGAGTAACATTGGCGGGAATATCCTCTTACCAGGACTTTATTACAAACGGTGCTGGCGACCCATCGACATTTATGATGACATCGCTGATGGAGAGCGCCAAGACCCCGATATTCTATCTTGTGGGCGCAGGAGCGATAATGGTTGTCGCACTGACCACCAGCAAGAAGGCGCATAATGTGGTGAAGACAAGTGTTGACCTCAGTCGTCAGGATGAGGGCGACGAGATGTTCGGCTCATCGGCAATGGCACGCTCGATAGTTCGCTACACTTCCACCGGCGCACGTGCCGTAAGTGCTGTTATCCCAGAGAGTGTCAGCCGTTGGGTGGCAAAGCGCTTCAATGTCAGCGAGTCGCATTTGGAGGATGGGGCAGCATTCGACCTGCTCCGCGCCGCCGTAAACCTTGTGCTTGCCGGACTGCTTGTGGCTCTCGGCACCTCACTGAAGCTGCCACTGTCAACAACATACGTGACCTTTATGGTGGCTATGGGCTCAAGTCTTGCTGATAAAGCATGGACAAGAGAGTCGGCTGTGTTCCGCGTAACGGGCGTTATCTCCGTCATCGGCGGTTGGTTTATCACTGCCGGAGTAGCGTTCACCATGGCATCGCTCGTCTGCTCAGCAATGTATTTCGGTGGCATCGTTGTGATGCTTGCCTTCATAGCCCTTGCCGTCTTCCTCCTTGTGCGCAGCAATATCAAGTATGCTAAGCGCGCACAGAAGAAGGATGAACTCGACGAGATATTCAAGCAGATAGTGGCTTTGCCGCAGAATCCCGGTACATACGCTGATGCGCGCAGGCTTATTGCCGACCACAGTCGCTTAGGCAATATCCAGTTGCTCGACTTCGTGCGCAACGAGTTCTTCACCATCACCTCGTCGTTTATCCATGAGGAATACCGCAAGCTCAAGCAGACACAGAGCAGATTAAGAGACCAGCAGCGCCACTGGAAGCGCATACGCCGCCGCGAGATTATCGGTATGCGCCGCATCGACCCGCTTGTGGCGATAGAAAAGAACACATGGTTCTTCCTTGCAAACAATGCCGGCGGTCAGATGATATACTGTATGAAGCGTCTGTCGGAACCGTTCATAGAGCATTTAGGTAATAACTTCACGCCATTACCATTGGAGAAATACTCGCCGTACTTAGAGCAGGAGGACGCTATAAAATCCCTCTTTGACCAGACGATAGGGATGTTGCAGAACGGTGATTTCTCTCATGCCGAGGATATCCGCCACGAAGCCCACCGCCTTCAGGCACAACTGTCGAATATGCGTAAGACGGAGATTGACAATATAACGGCAGGAACAGAGTCGCCAAGCATGAAGAACGCGGAGTTCCTCTATATCAACCTGCTGCAGGAAACGCAGGAGCTTCTCAGCGCTCTCCGCCACCTCGTCCGCGGACTTAACAAACTGCAGGACAACACGGCAGAAAGCCAGTATGCGTAAATCCTATTGTTCTCCAATGAACTATTTGGGTAAAAAAAACAAAAGGGAAACACCTTATTTCGGCGTTTCCCTTTTGATTGTGTCTATCGTTTAATCAGAATCTTATTAAATGATTTGCGGAACTTATCTTTAATGATTACTTCACGAATATCTTTCTTACCACGTTTCCTACCTTCACTATGTAGCAACCTTTGGTCAGTGCGGAGAGTTCCACCTTCTGTGAAGCGTTAGTTATTCTTGTCTCTAACACACATTTTCCCGTCAGGTCAAACACTTTCATTGTCTCACCCGATGCGTTTTCCACACGGACAGCCCTGCTCTCCTGCTGCTCAATAACCACTTCGCTATTGTTGAGCTCCATGAGTTCAATGGCTGCAGCGGCCGTTGTAGGCACGGCAACCGTAGTCATTAATATTATAAATAGTGAGAGTATATGTTTCTTCATCGTCGTGTCGTAATGGTTGTTATTATGCGTAGTTTACTATGCAAAATTATAAATTATTGTGTTAATGAGCAAAAAAATATGCTCTTTTCTATAAAAAATATACCTTACAGTGACGATTTTGTCAAAAATAATATCAAATATTCAAGTTTCGCAAGTTTGGCTTGCGAAACTTGAATCAAATACTACACTTTTATTTCCATATTCTCGTATGTGAGGAATGTGTTCGGAAAGACAGCTTTTGCCTCGTCGAGCAGGATGTTCTCGTCCATATATCGCTGTGAGTAGTGGCCGATGTACAGTCGTTCCACCTGCGCCGCCTTTGCCACCTTTGCCGCTTCCTCGGCAGTGGAGTGGAAATAGCGTGCCGCCATCTCCTTGCGGTCGTTGGCGTATGTGGCCTCGTGGTATAGCACATGGACACCGTCGAGACTCTTGTGCAGGTCGGGAAGGTATCGTGTGTCGGAGCAATAGGCGTAGGAGCGCGGCGGCTCTGCAGGTGTTGTCAGGCGAGTGAAAGGTATCGTCTCGCCTTCAGGGGTAACATAGTCGTTGCCGTTCTTTATGTCTTTTATCTTATATTCAGGTATCTTGTAGAAGTCTATCATCTCGCGCCTGATATGCGGGAGCTTTCGCTTCTCGCTGACGATAAAGCCTGCGCAGGGCATACGGTGGGACAAAGGCAATGAACAGACGCTAACTTTCTCGTCCTCATAGATGACGGCATTCTGCTTTGTATCTACTACATGGAAGACAATCTCGTAGCTAAGGTCGTGGCAGAACATCCGAATCTGGGTGCTTAGAATATCTTCTAATTCCTTCGGCGCAAAGATATGGAGCGGCTTGTCGCGACCGAGGAGGTTGAAGGAGGAGATGAGACCGATAAGTCCGAACACATGGTCGCCATGAATATGCGTGATGAACACAGCGGCGATGCGCGAGAATGACAGCTTAGAACGGCGAAGCCACACCTGCGTGCCTTCGCCACAATCTATAAGATATAGGTGACCTTCCACCTCCACCACCTGCGCAGCATTGTTATGGTGCATGGTGGGGAGCGCTGAGCCACAGCCGAGAATCGTTACTTTCATTGTCTGCTGTACGACATTATGCCGTCCTTATTCTCCACCATGAGCGTGTCAGGACCTATCTCGAAGATGTCGAAAGTGTCTGTAAAGACGATAATCTGTCCGTTTTTAAGCCATGAGAGGTCTTCGGTAAGGGACAGTTCCTTGCCGCTGCCTTCATCTATCCATTCGCCGAAAAGCGTTGTGAGGTTGATAATCTTGTCGGCAATGTTCTCGCCGTCAATGCTCTTGTGGCTAAGGATGGCGAGCTGGTCGTTGACATAGAGCCCGCCCAACTTGATATGGTCAAAGTCGAGCGTGTCCTCCGGGATGATGAATTCTACAGTATCTCCGTTGGCGGTGGTGATGAACACAGAGAAATTTGCCGCCTCCACACACTTGCCGTAGATGGCAGAGTCGTTAATCTCTATATCCTCTTGGGACTTGCTTCCGTTAGCGTTGTCCTTCTTCTTCTCAGTACAAGCGCATACAGCGGCGATAATAAGCAGAACGAAAAGTAGTTTTCTCATAAGTAAGTGGTCAAAATTATTTTTATAACGACTAAGTAAGTGGAGAAATATTATCTTGCACTCTCTTTGGCGCATCTTTGTCCTTTAT
>JABUUE010000082.1 GCA_021443335.1 Bacteroidaceae bacterium
AAGTTTCGATTCTGCCTTTAAGTGGGTAATCATACTTAGTACTTAGAACTTAGTACTTAATACTTGGCTTTAACCTTTAACCTTTGAACTTGACACAGGTTCATGAAGTTCTTGGAATCCTTATATTTACCCGCGTGAACTGTCCGTATTCGGATTCAGCGGTAATTTCGCCATTATGATTCTGTATTATCTCCTTTACCAAGTATAAGCCGACGCCTGATGCCACAGATGTAGGTTTAGTGGTAAAGAAAGGGTCAAATATCTTATCCTTCACACTGTCTTGAATACCTATTCCATTATCAGTAATGGTGATGCAGACATATTGGTCAAGGGTGGAAAGCGTCATTTCCAGTTTAGGCTTATATGCATTTTTCTCATATTTCTTCTGAATGGCATAGAGCGAATTGGAAATGACGCTTCGCAACGACATACCTATCTTGTCGGCATCGATATTCATCTGCAATCCATCCAAATCAGTATACAGACTGACATCTATATCCATAGCTTTTATTTCAGAATCATAGTATTTTCTTGTCATATCAAGACATTGTCTCAACACATACACGATATCCACATCATGCCTGTTCTCCTCTCCACCAGCGATGAGAGCTTCCATGGCCTTCAGTATTCTCGTCGTGCTTGTGCTGTGCTCTTCTATCTTGTGCAGGTTGTCGTCAACCATATTTACGATATCCATACAGTCATCGTAATTGTCCTCGTTCATGTTTTCCTTCTCATCAACGATATCCTCCTTCAAATCCTTCTCCAATCCCTGTGTCAGCTTAGTGAAGTTCAATATGTAATTCAGCGGATTGAGAAGTCGGTCGATAAGTCCCTGTATAAGTTTGCCCATCATCGCCAGTTTCTCCTGTCTGACAAGCATATTCTGCGCCTCGCGCAACTCTTTTGTCCTTTGGTTGACAAGTTTCTCTAATCGGATGTTCGCCTGCTGAATTCGGATTGTTCTCCATTTTATGAAGATATAGATTATCAACAAAAACAGAAGGAAGGTAAACAGTAGGGAGTACCATTTCAGGTAAAAAGGTGGCTCAATATAAAAATCCTTTTCCACAACATCTGATACTGTCCCAAACATATCTCGACATTTCACCTGAAATGTATGAGGTCCTGGGATAATATTCTGCAGTTCAATGACTGTCTTTGGGGAATACTCACTCCAATCCTCATCATCCACACGGTAAGAGTACATTGTTTGGCCAGGCAAAGATTCTCTGTCTGTTGCAAACGAGATTTCAACATCGTCATTCTGAACATTGAGACTGCGCATGAACGCAAGCGGCTTTGAAAACTTGTAGGAAATACGTCGCTTGTCAATACAATATATACCGAAGTTTCCACCGACAGCAATAAAATCGTCTGTAACAGCCATCGCCCTGACACTCAGCTGCTCAAAAGGTACTGTCCATTTGTTCAGCGCAGTGCAATAATGTCGGTTTTTGAACGCTTCTATACCTTTTCCATTATGCCCTGACATCCAGTTTATTCTATCGGATGAATTGTAAGTGAAATGGATGTAATAAAAGTCTGTACTTTTATCTATCAGCGTATATTTGATGAGTTTTCCGCGTTTGTAGTCCCACATGTACGTGTTGTCGGGGCTATTCACATATATATTACCGTTTTGCTGGACAATAGCTCCTATTGATTCCACAATTCCGTTCTTTCCGCCAGCAATAACCTTGAACTCTGATGCGTCGTGAAACTTGCATATTACTTCGCCATACATTGAGTTAGCCCAGAGATTTCCTTCTTTATCAAGAACGATGCGGGTAGGGTTTTCCATCGGATAAATCATTCCACCGCTCTCGTTGTTGAAGTTCAGATAGTGGCACACGCCGTCAAGTTCACCTGTGTAAAAGCCGCTTTTTCCGTCAAATGTCACAGTCAGCGCGTTCTTGACTGTCAGTCTCTCCGCACGTCCATTCTTGACACGGAAAACTCCCTGCGCTGTTGCGGCAAGAAACGAGCCGTCGCCGACATCGTCCATGTTCCAACACGCCACATTTATCCCACGAATAGGTCTGAACACATTCACACTATCAGAGCCGCCTGCCGTATGACCTCTGCGAGTATGTTGTTCGAGTTTGAAAAGTCCCTTGACTGTTCCCGCATACAAAACATCATCTTTGTAAAGCATCGACAGAACTTCGCCTTGAAGTCCATCGGTTTCATCAAAACAACTGTATTCAGAATTGTGTGTTGAGTAAAGAATACCTGTCTCTGTAATTCTCCAAACGCCTCCTCGTCCGTCATATACTCTCTTCTCCTCTGGTATAACCTCTGACGAAGGAACGATTTTACCCTTGTAAGGCTCTAACTTGCCATCGACATATTCAAAAACATTTTTCAGATGGTCGAAGGCCAAAACACGGTCATTCGGCAAGACTTTTAGGGAAATGATACGCGTGATATTGGGAGTGTGATACACATTCCACCGCGCATGGTCATAAACGAGCAAGCCCTCAAAATTTGCGACATACACATCACCTTTCTTGTCGCAAACAATATCGAAGTTACGAAGATGTGCACCGTATTCTGCAGGCGTGAACAGACGTGTGAAAGGTTTTCCTTTCACCGTTGCAGACCACACGCAAACAGTCTGCATCAACATCAACAATATGAATATCAGCCTGTTCATATTTACTTCCCAGTGCCCATTTTACCAAAACTTATGTAAGGCACGTCGTCACCCACATATTCCTTCCACTCTTGTATGGTGAGGTCACGCTTCTTTCTGTTCTTTAGTCTTGCCAGCATTTTTTTAGGGCTAATGAAAAGAGCGGTGATGGAGCCATCGCCACAACCTAACCAAAGAGTCTGGTTATCATTGGATTTCTCCATGTCATAAATCCACACACCTTTATCCAACAGGATAACAGGGCTTACGACAGAACTGCTCACATTCCATATCAGCAGCTCGCCATCAAGACTGCATGAGAAAAGCGAGTTGTCAACAAAAACAAGATCCGTTATCGCGGAACTATGTCCGTTAAGTTTTTTCACATCTCCCGTTTTCTTGTTTTTGAGTATAATCTCTCCTTTCTTGTTTCCTGCCGCCACAAAAACATCTCCCTCAGCCACGACATTGTTCTCTTTTACTATCTTACCGCGTTTCATGTCGTTCTTAGTGCTTTCCGGGAAACTTGTCAGCACACTAATCTTCCCTGTATGCGACACCTTGACCAACTTATTGTCATAAGACATGGCAAAAATATTTTTGAATTTATCAATATACAAATCACGGAAATCGTAAGCCTTGTCGCTGAACAAGACTTTCCTTCCTGTTATCCTGTTGTCTGTATTGCTGAAAGTTGTTTCTATTATCTCACCGTACCTGCCACATGAGACTATTTTTGTTGTTACAGCGTTCTTGTCAAACACCAACAATGCCGACACACCTGCTTGATGCTCCTTGCTTTCCACCCTTCCGCTACCAGTAAGCGTCAAAGCCTCAAAAACCTCTGGCGTGAACAAATTGCCATCGTTTGTGGAAATGAAATACCATGCAGTATAAGCCAACGCCATGGCTAAATCCTTGTTATTGGCAGCATACTGGTTTACAGCCATTGTTCCTAAATTTCTGCCGATGGTTATCAGTCGCAGTTTGTTGGATTCTGTCTTTGCCTTGACAGCTATCTCCCTCTCGTTTTCAGCTATATGCCTTTGTTCTTCGGCCTGTTTGCGCTGTTCTTCGGCGGCCATTCGCTGTTGCTCGGCATTCTTACGCTGTTCGTCAGCAATATGCTTTTGGTCTTCCGCCAAGGACAACGCAGACATTGCCTTCATCTCAGACTCCGTTGCCAACTGCCTTTCCTTCTCCGCACTCAGTCGCATCTTCTGAGCAATCTGTGCCTGCTGCACAGCCTCTTCACGCTCCATGTCAGAGACATATTTCTGCTGATATGCTATCTCTTCCATCTGACTGCTGATGCTTTTCACTATCTCAGCGTCTTTCTCTTTTTTCTCTAATATGCTGATACTATCCTTCGCCGCATCCAGTTCATGCTGAATTTGCACATTCTGATACATCATGGTACCGAGGATAAGCATCATGAAAAAAGAGTTCAATATATAGGTAAGATACCTTCTTGACAAAGAAAACGACATGGGCAGATATGAATTTGGCTTTGGCTCTGAACTTTGGCTCTAAACTTTCTTAAAATTAAAGACTTTTTATTCCTATAGCCATCATCGTTATATCATCACTCTGTGTGGCATCCTCAACAAAATAGTTAAGATTCTCGTTAACATTCTCTATGATATCCTTGCAGCTACTTCCACACAAACCCTTCAGAGTGTTTTCCAGTCGTTCCTCGCCATAAGCCTCCTTGTCGTTATTGAATGCTTCTGTAACACCATCGGTGAAGAGGAACATGGTTTCGCCAGGCTGTAATTTCACAATTTCGCTTTTATATGATATGTTTTCCATATAACCCACAACAACATTGCTCGTGGTTGGCAGGCATTCCAATGTGTTGTCTTTGCGCAGTATGTAAGGAGGATTATGACCAGCATTGATATACTTTATTTCGCCGGTTGTCAGATTGACGACGCCATAGAACAAAGTAACGAACATCATCTTGTCGTTCTCTGAACATAGCAGCTGGTTGGTTCTCTCAATACAATCCTCGATACTGCAACCAGTCATTCCGATAGAATGCAGCAAAGTTCTGCTCACAGCCATATACAACGCCGCTGGCAATCCTTTTCCCGCCACATCTGCCATGACGAAACCAATACGCTCGTCATCAATCTTGAAAAAGTCATAGAAATCGCCACCGACATCCTTGGCTGGGTGCATCATGGCATAAATATCTATCTTGTCTTTCAGTTCTGGATAAGGAGGGAATTTCTGTGGCAGAATAGCCTGCTGTATCTCTGTTGCTGCAGACAATTCACCCTTTATCGACTCCAACTGGTTGTGCTCTTTCTGCGACTGCTTGACATAGTTGATATGCTCGATAGCCTTCTCGATAGTCACGGACAAATCATCCAAGTCTATTGGTTTTGTCGCAAAGTCAAAAGCACCGTTATTCATGGCAGAACGGATGTTCTTCATGTCTCCGTAAGCTGATACGATTATGCACTTCATGGCTGGATTATGAAGTTCGTTCAGTCTTGCCAACAGAGTGAGGCCGTCCATCTCTGGCATATTTATATCACTGAGTATGATGTCAAAATCCTTTTGCATGACAATCATTTCCAGAGCCTCTATGCCGTTATGGGCAAAAGAAAACTCATACTCACCTTTGCGGATTTTTCTGCGGAAATACTGCGTCAACAATATCTCCAGATCCAACTCGTCATCAACACTTAATATTTTAACTGGCATAGGATATATAAATTATCAGGATATTATTTATTTGTAAAGGTGGGTTCTATAAATTAGTTACTTCCTTTCAGTCAGTGACATCATTGTCTATCT
>JABUUE010000083.1 GCA_021443335.1 Bacteroidaceae bacterium
AAGACAATAGCTTTATTACTCTGAAACCTTGAATTGTAGCACATTTTAGTAATGTCTTGAACTTCTTGCAACTCCTTGCAACTCCTTGAACTTCTTGATATTCATTAAAATTCTATCCTAAACACTGTGCCCTTCCCAATCTCCGACGCCTTGACGAATATTCTGCCATTGTGATACTCCTCGACAATCCTCTTGGCGAGCGACAGTCCCAATCCCCAGCCGCGCTGCTTGGTGGTAAATCCCGGTCGGAACACATTCTTTATGTTTTTCTTCGCGATGCCCTTGCCCGTATCGGCAATCTCTATTATCACCTTTCCACTTTCACGGAAGGCGTTCAGCGTAATGCTTCCAGCACCTTCCATCGCATCAACAGCGTTCTTGCACAGATTTTCTATCACCCATTCAAACAGTTGCGCGTTCATCTTCACGATAATGTCATCCTCCGGACATACCAACGATATCTGCACCTTGTTTGACGTGCGGCGGTTCATATAGTCAACAACATGGCTTAACACCTCAGTCAGACTTGACGGCACAGGTTCCGGCAGCGAGCCTATCTTCGAGAACCTTTCGGCTATGAGCTGCAGTCGCTTCACGTCCTTATCCATTTCCGGTATAAGGTCGTCGTCGGGATAAGTCTCTTTCAGCATCTCCGTCCACGCCATAAGCGACGAGATAGGCGTGCCAAGCTGATGGGCGGTTTCCTTCGACAAGCCCACCCACACCTTGTTCTGCTCCGACTTCTTTGACGTTAGCAAGGCGAAGATGGCTATCACAACAAATATCATCACCACGCCAAGCTGCACATAAGGATAAACAGCCAAACGCTTGAGCATCAGCGAGTCGTCGTAGCATACATCGTTATAATCGCCCTCGCCAAGGTCTATCCTTATATAATGTCCGGCATTATGCAGGGCGGAAGACTTCGTCTTGATATACGCGACACTGTCCTGCCCCACCCTGCCCGCAAACGACAGGTTTCTTTCCTGTATCGGCTCTCCCTGACGGTCAACGACAACAAGCGGAATGGTGTGGTTCTCGTTCATCACCTTCAGCACAAGTTCAAGGTCGGTGTTCTCATCAGCCATATTGAACGAGCGCATGGCGGCAGCCCATACCTCCATCTTGTTTCGCTCCTCCTCAGCGAGGTCATGCACAAGATATTGGGACACGACAAGCGAGGCAACAGCTATTATCACAGCCAATGCCACAAGAACTATTTTTACCTGCCTTATTCTGTCTGTCCAGTACAATGTTGGGTTAATATTTATTAATTAGTGTTTGCTTTTCGCGGCAAAATTAAAAAAAAAATTAAATTATAATGTGTTATTCAAAACTTTTCACTACTTTTGCCGACAAATTTAGGACTTTTATTCGGAAGTTGACTATTTTACAATGAATATAACTTAATCATTCAAACTCCATACAAAATTATGAAGAACTTAAAATTTTTATCTCTCGCAGCTCTCGCTGCCCTTTTAATGACCACAAGCTGCGCAAGCAAGAAGGACCTTCTCGCATGCCAGGAGGAGAACAAGCAGATGTCTCAGAACTACCAGTCTGTACGTGAGGAACTTGCTGCTGCAAACGCACGCGCCATCGCCCTCGAGCGTCAGCTCAACGACTGCCAGACAAGCAAGGCTTCACTCCAGTCAACTCTCGACAACTCTCTCAACGCTACAAACCTCAACACAGTGAACATCGCAAAGCTTGTTGACCAAATCAACGAGGCTAACCAGTATATCCGTCACCTCCAGGAGGTTAAGAGCAAGAGCGACTCTCTTAACATGGTTCTCACAAACAACCTCACTAAGTCACTTACTAAGGACGAGATGAAGGAAGTTGACGTACAGGTTATGAAGGGTGTTGTATATATCTCTCTCGCCGACAACATGCTCTACAAGAGCGGTTCTTACGAAATCAACGACCGTGCCGCACAGACACTCTCTAAGATTGCGAAGATTATCATGGACTACCCAGACTATGACGTGCTCGTTGAAGGTAACACAGACAATGTGCCTATCTCTAAGACTAACATCCGCAACAACTGGGACCTCTCTACACTCCGCGCATCAAGCGTTGTACAGTGCCTCCAGACACAGTATAACATCGACCCTAAGCGTATGACTGCCGGTGGTCGTGGTGAGTACAACCCAATCGCTGACAACAACACAGAGGTAGGTAAGCAGCGTAACCGCCGCACTCAGATTATCATCACTCCACAGCTCTCTGAGTTCATGGACCTCATCGGAAAGGCTCCAAAAGAAGGTGCAGCACAGTAATTCACAAAAACATAAGCCAAAGACAAGGCGGGAACTTCTCTAGTTCCCGCCTTGTCTTTTTCTATCCCACAGGCTTAATCATTCCGTAAACCATAGACACTCATCTCGCCTTCTTGTGACTTTACATAAATTTCTCCCCGTGAAACATATCAAAAGTCATAGATAAAAAAAATTTTCTCCCTGCGTTTTGATCCAAAACTCAGGGAGAAATTAAGCGTGCGGCTGTGAAACATTTTTTCGCCGCTACTATCTATTGCAAAAAATCGCTATTGTTATTGCAAGAAATCGCTATTGTTATTGCAAGAAGTCGTTATTGTTATTGCAAGAAGTCGCTATTGGCTGTCGTAAGGAAGTCCCTTACTTCTTCATCTCAAAAACATCGTTGCCGGAATTAGACTCGTCAAACTCATTGCTGCGAGAAAGCGATTTGTTGTCGTTATGGCCGTTCCCGTTTGAGTGGCTGTTTGAGTAATTCTGACCATTTGGATGATTATCGTTACCATTAGAATAGCCATTCTCGTTGTAACTATTCCTTACCTGTGAGTTCTTGTCACGCAGATAACGGCTGTTCTGTCTGATATATGAGCGATTGTCAACACGCTCATTCTCACCGTAATACACACCGTCACCGTAAGCCGCTGCCTTGCGCTCCTGAGCCTTGTCTGCCGCACTTCCCACTGCCGCACCTACAGCAGCACCGCCAGCCATGCCTATGAGAGAGCCAAGGTTAGAGCCGCCATAGCCGCCGGTCAATCCGCCAATACATGAACCTATTAATCCACCGAGAGATGCTCCAGACAAAGCACCAGCGCCAGTGTATGAACCACAACTGCAAAACAGTACAGAAGCGAGAGTCAATATTATGATGTTCTTTTTCATAACCTTTAAGTTTTTTAGTTTTTCCGCTGCAAAAGTACAATAATTTTTATTATTACCAAAGAAAAATTCTCCTAAACAGCAGTAGGGATTTCCCTATTTGGGTTTCAGCGAATAAGGAAAGAAGAAAATAATTACTTTCGCTTGGAAAATCAAATTAAAGTGTACTTTATTTGCAATTTCACTTATTTAGTTGTAATTTTGCAGCGATGAAACGACTAATATTAGCAATAACCCTTACTCTCTGCCTTGCAGCAGCAAAAGCTGATGAGGGTATGTGGACCTTGTACAACCTGCCGCAGGCGGTGTACAACCAGATGAAGATGGAGGGCATAACAATGAGTTATGACGACCTCTACAAGAGTGACAATGCATTGAAAAATGCGGTGGTAAACTTCTGCGACTATTGCTCGGGCGTGGTTGTCTCCGACCAGGGACTGCTCTTCACCAACCACCACTGCGGCTTCGAGCACATCAACAAGGCTTCGAGCGTAGAACACGACTATATGCGCGACGGCTTTGTGGCAAAGAACCGCCAGCAGGAAATTCCCACCAGCGCCTTCGTAAGGTTTATGATTTCGCAAGAAGATGTAACAGCAAAGGTTGTGTCTCCAGCGTTCAACGCAAAAAGCCCGAAAGACCAGAGCCTGTTTATCGAGGAACTACGCAAGCAACTGCAGGAAGAGGCTCGCAAGATAGACAGCACTTACTCTGTTGACATCGACCCGTTCTATGAGGGAAACCAGTGGGTGGCAACCGTTTACCAGACATTCAACGATGTGCGTCTCGTCTTCGCAGCACCTAAGTCAATGGGCAAATTCGGCGGCGAGACCGACAACTGGATGTGGCCACGCCAGACTGCCGACTTCTCTGTCTTCCGCATCTACGCTGACCCAAAGACCAACGGTCCTGCCGAATATTCAGAGAACAACGTACCTTACAAGCCAAAGCGCTATTCAAAAGTGTCGCTCGACGGCTATAAGCCAGGCTCATACGCCATGATTATGGGTTATCCAGGTTCTACAAACCGCTATATTTCTTCTTACGGCATACAGCAGCGCCGCGACGTGATGAACGCAGCAATGATTGACTGCCGCAAGCCTGTACTCGACATTCTCCGCGAGAAGATGGCATCAGACCAAAAGCTCCGCATCATGTATGAGGAGAAGTTCGCTCATGCAGCAAACTACTACAAGAACTCCATCGGCATGAACAAATGTATCGACTCCATCGGTCTCATCGCGCAAAAGCAGAAGTATGAGGCTGAGGTTGAGGCTTTCGTGAACAAGTCTGGCTACCTCAAAGGCAAGCTCGACCTTGAGCTTATAAAGAATCTCTACGCAGAAGAGGCAGAGGCATACAAGGCGTTCTGGTATTACCGCGAGTGTCTCAGCTCAAACGCCACAGTGGATTCCACAAAAGACATCGCCACAGAGACTGCCATCAGCGAGGCAATGATAAAGAAATACAAGGAGAGTATCGCCGAGAAATACCAGCCAAAGTCTTTCTCACAGGAGGACATGAAGGAGATTCTCACCGCCATCCGCGCTGATGTGAAAGACTACCAGAACCGCATCAACGAGCAGGAGAAATATCTCACCGCTGCCATCCTTCGCATGGAGGAAGACAAGCCTCACTATTCTGACGCAAACTTCACAATGCGCCTCACCTACGGACAAGTCGGCGAATACATGCTCGCCGGCAAACCGTCAGGCTACTACACCGACGCGCAGAGCATGGTGGCTAAGATGCAGATGGGCGAAGAGATAGCAGACTACAAGGTACAGCCGGAACTCATCAAGCTGATGAGTCAGAAGTCGTTCGGCAAATATGCTGACAAGAAGACTAAGAAGATGCAACTCTGCTTCCTTACAAACAACGACATCACCGGCGGAAACTCAGGCTCACCTGTCTTCGGCGACAACGGACAGCTCCTCGGCCTCGCCTTCGACGGCAACTGGGACTCTCTCGCCAACGATATCTACTTCGACGCCACTCTCGGCCGCACAATATGTGTTGACTCCCGCTACATCATGTTCCTCATTGACAAATGGGGAGGCGCAAAGAACCTTGTGAAGGAGATTCAAGGCGTAAAATAAGTACGAAGTACCAAATATGATTACCTTTTTTAAGTTGTAAGTACTAAGTATTAAGTACTAAGTATGATTACCT
>JABUUE010000084.1 GCA_021443335.1 Bacteroidaceae bacterium
GGCTATATGCACGGTGAGAAAGGTTTCCAGCGTTACTACGCTTTCCTTTCACTCTTCACCTTCTCAATGCTCGGTCTTGTTGTTGCCACAAACATCTTCCAGATGTATATGTTCTGGGAGCTTGTGGGAGTAAGCTCATACTTGCTCATCGGCTTCTACTATCCGTTGGCTGCCGCTGTCCACGCATCAAAGAAGGCGTTCATCGTTACTCGCTTCGCCGATATGTTCTTCCTCATCGGTATCCTTATCTTCGGCTACTACACAGGAAGCTTCAACTTCTCGTTTGCTGGTGATATTCAGGGCGCTGCTGCTGGCACATTTACTCTTTGTGACGCTTCTCGCGCTGTCGCTGCCGGCGGCTTCATTATCCCTACAGCCCTTGTGCTCATGTTCATCGGTGGTGCTGGTAAGTCAGCGATGTTCCCTCTCCATATCTGGTTGCCAGACGCAATGGAAGGTCCTACACCTGTTTCTGCCCTTATCCATGCGGCTACGATGGTTGTTGCCGGTGTGTTCCAGATAGCCCGTATGTTCCCGTTGTGGATAGAGTATGCTCCAGACCAGATGGGCATCGTTGTATGGGTGGGCGTGTTCACTGCCTTCTATGCAGCATCCATCGCTTGTGCGCAAAGCGATATCAAGCGTGTGCTTGCCTTCTCTACAATCTCACAGATAGCGTTCATGATGGTTGCCCTCGGCGTTTGCTTGCCAGGACACCACGGAGCGACACTCGACAATCACGCACAGCTCGGTTATATGGCGTCAATGTTCCACCTGTTCACTCACGCTATGTTCAAGGCTTGCCTCTTCCTCGGTGCAGGTTGCATCATCCATGCTGTTCACTCTAACGAGATGTCAGCCATGGGAGGCTTGCGCAAGTATCTGCCTGTAACACACTGGACATTCCTTATCTCTTGCTTGGCAATTGCGGGTATTCCATTCTTCTCTGGCTTCAGCTCAAAGGATGAGATTATCACTGCTTGCTTCGCTTACAGTCCTGTGGTTGGTTGGATAATGACTGGTGTTGCTGCCATGACAGCTTTCTATATGTTCCGCCTTTACTACGGAATATTCTGGGGCACAGAAAACAAGGAACTCCACGAGCATCATCGTCCAGAGGAGCACTCATGGGCAATGAAATTCCCTCTCGTCTTCCTTTGCGTGATAACTGTTGGTGTGGGTGTTCTCACTACTCTCGGCGGCTTCGGCATCAATGCTGACTCATGGAGCTTCGGACAGTTTGTTACTGCCAGTGGACAGCACTATGCCGTACACTTCGACACTCAGGTGGCTGCCACTTCCACTATCATCGCTATCCTTAGCATCTGTCTCGCCACATATATATATAAAGGTGAGAAGCAGCCTATCGCTGACAAGCTCTACAAGACATTCCCTAAACTGCACCGTGCGGCTTACAAGCGCTTCTATATGGATGAGGTTTATCAGTTTGTAACCCACAAGATTCTCTTCCGTTTCGTTTCTGTTCCTGTAGCATGGATCGACGAGCACATCATCAATGGCTTTATCGACTTCACCGCTTGGGGTGCTAACGAGGGTGGCGAGAGCATCCGCTCATGGCAGAACGGCGATGTGCGCAGCTATGCAGTGTGGTTCCTCACGGGAGCAGTGGCGCTCGTGCTTGTACTTCTTGCAATAGTGTAATTGACTAATGACTAATGATGAATAACTAATGACAAGGGTAATGTCTTGAACTTCTTGAACTCCTTGGACTCCTTGAACTCCTTGGACTCCTTGGACTCCTTGAACTCCTTGGACTTCTTGAACTTCTTGAACTCCTTGAAATTAAAAATAATAAAATATAAAATGAGTATATTATCATTATTTGTATTAATTCCGGTTCTGATGTTGTTCGGCCTTTGGCTTGCGCGCAACATAGAGCAGGTGCGTGGCGTGATGGTGACGGGAGCTTCCTGTCTTGTGGCCCTCAGCGTATGGCTCACAATAGATTTCATCGCCCAGCGTGCGGCAGGAAATACGGCGGAGATGCTCTACACCTACAGCACTGTATGGTTTGCACCTCTCAACATATCTTATGCGGTAGGCGTTGACGGTATCAGTGTTGTTATGCTGTTGCTTTCAAGCATCATCGTCTTCACAGGTACTTTCGCTTCTTGGAAACTGAAACCGCTGACAAAGGAATTCTTTATGTGGTTCACACTCCTTTCTACTGGTGTCTATGGCTTCTTCATCAGCATCGACATGTTCACCATGTTCATGTTCTATGAGGTGGCACTTATCCCGATGTACCTGCTTATCGGTTATTGGGGCTCTGGCAGAAAAGAGTATGCCGCAATGAAGCTCACCCTCATGCTTATGGGAGGTTCTGCGCTCATCATCGTTGGACTTGTCGGCATCTACTTCTTCAGTGGTGCCCAGACAATGAACATCCTTGACATCGCGCATCACACTAACGGCGCTCAGGTTATTCCTGATGCTGTTCAGAACGCTCTCTTCCCATTTGTGTTCATCGGTTTCGGCGTGCTCGGCGCTTTGTTCCCATTCCACACATGGTCTCCTATCGGTCACGGTTGTGCCCCAACATCAGTGTCAATGCTCCACGCAGGTGTGTTGATGAAGCTTGGTGGTTACGGCTGCTTCCGTATCGCCATGTTCCTTCTGCCACAGGCTGCCAACGATTTGGCATGGATATTCCTTGTGCTCACAACAATCTCTGTTGTCTATGGCGCATTCTCTGCTTGCGTTCAGACAGACTTGAAGTTCATCAACGCTTACTCTTCTGTTTCTCACTGCGGACTCGTACTCTTCGCATTGCTGATGATGACTAAGGTTTCATGCACAGGAGCTATCCTTCAGATGCTTTCTCACGGACTTATGACAGCCCTCTTCTTCGCCCTCATCGGTATGATTTACGGTCGTACACACACTCGTGACATCCGTGAACTCGGTGGTCTGATGAAGATTATGCCTTTCCTCTCTGTGGGTTATGTCATCGCCGGTCTTGCAAACCTCGGTCTTCCTGGCTTCTCTGGCTTCATCGCTGAGATGACAATCTTTGTCGGTTCGTTCGAGAACAACGACACATTCCACCGTTGCTGCACAATCATCGCTTGTACATCAATCGTTGTTACTGCGGTCTATATCCTCCGTACTGTCGGCTTCATCCTCTTTGGCAAGGTTACTAACCCACATTATGAGGAACTCACCGACGCTACATGGGACGAGAAATTCGCCGTTTGCTGCCTCATCGCTTGTGTGGCAGGTCTCGGTTCTTTCCCATTGTGGGCAAGCAATGTCATCGACGGCGGCGTAGAATCAATATTAAATAACATCTTAACAGCAGGAATGTAATTATGAACTATTCACAATTTCTAAATATGGTACCTGAGGCTACTCTGATAGCCATTCTGGTAATCGCATTCGTTGCCGACTTCGTTTCGGCAAAGAGTGCTGAGCGCAAGTGGTTCAATCCGCTGATGTGCGTGCTTATGCTTGCGCAGGTGGCTGTTTCTTTCTGCTGCAGTGAGCCTACAGAGGCTTTTGGTGGTATGTATGTTACTACACCTGCTGTAGATGTTATGAAGACCATCCTCGCTGCTGGTACTCTTATCGTAGTCATCCAGAGTCGCAACTGGCTAAGCCGTCCTGACACAGCGTTTAAGGAGGGTGAGTTCTATATGCTCGTGGCTTCTACACTGCTCGGTATGAACATGATGATGAGCGCAGGACACTTCCTGATGTTCTTCCTCGGTCTTGAGATGGCTTCTGTGCCTATGGCTTGTCTTGTTGCTTTCGACAAGTATCGTCATAACAGTGCTGAGGCGGCTGCCAAATTCATCCTCACCGCTACATTCTCAAGTGGTGTGATGCTCTATGGTCTTTCTTTCCTCTACACTGCAACAGGCACTCTCTATTTCTCTGATTTCACAGCGGCTTTCGCTAACTCATCACTCACCCTCAATGTCCTCGGACTTGTGTTCTTTGTCAGTGGTCTTGGCTTCAAGATTTCTCTTGTTCCTTTCCACTTCTGGACAGCCGACACTTATCAGGGTGCGCCAACAACCGTCACAGGTTATCTCAGCGTTATCTCAAAGGGTGCGGCAGCCTTCACGCTCTGCGCACTTCTTATGAAGGTCTTCGCTCCAATGAGCCAGTACTGGGAGTATATGATGTATATCCTCATCGTGCTGAGCATCACCATTGGTAACCTTATGGCTATCCGTCAGAACGAGTTGAAGCGATTTATGGCGTTCAGCTCTATCTCACAGGCTGGTTATATCATGCTTGCTGTTATAGGCAGCAGCACAATGGGTGTGGCAGCACTCTCATATTATGTACTCATATATGTTGTGGCTAATATGGCGGTGTTCACTGTGATTAGTGTTGTTGAGGAGAATAATAATGGCGCTACAAATATGGATGCCTACAATGGCTTCTATGGCACAAACCCAAAACTGTCGTTCCTTATGACACTCGCTTTGTTCAGCCTCGCCGGTATTCCACCATTCGCAGGTATGTTCAGCAAGTTCTTCGTGTTCATGGCAGCGTGCCAGCAGGGTTCTTTCCTCGCTTACTTCGTAGTGTTCATCGCGTTGATTAACACAGTCATCTCGCTCTACTACTATCTGCTCATCGTGAAGGCAATGTATATTAAGACTTCTGACAGTCCGTTGCCAACATTCAAGAGCGACTGCAACACTCGCCTTGCACTTGCCATCTGTACCGCAGGCATCGTCCTCTTCGGTATCTGCAGCTGCATCTACGAGTGGATTTACGCTGCAGCATAAGAAGCTCGGAGATTGTATAGGCGTTCTATGTGCGGAAGTTTCCTGACATCTTTCCTGACATCTTTCCTGACATCTGCATAAAGATTCCCTGCCTAATAAATCATCTCTCCCTGCAAAGTAAATCATTTCTCCCTGCAAAGTAAATCATTTCTCCCTGCAGGGTAAATCATTTCTCCCTG
>JABUUE010000085.1 GCA_021443335.1 Bacteroidaceae bacterium
GTGTAACTCTTTCCGTCCAACGAGCCGTAGGTCGTCTCCATCTTGCCTGTAGAGGCGTTGAACTGCACGCGCGGCTTGCTCTGCATCGTAAGAGGGTTGACGCTCTGCATGTTCTTCATGGTCTCGTTGAAGCCATCAACGCTCTGCTTTGCCCTGCGCTGTATATCGTCCATCTGCATCTGGATGCCCATGCGCTGAACTGGTGTCGGAGTCCATTTCGGCTGCTCCTCTTGAGTTTGTTGAACTCCTTTTACAGCAGTGCCACCAACAGTAGCCACCGCACTCTGTTTAGGTGCGGTGGGCTGTGCTGTGGATTTCGGTTTCACGAATGAGGACGCAATTTTTCCGTTGAACTCGTCAAATGAGCCAAGGTCGTAAGCATTGCTTACTCCGTCATAGAATGCCTTGCGCTTGGTCTCGTCCTGCATCTTTGTCTTGAACTCGTCAAAAGAGCCAAGATTGTATTGGTTGTTGAGCGCATCGTAAAGGACGCGCAGCTTATCGTCTTGTACCATGTTGTTTGTTGGTTAGAAACCTGCTATTTTTCGTTTTTCCACTTTCTTGCCTGCAACCTCGCGTATCGCGTCCTGCGTTTCACGGCTGTCTTGCACATTCGCACCGATGGCTATGAGCATCGCCTCCGTAGATGGGTCACCATAACCGCTAATGACCTTATGACCTTGAAAGTCTTGGGTATATATAGGCTCACCGTGTACCTTATCGCGTACTTTCTGCGGAAGTGTTCTGAAGATGCGGCTAACTGTCTGCGCGTTAAGCTGTGCGGAAGAAAGGACGACATTACCATTGCCCGGACCGAGGTTGAAAGACATCTGACCTTGCGCTTGTTGCATCGCAAGCCGTTTTCCCTCCATTGCAAGCCGATGCGCCTCGCGTGAAGACTGGACATTGAACTGACGAATACCCTCTTCGAACTGCCTATTTCTGAATGCGTCATCTTTATCGTCGCGCTCTTGCTGGCGTTTGAAGTTCCTGTCAGCGTTGTCCTGCTCTTTCTGCGCCATTTCAACCCTGAAGTTAAAGTCGCGCTCGTCGCGTGCAGCTGCCGCCGCGTCTTTATCGCGTTGGTATGCCTTTGCGTCGTCCGCATCCTTTAGCTTTCCAAGTGTAAGGGCATAGTTGAGAAACTTGTCCGCTTTCGCTTGTCGCTCCGCTTTCGCTTTGTCGAAACGCTCCTGCGCTTTCGCGCTCATGCTGTTCTTCGCGTCATACATGTTCGGAGCTTGCTGAGTCGTGAAGTACAGATTGCTTACAGATCGCACAGCGTCGGATATTCCGCTGATGATGCCGTTCCATTTCTCGTTCCGCTCTCGTTTCTTCCTTTCTTCGGGCGTTTCGGGTCTGGCTTCGTTCATCGCATTCTGCAAATAAGTGTACAACTCGCCGTAGTTGCTTGGCGAGTTGGTTGCGGCGTTTGTCTGCGCGACTGGTGCGTTAGCCTGCGGCTGTGCCACTGGTTGGGGTGCAGACTGCGCGACTGGCTGCTGAACCGTCCGCGTCTGCTGCTCCTGCTGTTCCTGCTCTTGTGGCAGTTGTGAGTATGTGTTGCTTCCCGGCATAATGCTTGATTTTTTAGAATAGACCTGCCATTTGGCTACCTGCCTGCGCCACGCCTTGTGTAGCCTGTGCCACATTCTGCGCTTTCTGCATCTGCAAGTTGTTGAGTTTGTCGTTGAGGTTCGCCTTTGTCTGCATATACTGCTGCTCGATGTTGTCCTTACGGGCATCACCTGCCACGGCAATCTTCGAGGTGGCATCAGAAATCGCCTGGTTGTTCGCGGCGCGTGCCGCTGCCACGCTTTCCTCCGTCCCACCCATGACAGCCGCGGTGCCTGCCGCCTGTCTGTTGCGGTTCTTGATGCTCTCCTGCGTCATTGTGAGGATGCGCTGCGCGTCGGCACGCTGCGTGCTGTCCTCGTTATACCTGCGGTCATACCAGTCCTGGTTTTCACGCTGCTGGTTCTCGATGTTCTCTTGTACTTTCTTCATCGCATTGGACGCGCTTAGACCACCGAAAATCGAACCGCCGATGCCGAGCACGCCTCCTGCTATGCTACCAAATAAACCCATAGTTGTTATTGTTTTGTGATTACGAACATATAATTGCGCCACAAATTTAAGTGCGTACCTTTGCAAATAAAGTTTAAGTTTTGATTTACCATGCCAAGAAATAAAGACGACGGGCGCGGACGGCTTGGAGGCAGACAGCCGGGAACGCCCAACAAGGACAAGCCTCTCAAAACATTCCTGCGCCAGCATTCGCAGAACTATTTCGAGACAAACATCACCGTTGACGAGAAGTTCATCAGCGATTTCATAACCTCTGCCGCTGTTAAGAGTGGCATCAAACTTGATGATGCGGAAAAATACAGGGACATCCTCTGCCCTTTCCGCGTCGGCGACATCATCAGCCAGTTTGATGCCGACTGCCAGTCGCTCAGTGCAGAAGACAGGGTGAAGAACGAAATCGCCCTTCTCAAGTTCCACACTCCGCAGATGCAGTCCACCTCTGTTGACATGACCATCAGCGACGAGAAGCAGACGCTGACGGAACGACTGGCGCGTCTCGCGAGCGAAGAGGCGGATTGATACTAAAGTTTACTATTTTTAGTGAAAACAGCGTTGCAATAATGCAATGCATCGGTTTTTGTATGCATTGCACATGCATTGCATCAGTTTTTGGTATGCAATGCATTATTTTACGCAAATTTTGTATGATTTTCGCCTTTTTGCGTGGAAGATGATAGGATTTGCGGTAAAATATAGTGCGTTTTTAGTTATTGGTTCGGTACATATTTTCTTTTGTTGAGCCGCTGTTTTTATAAAATCACATATAATTGATTATCAGCATTTTATGCAAAAACAAGAAATGCAATGCATACAAAAACCGATGCAATGATTATGCAATGCATACAAGAACACGATGCAATGCTTATGCAATGCATACCCCCTCGTAAAAAAAGAAAAATTTCCCCCCCACACCCCCCTTTATAAAAGAAAAAAAATAAAAAAAAAAAGAAAATCTGTTGTTGTTGTTGAAGCGCGTACACATGTGCGCGTATGCGCGAGAGAAAAAAACCGCTGCGCGGTGAATTGCGTAGCAGTCAACAACAGATAGTCAACCATGTTCGCCGAAGAACTTTCTGCGCGCACACGCACGTAAGACATGACGCTCGGCGCTGATGGGCGACCCTGGGAGCGACGAACCATTTTCGTGAGGCCACGAGAATGCTCCCTCAGAAGCCCTTGCCCTTCATCCTTTCTCCAGTCCACACCTGTTCCTTGTCGATGTTCACAATCTTGAACTTTACGACAATTCTGTCGGGGAGCGTGTCGGGGAACTGCTCTACGAGCGCGTCTATCACCTCGTCAACATTAGCGAAGCCGATGTCGTGTACCTCCGCCAACTGCTTTCCTCGGAGTGTCGCAGTTGCTCTCACCATGTATTTCGGGGACAGCCTAAAGAAGTCGGGCATATTTTCAGAGGATTTCTGTGCATAATTCTCGTCCGATTGTGTGTTGTTGAAAATTCTGTCGATAACCTTTTCGTTCAACACCCATGCGGGTGAGAAGTCCAGTTTGAGGTAGCCTCGCGTCACCTTGTGTCCGCTGCTGTGGTTCATTCCGAAAGCCACATCGGCTATAGACGCGCCGCAATGGTTCTGCGCCACCGTTCCCCATGTGTGGCGGAATGTGTAGGCGCAGTAGTCATTCTCCTTTGCCATGCCCATCGAGGCGCAGATGGCTCGTATGCCAATGTTCACATTCGCGCAGAAACTGTCTGCCGTCGTATGACGCACCGCGAAATTGAACAGTGCATCCGTGTCAGTGGTGTTGGCGTATTTGTCGAACAACGGCTTGACGATGTCCGGCACGCGCATTTCCATGTAAGCCTCATCAGCACGGAATTTCTTCGTCTTGGCTCTCTTGTAGTGTATGATGCCGTCGTAATAGTCCTCCTTGTGCAGCTCGTACAGGTCTATCGTGTTGATGCCGCCGAGACACAAAATGAGCATCGCCACATCACGCCCAAGTTCGGGCAACGGCTGCCTCATCTTGCTTTCCGGCAATGGAGCGTCGAAGAACGCGCGGCATTCCTCTGGTGTGATCGCGAGTTTCTGCGCCCTGTCCGCCGTCGGTATCTTCACCTTTGGCCAGGGATTTGTCTTTATGCGTATCAGCCCGGTGTCATAGTCGTTGTATTCCGTCACCGCCGCCTTGAACACCTGTCTCATGCTTATCGGGTACATCTCCTTTGCCCTGTGCGTGTTCTCCATCGTCTTTATCCAGCCGTTGATGAAGTGGGAGGTCAGCATTGAGAACATTATCTTTGTCGTTCCTGCGTATCTCTCCATGTGCTGCAACGCCAGTTGGTAGTTGCGCGCGGTGCGGTGCTGCCCCGCGTCAACCATTCGGTCGGCGTGCTGGCGCGCATAGTCGGAGAAGCAGATGTCCTCGTCACCCGATTTCAGATATTCCGCAAGCTGCTGCACCGTCCATTTCGATATGTCCTGCATGTTCATGCGCTGAATGTAGCCGTTCACTACCGGAGCGAGCGCGCCGTTGACAATTGGGTCTGTTACCTCGCCAGTCTTGGTTCTTCCCTTGTCCGTTACCAACTTGCCTGTGCTGATGTACGCTTTCTTCGACTGGTGCGATATGCAGATGTACACCGGGCAGAAGCCGTCCCTGCGCTTGTTGCGCGTCATGATTGTAATTGCTGCCATGTTTTTTATGTATTTTGGTTGTACTTTGTCATGTACTCGACGAATTTCCAAGACTTGCACTTTTTTGTACTTTTCCGCGTTCATTCTGCTCACAAAGTGTGCTGAAATGCACGCAAACTCACATAAAGCAAAGA
>JABUUE010000086.1 GCA_021443335.1 Bacteroidaceae bacterium
ACACCGGTAACACTTACCGTTAAAGATTTTGAACCACGCGAAGTATTGATGGTTGACTACAAGTTTGACCAGGCGGTTGACCGCGAAGGACAGATTGCTGGTATTCCTCGTGGAGGTCGCGTAAAGATTCGCGTTAAGGCAATGAACGATGGCAACAACCAACTGATTCAGTGGATGCTTTCTCCTAACGATCCACGCGACATGTCACTGACATTCTACAACACTGTCGATGGCTCAACAATGAAGGAGATTAAGGGCACAGGATGCTACTGCGTAAACTACGTTGAGAAGTGGGAAGACGGCGAAGAACACTTCGAGGAAATTGACATCGTTTGCCAAGTACTCGAGAACGGTCCTGTTTCTTTCGACAATCCTTGGAAGTAACATACTCTTTAACACAGCACAAAAAGGTATTGAAGGGAAAGTCCCTTCAATACCCTTATAATTTAACTAAACTCAGTTGATATGGCTCTTCAGGCAACTCTATATTTTGGTGACAACGAAATTGGCAAATACAACAGCCAATATCGCCTTGTGAATTTCTCCATGATGTCAAGTCGCGACTATAACAACAGTATTACGTTCGGCGTGCCAACATGTGATGAGATTACAGCCACTTTAATTGCACCTGACATGACCGACCTCAATCTCTACGACTGGTACATCACAAAAGCGGAACTCAGCGGGAAGATACACGTAGAGTACACATGTGTTGCCGGCCACGACGAATTGCAACAGAAAGACATAGCTTTTGAAGACGCACAGTGTCTCAGCATCAGGGAGCAATATGACATAGCCGACGAAGCGCGCAGACAGATCATCATTCGTTTCATGGCAACTAAAGTGGTAAATTCTGACATAACATTAAACTACAGGAACGTATATGGACATGAATAAATCCCGACACCTTGTTGGTGTCATTGCCGCGAAAAGCTTCACCCAAGACTCTTACGGCACTAATATATACCAGGACGAGTGCATGACATTACAGAACTACGAGTATGTCTGCGCCAGAAACCGCGACCATGAAGGCAAGCCATACGGAGTGACGAAAAACGCCATACTGAAAGTTACGGTCAGGGTGAGCAACATGGCACACTCCAACACCCTGTACAGCAGGCTTAGCGCAACAGATTCGCGCGAATGGACAATAGTCTTCAACGCAAAATACGACAGCGAAACAAAGAAACTCACAAGTTATGATGCAGGCATGGTTATGAGAGGTCATGTGGTAAGCATAGAAGAGGTGTGCAACACGTCCGCCCATCAAATGGACGAAGACAACCAGATGATTCTCAAAGTATCTATCTTGTTGAGTTCTATAACATATTTAGGCAAAACAGCAAACATAACATTACCAATAACAGAAAAATCAGAAATTTACGGATAGCCATGTTAGACCAAATAATCAACATCAACAGGGATTACGAATCCTCAGTAAGTTCTCAGGTGTCTCTCATGTTCATGCGTTTTGTGAACGTATGCATCAAGACAGATCCAATGGTCCTTGTACCCATAAAAATTAGCATCTACGGAAAAGAGACAAACATCGACGATGTGGCTCAAGTGGCAATAATCGACGATGACAATTTCTGCATCATTCCATTCCAAGAGAGCCACATACCCCAGATTCTGGAAAGCATAAAACTCTCGCATCCTGAATTCTCCTTTGACATCCAGCGCATAACCGAAGACGGTCTGAAACCGATTGACGACAATTTGGAGGAATTGGGAGAAAACGAAAGAAAGGTGCTGATAATCACTGTCCCTGAGGTTAATGAGGACCGACGCGACACACTGAATGACGCATGCGATGTGCTTTACGATAACTGCAAGGCCAAAACAGAGTCGTTCAAAGTTGACTACACTCAGCGCATGACAGAAGCTACAGCAAGTTTCCCGGAGAACCTGAAGAAGGAGGCGTTGGATATGCTCAAAAAAACAGAGGAACAAAACACCAACCTGCGCGACACAACATACAACAATAAAAAGCAGGAAATTGAAGAGGCATACCAAAGGTATCTTGCAAAGCAGGAAAGCAAGGCTAACATGGAAAACGACAATGTTGTGGAAAACGACGAGACTGACGGTGGAAGTAGCTTTGACATGAGCAAAATACTGTCGTAAGCAGGTAAACATTGTTCTGATGCGCTCTAAATATTCACTTACTTAAGGTGGTATCTATTAATTATTTCCCACCATAAAACACAAAAAATCACAAGTATGGATTCTAATTTGATTTCAGAATGGAGAAAGGCGATAAAGGCGCTCACTGATGCTGTGGGTAAGGAATTCGCAGAGATTCGCGCGTGCAAAGCTGAGGTTGAGAAGATTCGTTGTCAGATATATGACACGATGAACACCTCAACTCATTATATATATGACCCTAATCGCATTGTCATTTCCGCCCCAGAAATTGTCATCGGTAACGTCGATAGAGCAGGAATGTTAAAGGGCGCATCAACAATCACAATGCGCGGCAACGTGCTGCGATTGGAAGGTGTAGGACCTGGCGGAGTCATCGAGAACACGGCAAACAGCATCGTAAACATTGCAGAAGACAGAGGACCTGACGGCACAGAGGCTGTTGTACACACCGACGCATCGTTTGTGGCTCAGGCACGCACCGTGGCTTTGGACAGCAATAACAGCAAGGGCATCTACACACGTACACCGAGAACGCTGGTTTCACCGGGACTATCTCTACATTCTGACTCTCATCTGGTGGCAGACGCTTCTATGGGCAATGAGATTCTGAAGCAGGAACTGACAGATTTCGCTTCATACAACGACAAGATTGTATCCACAACTAAGCCAGATATTGTGCAATGTAGTGCAAAATTAGAGAAGCTTTTAGCAGAGATGGAACTGGTAATCAAGGCATCAGAACCACTGCTTGTGGATGAAACAGCAGCATTCAGCGCCAACTTTGAACTGCAGGATTTGTCTGGAAAACTGCATAACCAAGCGGTAGGATTCTTTAGTCTTGTAACAGAACTGGAGGAAATGGTATCAAAAGCAGCAGAGGCGTCACGTGCAAAGAAGGCTGCCGACACCATGAAATCAGAACTGCAAACCGACTATAAAGAAAGTCTTACAGGTTCAAGCGTATGCATCAATGGTGAGCAAGTTGCGATAACAACGATGGATGGCGACGGCAATCTGCGCGAAAACGAAGGTGCAGGAGTCTTTGTTGAAGGAAATGTTATCGACCTTGTATCAATGAACTACAAGCAGACACTCAATAAGACAGGAAGCATCAACCTGCGCGCAGAGAACATTAATCTGCTTACCAACACTCACAGCGAAGACGAACAGAGCAAAGATTTCCCTGTAGAGGGCAGCGTAAACATCAATTCAAAGGCTGTCAATATCACCACACACGACTACGAATATACGGAAGAGGATCCAAAGAAATACAAAGCACTGCCTGAGGATGCCGCTGTAACAATCATGACCAACAAGATGACGGTATCAACACTCAAAGAGGACGGAACAGCTACTGGTCAGGTTGCCATCAATTCAGAGAAGGTGAAAGTAAAGACTATGGACGTTGATGCGGAGAAGAAGACGGACAAGCAGGCTTCCGCTAATGGCGAGATTATGATGGTTGCTCCAAACATTCTCATTGGAAGTAAGGACAGTGGCATAGAGACAAAGGTGGCACAGGTGGTTTCACAAGAGATTGGTGTATTTGCAGACAAGACCATCACCTTGGCACAAGACGACGGCAAAGGTGCTGTTCAGCTTAGCGGAGGAAATGCAGAGATTGCTGGTGGCAAGGTTGACATCTTTGGCGATACAACACTCAATGGCAAGACCAAACTTGGAGGTGATACGGAAGCCGGCAAGTTCAAAGCAGGCGACATCGAAGCATCAAGCCACATCAAATCGCCGAATATTGAAGACGGTATTGCTGTACCTGCTCCGCCATCGACAGCTAAATTCTCAGCGAAGGTGAAAGCTCAGGATGTGAAAAAAGAAGCATAACATCTCTCCCAAGAATCAATAATCTTTATAGAACCCACCTATTATCATTTTTATTATGGGAACATTCGTAACAATGGGAGCTATGCTGAAATGCAGCTTTGGAATGGCACCTGGCACCCTCATGGTTTTGGACCCCACACGTCCGCGTGTAGGAAACATGTTCGCTGCAAACATCATGGACTTTGCGCCCATGAGCAATATCCTTCCCTTCGGCATGTGCCAGTCAATGTCAAACCCTACAGTGGCTTCTGCAACAGCTGCAGCATGTGGAGTTCTTACTCCTATGCCATGCATACCTGTGATAGCAGCGCCATGGGCGCCAGGCTCACCAATGGTTAAGGTGTCACATCTGCCCGCATTAATCAACAACTGTAAATGTTTTTGCGCATGGGGAGGCTGCATCGAGGTCACAAATCCGGGACATACCACTATCGCTAAAGCCCAATAATCCAAAACATACAATACAAAAAACGATAAAATTCTCGCTGCTACTTCTAACATTGGAGAATATACGGCAAAAATTGTTACATTTGCGAAAATCTCGTTACATTGAAAGAATTTTGCTATGTTTTGATACAAATTTGCTAACAACCGGAAAGAAAAACATCTTATCTTTGCAGCAGAAAAACAAAAGAAATAGTCTATCAATATAGACATCTTTAAAACGAATTAAAACTAACATTATTACTAACACTTTAAAATTTTATTATTATGGCTAAGACTCCTGTTAAAATTGAGATTGATGGCTACAAAGAGCGTGAAGTTCAGATGGTAACTTACGAATT
>JABUUE010000087.1 GCA_021443335.1 Bacteroidaceae bacterium
CCGTCCTTGAGCAGCAGATGTGCGAGGTAAAGGAGGAAGAAGACGAGGAAGGCGATGACGGCACAACGCAATCCCTTGCGGCTGCGCTCAACGATGGTCTCGTCGTCAACATTATTTATAATATATAGCAGTCCGAGGGTCTGAGCAAGGAACGCTACAGCAATGCCAAGGACAAGCACCCAGATGTTGAGAAGGGCATCGAGTCCGCAAGAGGCATTAGCCCAATGGCTGATGGTGCCGGAAGCGAGGAAACTGTCTTTCTCGACGATGAAATTGCTGCCTTCGAAGAATGTTGCCACGGCGCCACCGACAAGCAGCGGACCGACAACACCATTGATGACAAGGAAGGTCTGGAAAAGTTTCGGTCCGAAGATGTTGCCGAGCTTGTTCTGGAACTCGTAGCTGACAGCCTGAAGGACGAAGGAGAAAAGGATAATCATCCACAGCCAGTAGGCTCCGCCGAAGCTGGTGGAGTAGAACAGCGGGAAGGAGGCGAAGAAGGCTCCGCCGAAGGTGACGAGGGTGGTGAAGGTGAACTCCCACTTGCGGCCTGTGGAATTGACCACGAGACGGCGCTCGTCGGCTGTTTTCCCGAGCGTGAATATCAATGCGTTAGCGCCCTGAACGAACATGAGGAAGACGAGGAGTGCTCCAAGCAATGAGACGAGGAACCACCAGTATTGTTGCAAGAATTCGTATGTCATGATTGCGGCCCTTTCTTAATTTGTTTGCAAAGAATGTTGATTTCAACAATGAGCAATGTGGTGAATAAACCGAGGAAGAGGAAGAATGTGAGTGCTACTGAGCCGGCACTGATATCGGACACTGCGGCACTGACAGGCAGGAGGTCCTGAATGGTCCACGGCTGACGACCGAGTTCGGCAACAATCCATCCTGACTCGCTGGCAACATAAGCCAACGGGAGGAGGCATATAGCTGCCATCTGCAACCAGTGCACCTTCTCAATGTCTTTCCTGAAGACGAAGAAGAGGACAACGAGGAAGAAGAGGATGAAGAGACTGCCCAAGCCTACCATGACGCGGAACGCCCAGAAATTGATAGGGATATAAGGGACAACATCGTCGGCTTTCTCGAGATAGCCGTAGCCGAAATATTTCATGTTGTTGTTGATGGTATGCAACTGGCTCTGCGCCTTTGTCTCGTCGCCAGCCTTCTTTGCCTGACGGTAATCGGCAAGAGCAGCGATGGCTTGACGACCGCGGGAAATCTTCTCGTCAACAGACGGTTCTGTCTTTCCGTCGGGTGTGGTGTAGCCTTTGAGAATATCGTTGACTCCAGGGACATAGCCGTGGAAATCGCGTGTGGCGAGGATGGAGAGCATATTAGGCACAGCGATGCGCAACGGCGGCTCTTCCTCAGTCTTATACTCAGGCTGTGAGAAAGGATTAACCCAAGCAACGCCGGTAAGCGCCTGGTCTGGTCCTCCGTTATAGAGGGCTTCCATGGCAGCGAGCTTCATAGGCTGTGTCTTAGCAACCATATAAGCGGAGTTGTCGCCGGTGAAGGCTGCAAGGAGCGAGGCTGCAAGTCCGACGATGCCTGCAATCTTTATGCTCTCCTTGGCAAGCTGCTGCTCGCGCTTCTTCAACAGGTACCAGCAGCTGACAGCAATGACGAAGGCTGCGCCGACAATCCATGAGGATGTCACGGTGTGGGAGAACTTGTCGATGGCGAAAGGTGAGAGGGCAACTTCGGCGAAGGATGTCATCTCGTTGCGCATAGTGTCTGGGTTGAAAGTGCAGCCGACAGGATACTGCATCCATGAGTTGGCAACGAGTATCCACCATGCAGAGAATGTGGCTCCAATGCCTGTGAGCCATGTGGAAGCGAGGTGGAAGCCAGCAGAGACTTTCTTCCATCCGAAAAACATGACGGCAACGAAGGTTGACTCCATGAAGAAGGCTACAATGCCTTCGACAGCGAGCGGCGCGCCGAAGATGTCGCCGACGAACCAGGAGTAGTTGCTCCAGTTGGTTCCGAACTCGAACTCAAGGATAATTCCTGTTGCAACGCCCATAGCGAAGTTGACACCAAAGAGCTTCTGCCAGAACTTTGATGTCTTCAGCCAGAAGTCGGTTCGCTTACGGTAGTAGATAGTCTCCATGATTCCCATGATGACCGCCAGTCCGAGGGTCAACGGGACGAACAGCCAGTGGTAAATCGCTGTGAGGGCAAACTGCGCTCTCGACCAGTCGATTGTGCCTGCTGTAATCTCAAGAAAAAGGTTGTTAAGCATAGTATTATTGATATGGTTTTTAGGTAATTCTTGGGGTTAGGGGGAAAGTTCAGCGCCAAAGCCTGAGCTAAAGCTATTCCCCCTTCAGGGGGTTAGGGTGCCGGGGCCGGTGGACGTGAGGTGAGTTCTTCCGCCACTACTTCTGCCTTGTCTCCTCCGGCGGCTTTCTGGGCGAGGAAGTCGGGGAAGAAGAAGACTTTGAGGACGGCGAAGATGATGATGAGCTTGATGATGATGACTGTCCACAAGGTCTTGCCCACCGTCATCTGACGGAAGCCATCGTAGTAGAGGTAGAATGCTTTGCGAAGGAAGGACATATTTTTGGACTTTGACTCAGACTTTGACTAAGACTTTGACGTTGAGTTTTTGGGGTTAAAACGAGACGCAGAAGGCTCCGCCGATGGTGAAGATGTTCATGTGTTTCTTCATGCTCGACTTTATGGGGCTTGCATAGCTCTCGACGAAATTGCGGTAAGCGACATATTCGGGGTCGTTTGAGCTATACATCTCGCTCATCATTTCCTTTAGGTAACTGTACTTGTCAACGGTGAGACGGTAGGTCTTGTGGCTGTAGTTGTAATCGACGAAGAAGCGCCAGGAGAAGTTTGAGCGATAGGCGTAAGTGAAGGAAACGCCTGTGCCATAGGTCATTGTGTTGTTACCGGTGATGTTAAGCAAGTCCCACTTCTTATGGAACTCGTCGGCCATGCGGAAGGTGTATTTCGATGATGGGTCGTCGCGGACAAGTTTGTTTCCCGAGACGTTGAGGTCTAAGTCGAGGTCGTTGATTATGCTTCGTCCCACAAGGACTTTCGTTCCGATGGCGAAATGTCGGCTGAGGGGGAAGTTGAGGTAGATGCCGGCGGTGGCTGTGAACTCGGTGATATGGTCGCTCTCGATGGTGATGAGAGATTTCTTTGTGTCGATTGGCGTCTTCTGCGGGTTTGTCTCGTCGGGGCGCATGAAGTTATCGCTTGTCCAATACTGCGGGTTGCTCACGATTTCGAAGCTCTTATACACCTGGTCAGCCAAATCTCCGAAGCCGTCAACGGGTGTGGAGCTGATGCCTAACTTTCCTCCGACGCCGATATATTTGTTGAAGAAGAATGCTCCCTCCACTCCGACGTAGGTTGACGCCTTAAAGCGGAACGGCAGCCGCGTGTCATAGGTGTAAGGATTGTCGTGCTCGTCGAAGTCGTAGTCGGTGTAGTCAAACACGAGGTTTCTATTGCCCAAGCCGACGCCCATGTTTATGCTGAAGAACGACGGGTTGTTGATGATGCTCTTTTCGTCGATGATATCAGTGCGCCGCAGTCCCTTGCCCTTGAAGATAAGGTCGCAGAGTCCGTAAGCCAACTCGGTGGAGAAGATTCCGATGCCCGCTCCTGCAAGCACATCGCTCACCCAGTGGCGGTTGTTGAGCACACGCATGACGCCGGTGGCAGTAGCCACAGCATAACCTGCGATAGAATACCATGGGCTGTGGGTAAGTCCGTATTCCTTATGAAGAATGGTTGCGCCGACGAAGACTGTTGCGGTATGACCTGAGGGGAAGGAGTTGGCAGTGCTGCCGTCTGGCCGCATCTCTTTGACAGTGTATTTTATGCCATTGACGAAGGCAGCCATAATGCCGTAAGACATAAGGCTCGAAGCGAGGTATCTGCCCCAGTCGCTTCTGCCGTCAACACCGGCAAGCTTGAGACCCGTGGCGGCAACGATGGGCGCAAACTGCAGATAGTCGTCAACGCCGCTCTTGAAATGCGTAACGAGACGGTCTTTGTCGCGCAGGGGGTCGGGGTCGGAGTGGTTCTGACGAAAGAATGTCTTTTCAGACTTTATAAGCAGTCCCGCGACGAAAAGCGGTATGCCGACGAAGGTCTGGTCGTCGATGAACTTGTAGGGTTTCTCAACCTTTACGCTCTTGAAAAACTGGTACTTTCCCGCCTGAGATTCGCCTTCTTTTGGCTGCGCCATCAGTTCGTCGAGAGTTTTCAAGGCGAGTTTCGGCGCTTCCGTTTCTGACGCTGTTTCTAACGCTTTTTCTGCTTCTTCTGACGCTTTTTCCGCTTCTTCTGACGCTGTAACCTCCGTGAGCTGAGTGTCGTTATCGGTTGTGGAAACTTCTGCAGAAGGGCAGTCGGTATTAGATTTAACACTCTTTGTTACAGCAACTTCATCGTCAGCAACAGCACAACTGTCAGCAGAGAGATTATCGTCTGCAAACGCTGTCAATGTGCCGTAGATTAGAATTAGAAATACTGTCAGAAACGCCTTCATAAACGCAACAATGCCCTTTTTGTGGGGACAAAGTTACGATTAAGCGAGCAAAATACAAAATAAAATGTA
>JABUUE010000088.1:0-4122 GCA_021443335.1 Bacteroidaceae bacterium
CGATCCCTCGACCTCCGGATTATGAATCCGACGCTCTAACCAGCTGAGCTACCGCGCCATCCGAAAAGCTTTTTCGTTTTAGCGGGTGCAAAGGTAGTAAAGAATTATGAATTATGGGTTATAAAATGGTGATTAATTTTGTTTGTGGCTTATTTCTTTGAGTATAGTCAAATAAAGAATAAATAAATGACGGAAGAGATTTGTTAATGTGTAATTATTTTGTAACTTTGCACCGCTTTTAGCGTAACCTATGGCAGGAAGACGAGTAGCCTCGCTATGTTGCGCTGAGGGACACTCAACTCCCAAAACTCAATTAAAAAAATGGATTTAATTAAAGTTGCTGAGGAAGCATTTGCTACAGGCAAACAGTTCCCATCCTTCGGTCCTGGTGACACTATCACAGTGGCATACAAGATTATCGAGGGTTCAAAAGAGCGTATCCAGCTCTATCGTGGTGTTGTAATCCGCATCTCTGGTCATGGTGACAAGAAGCGTTTTACAGTTCGCAAGATGTCAGGTACAGTAGGTGTAGAGCGTATCTTCCCTATTGAGTCTCCAAACATCGACAGCATTGAAATCAACAAGCGTGGTAAGGTTCGTCGTGCTAAGCTTTACTACCTGCGCAAGCTCACAGGTAAGAAGGCTCGCATCGCTGAGAAGCGTGCGCCAAAAGTACAGTCTGCGGACTAATCCCCGGCTATCAATGCAAAATAAAACGACCTGTAGGCAGTCAAATGCTTACAGGTCTTTTTTGTTTGGGGTTAAGTAATGAACATTTGCTTTTTGGCTGTAGAGGGTAAATAGTAAATCGTCAAATAGCTAAATAGTAAATACCCTAATATCTGTATCCCAAGATGACGGAGTGGGTGTAGTTGTGGTATTTCAGGTTATTGACTTTGTATTGGTCGTAGTCGCCGAGGTAGCCGATGGTGAATGTGCTGCGGCGGATGTTGAAGTCGAGCGTCAGCATCTGGCGGAACGACGGCGTGGAGGCTATGGTCGTGGGCACGCAGTTGTGGTCGTAGTTGCCGCGAGAGAATATTTCGTAATACGACTGCCCGTAGTTGGGCGAGAACATCAGTCCGACGAGTGGGGCAGAGGCTTCGTAATGCAGTGCGAATGGTCGGTTGAAGAGACGGAAGGTGTAGTCGGCTTGTGCCATCGGGCCCACATGCAGTCCCAGTCGTCCTTGCGCGGGATTGTTCTGGTTGCGCGTGTTGTAAAGGAAGCCGAGGTTCAGTGCTGCCTGTCCACCGACGCGTATGTCGAAGTTCTGGCAGATGGGGATGTTGCGAAACAGACCGTAGCGGAAGCGGTACATTCCGCCAATCTCAGAGCCGTCTTTCCTGCGGTTTTTGTCGTACGACACAGACAGCTCGTTCTGGAAGAGGTGGCTCCACTTCTTGTTCTTGCGAAGTGTGGCAAACATCAGTCGTATTTCAAAGCCTTTGTAATCCTCTGGCGAAAGGTAGGTGTCGAGGATGTTTGAGGCGCCTGCCGCTATGCCGACGAGAGAACGGTTCTTCTTCCTGATGGAGTCGGTTTGCGCTGTGGCGGACGTGAAGGTCAGTGCAGCGAGTAATATGGCCAAAAGGGTTTTCATGTTAATCGAGTTTGTCAAAAAAGTTCAGTTGTCCTATCTGCTCGTCAATCTCTTTTTGAACATCGTCGGGGAGGCTTTCGCTCTGGCTTTGGCTCTGGCTTTGGCTCTGGCTTTCGCTCTGGCTTTGGCTTTGGCTTTGTGCCTGCGTCAAGTCCTGAGTTCTCTTGCTTTCCAACTGCTCCACCTTTGTTATATCAGAATTTGTTATGCGCTTGCCTTTTGCCTTGAAGCTCTTGACGGCGATGAACTCCTCAGCATCAATCTCAAGAGTGCCCTCGTAGTTGTTAGGTCCGAGGTATGTCAGCTTGAACAGTGGGTAAGGCTCGTCGGTGATAAGCACAAGTTTGCTGTTAGGGTTTTCGCCCGTGATGCTCTGGTAGCGTTTTGTTGCCTCTAACGGACAGCGTTTCAGATAGTGGCGGTTGTCCTGGTCGGCATCGATGACGACGGCAGTCCAAATCTTGTCCCTGTCGTACTTCTCAATGCGCAGGATGTTGTCCTCATAATGGTTGTTGACATCGAAGTTTGAGATGTAGAAATCGCCATTGGCAAGTATGACAAGAATGGCATCCTGGTCGTGGAACTCTCCGAGCAGTTCGCCGTGAGCATCGTAGTTCAGGCGGTTGACATCCTTGTCGTACCACACCTTGCGCCCGCCGAGAGTGGAGTGTCCCGCCGATTTCTGCGTTATGCGGTTTACTGAATTCTTTGTCAGGATGTTGCCCATCGCCGTCTTTCCCTTGATAGCCACCTCAGAAAAATCTTTTTCGAAGATGACCTTCTTTATTTTCGGTGTGAAGTCGTGGGTAATCTTTATGACTTCTGCCTCGCCATTAGGGTTGGCTGTGAAGTATTTGACGTAGGTGCCGGGCTTTCCTTGCGTGAGGTCGTATTCCCTGTCGCGCGTGATGTTTGTCACGTTGAAGCGTTTGATGTAGTAGAAGCCCTGACGACCGTCGCGGTAAACCATGTTGTAGGTGGTGCGAGTGTCGTTTTTCTTGAACACCTGCACGTGGATGATGTTCTTGCCGACAAATATCTTGTCGGCCACCTTCACCACCTTCATCTTTCCGTCGCGGTAGAAGATGATGATGTCGTCGATGTCGGAGCAGTTGCAGACGAAGTCGTCTTTTTTCAGTCCGGTGCCGATGAAGCCTTCCTGTGCGTTGATATACAGTTTCTGGTTTGCCTCGACAACCTTTGTCGCCTCGATGGTGTCGAAGTTGCGTATCTCTGTGAGGCGTGGATGCTGCGCTCCGTATTTTTCTTTCAGGTGGGTGAACCAGTCGATTGTTACGCCCACCATGTTCTTGAGTTTTCGGTTGATGTCCTTTATCTCCTTTTGCAACTTCACTATCTGCTCTTCCGCCTTGTCGCTGTTGAACTTCAGTATTCGCTGCATCTTTATCTCGAGCAGACGGAGAATGTCGTCTTTTGTCACCTCGCGTATCATCTTCGGGTACCAAGGTGTCAGTCGGTTGTCGATATGCTCGCAGGCAGCATCGTTGCTCTCTGCCTGCTCAAACTCCTTGTCTTTGTAGATGCGCTCTTCGATGAATATCTTTTCCAGAGAGCAGAAATGCAGCTGCTCAAGAAGTTCGTTCTTGCGTATCTCGAGTTCCTTGCGGAGGAGGGCGAGCGTGATGTCAACATTCTGTTTCAGCACGTCGGATACGGACATGAAGCGCGGGTGTTTGTCCTCGATGACGCAGCAGTTTGGCGATATGGACAGCTCGCAGTCGGTGAAGGCGTAGAGGGCATCGATGGTCTTGTCGCTGCTTATTCCTGGTGACAGATGTATGAGAATCTCCACTTCTGCCGCGGTGTTGTCTTCCACCTTGCGCGCCTTGACTTTCCCTTTCTCAATGGCTCTGATGATGGTGTCGATGAGCGTTGAAGATGTTTTGCCGAACGGAATCTCGCGGATGGCAAGAGTTTTCTGATCGACCTTCTCAATCTTTGCGCGCACCTTGACAGAGCCACCGCGCTGACCGTCGTTGTATTTCGCCACATCGATGCTGCCGCCGGTGGGGAAGTCGGGGTAAAGGCTGAACTCCTCGCCGCTGAGGTAGGCTATGGCAGCGTCGCAAATCTCGTTGAAATTGTGAGGGAGAATCTTTGACGAAAGACCAACGGCGATACCTTCGGCACCCTGTGAGAGCAGCAACGGGAACTTCGCTGGCAGTACGATAGGCTCTTCGTTACGGCCGTCGTAGCTCATCTTCCATTCCGTGGTCTTGCTGTTGAACAGCACCTCGAGGGCGAACTTCGACAGTCGCGCTTCGATATAACGGGGAGCAGCGGCGCGGTCGCCAGTGAGTATGTTGCCCCAGTTTCCCTGACACTCTACGAGAAGATTCTTCTGTCCTAACTGCACGAGAGCATCGCCGATGGAAGCGTCGCCGTGAGGGTGGAACTGCATGGTATGTCCCACGATGTTTGCCACCTTGTTGAAGCGCCCGTCGTCCATGCGCTTCATTGAGTGCATGATGCGTCGTTGCACAGGTTTCAGGCCGTCG
>JABUUE010000088.1:4132-8697 GCA_021443335.1 Bacteroidaceae bacterium
GGCACGGCGCGCTCGAGGATAACGTAAGAGGCGTAGTCAAGGAACCAGCTTTGATACATTCCGCTCAGATGATGTACGGCGGAAGCGTCGAAGCGGTTGCTTACGGGGGTGTAGTCAGAGTGGTTCTCAGAAGATGCGTCAACAATCTCGGCATCCTCTGTGGCATCAAGAATTTCGTCGCTGTTAGTCTTTATTTCGTCGGCCATATATTATGTAGGGTAATATGTGGCTGCAAAGTTACGATAAAGCGAGCGAAAAAGCAAATAAAGTTTACTTTAATTTGTTTTTCAGAGCGAAAGAAAGTTTATCTAAAGGTTAAAGTTACGCTTAAATGAAAGCAATAGCAGGCGAAAAGGAAATTTTTTTCCTTTTCGCCTGCCGTAGTTTTGTTTGATAAGGCTCTGTTAGAGAGGGAAAGCGAAATTACATTGGGTGTCTTCCCATTCCGCCTCCGCCCATTCTGCCGCCGCCTCCCATTCTGCCACCGCCTGGAGGCATCATGCCGCCGGGACCGCCGCCGCCACCTTGTCGTCCAGCCTTACCGCCAAAGGCGTTGAAGCGGTAGATGAGGTGAATCATGCCGTAAGAGAGCACGCTGTTGTTGCGGCTTTCGCCTATCTGCATTGCTGTTATGGTGCGGCTGATAGCGCTTGATTGGTGGAGAATATCGTTGTATTGCAGTGTTACGACGAGCGATTTGTTCTTCAAGAACGACTGCGAGAGTTGTGCGTTCCAGATAAGCTCGTTGGTGTTCATGCTTTCGTTTCTGTAACCTCGGCGCATCTGTTGGTGCAGGTTGGTCGAGAACTGCATGCCCCACGGCGCAAACAGTTGTATTGTTCCTCCAAAGTTCCACTCCTTGGTGTCCATGTTGTTTGACGATTCAAGGAGGTTCACAGAATGGTCGTAGGTGAAATTGCCGTCGAGCGAAACATCCAGCCAGTCGTTGCGGAAGCCGAAGGTGAGTCGTTGTCTAAGCACTGTTGCGCGTGTAACGCTTTCCTGTGAGTCGGCTTTTTGGTTGACTTGCAGGAAGCCAACGGTGTTGGAGTAGTTCACGGAGGTGTTGAGGTTTGTGTACCAGACACCTGCCGAGTCAAGGGAAGTGTTGTACATGACAGAGCCGCCGATATTCCAGTTGCCATCAATGTTCTCAGGGCGTGTAATCCTACCACCGGTTTCTGGGATGTAAGTCACCTTGTTGGCAATGGAGTTGGCTGTTGATGTGAAGTTCACGTTAGCCATGATTGCCTGCTGATGGTGGGTGATGTAGTTGTTGTAGTGGGCAAAGACATTGTGTGAGAACGAAGGTTTCAAGCCAGGATTACCCTTGGTGATGTTCAGAGGGTTGGAGTCGTCGGTGATGTCGAGGAGGTCGGTTATTGACGGCTGGCTTGTGCGTCCGCGATAGTTCACGCGCAGACGATGCTGCTTTGAGAAGTTATAGCGGAAGTCGAGGGTAGGGGAGAAGTTGTTGACGTTTCTGATGGTATCAACAACCACGCCGCGATAGTCCTGCATGAACTTGGTTTTCTGTGGCTGCATCATGGCGCCGACATTGAGTTGGAACTTCTCGCGAATCATGCGGAATGTGAGTTGCACCTCGTGGATGTAGTTCTTGTACTCAGAATATCTGCTCAGGCTGTCGTCTTTGTACTGCTCATATTCGTAGTTGATAGGTCTGAGATATGAGTCCCAGTCGCGGAACTCTGGTATGCCAATGCCTGAATAGTTAAGGCCTGGAATCTTTGAGAAATCGTATGTGGCGCGGTCCGACTTGTTGAAGTTGTAAGTGTAACTATACTGGAACTGCAAGTAGGCGCGGTCGAAGAGAGGTTCGCTATAAGTTACGCGGGCGCTGTAGCTGTAGCGCTTTGTCGGTGTAAGATTGTAGCGGTAAGTGTGATATGTGGAATCTCCGAATTGCTTGAGAGCCACCTCGTTTGTTGACATGCTCTTGGAGTCGCCGTCGGAAAGGCTTCCGTTCAAGCGGAGTGTAATGTTTCGTCCGTTCTGGCTAAGTTTCTGGTTGAACTGCAACATACCGTTAAGGCTGTTTGTCGTAGAATAACTGAGGCTTGTTGACGAGTTCAGGTTGACATAGTCTTTAACGTCATCGTTAAGGTCGTAGGTCTCTGATGATGAGCCGCTTGCGTTGTCGGAAGAAGAGAGTGTGAACGATGGACGGAACATGATGTTCGTGTTCTCTGTTGGCTGCCATTCCAAGCGCAATTGTCCGTTCCAACTGTTAGAGCGTGAGTATGACTGGCTGAGGCTGTTGGAGAATTTTCCTTTCTGAACAACGAAGTTCTCTGTGTTGCTCTCGTTGCGTGTGTCGCCATTGTTGTGGTTCCAACGTATGGAAGCATCGAGTTTCAGTTTCTTTGTGTCGAGGTTATAGTTCAGGCCCGCCATCTTGGCGATGTTGTCGCCAGCTCCGCCACCACCATAGCGTCGGCCGCCGCCACCGCCGGGAAAGCCCATGTCGTTGGTGTTGTTCATGCTTCCCATGAAGAAGAGTTTGTGAGGGTCTTGCATCCAACCGCCGAAAACACGCTCTGCAAATCGCTTATGCGTACCTATTGCAAGGTCGGCATTGACCATCGTTCCCTTGTTCATGCCAGGCTTTATTCCGAAATCGAGGACTGTTTCTTCCTCTCCGTCCTCAATACCCGTGATACGCGCAAGGTCGCTCTTCTGGTCGTAGGTCTTTATCTTGTCGATGATGGCTGTTGGCAGGTTCTTCAGCGCGGTCTTCGTGTCGCCGGTCATAAACTCCTTGCCGTCAACAAGTATCTTCTTAACTGTCTTGCCGTTAATCTTCACCGTTCCGTCGTCGCCCACTTCCGCTCCTGGCAGTTTTGCCACAAGGTCTTCAACGACAGAGCCTTCCGCCGTACGGAACTGGCTGGCATTGAACTGCACGGTGTCGCCCTTAACCATAACACGAGGTGCCATGGCTTTCACCACAACCTCCTGCATGTCATAGTCGCGCCAGATTTCTATGTTCGCGTTTGCAATAGAGTCTTGCACGAACTTTTCGCGAGCTGCTATACTGTCCTCTCTTGCTTTTTGAATGCTGTCGGCAACAGAACCGCCTGCACTCTTCACAGAGTCAGCTAACTGCAAGCCGGAGATGGCAAGGATGCTGTTGGTAACTTCTGTCTGTGCCGGCAAAGACATAACCGCTAATGCGGCAAAAAATAACACAATTAACCTTTTCATAACAAATCTTTTGACCATATTATAACTAAAAAGTAAAAGTAAACAATATAAAAAAGAAGTGATTTTTTCAATTTTTAACATTTACTCTACTTTTTGTTTCATTTCATTTGTCGTTTACGCCCAAAACTTATAATTTTGCATTGTAAATGGAGTCCAAGGAGTTCAAGATAATTTGTAAAGATAATGCAGAAAGTAGTAATATCAAAGGACATAAACGCTGATCTTATAGATGCTTTTAACACTTGTGAGCATGACAAGACTTTCATTCTCTGCGATGAGACGACAAGCCGAATCTGTCTGCCTGTAATCATGGAAACAATAGACAGGCTGACCGATGGCAAGAGCTCGTTGATAGTAATCCCTGCCGGCGACGACAACAAGACGTTGGAGAGCGTGGCAAAGGTGTGGGAGGCTATGTCAAACGGCGGCGCTACACGTCACTCGTTGCTGATAAATGTGGCGGGAGGTATGGTTACAGACCTCGGTGGTTTTGCAGCGGCTTCTTTCAAGCGTGGCATAAACTTCATCAATATCCCCACGACTTTGCTCTCGCAGGTGGATGCTTCTGTGGGCGGCAAGACAGGCATTAACTTCTGCGGTTACAAGAACGAGATTGGTGCTTTCTGTGATGCTTCCACCGTCATCATCTCGGGTGAGTTCCTGAAATCGCTCGACCGTGAGAACCTTCTTTCTGGTTATGCGGAGATGTTAAAGCACGCTCTGCTGAAAGACAGGGAGATGCTTGCGGAGCATCTGTGCTTTGATTTCGATGCAGCTGTGGATTACGGCAAACTCGTTGAAATGGTCGGCGAGAGTATCGCTGTCAAGCAGAAGGTTGTGGAGGAAGACCCGCACGAGAAAGGTCTGCGTAAGGCGTTGAACTTAGGTCATACCTTCGGCCATTCTTTCGAGAGCTGGGCGATGCGCCATAATTGTCCTGTGCTCCACGGTTACGCTGTGGCTTGGGGCTTGATATGCGAACTTTATCTGAGTACCTTGCGCTGCGGTTTCCCAACAGACACCTTGCATCAGGTGGCATCGTTCATCAAGGAGCATTATGGCAAGCTTGCCATCACTTGCGATGACTATGCCGAACTTGTAGAGTTGATGACGCACGACAAGAAGAACAGCAGCAGCGACAATATCAATTTCACCTTGCTTGGCGGGGTGGGAGACATCCGCATAAACCAGACGGCAACAAAAAAAGAGATAGAAGACGCTCTGGACTTCTACCTTTTTTAACCCATAGTCCATTAGAAGCTTTAGAGTTTACCCCCAATAGTCCATTAGAAGCTTTGGAGTTTACCCCAAAGTCCATTAGAACCTTTGGAGTTTACCCC
>JABUUE010000089.1 GCA_021443335.1 Bacteroidaceae bacterium
TTCTCGTCTGGTATGCCGAGTATCTTCACTGGCACTGGGTTTTCGGATATTACCTCGCAGACCATTGCGCCGAGGCCTCCGAACTTGGAGTGCTCTTCGACGGTGATTATCTTGCCTGTCTCTTTGGCGGCGCGGAGTATTGCCTCTTCATCGCACGGCTTTATGCAAGAGAAATCGAGCACGCGGGTACTGATGCCTTCTGCTGCGAGCTGCTTGCCAGCCATATAAGCGTGATAGACGGTTTCGCCGGTGGCTATGATGGTGAGGTCGTTGCCGTCGAGAAGTGTTTGCGCCTTGCCCATCTCGAAGCGGCAGTTGGTGTCGTCGTAAACATCGGGGATGGCGGCACGTCCCACGCGCACATACACTGGGTGAGGGTAGTCAACGAGTTGCTTGACGAGCAGACGCGTCTGACGCCAGTCGGCAGGAAGCACGATGTGCATGCCGGGGAATGTGCGCAGTACGGCGATGTCGTGAAGGCTGTGGTGGGTTGCTCCGAGTGCGCCATAGGCCACGCCACCTGACACGCCAAGTATCTTCACCGGGTTCTCGCTGTATGCCATATCCACCTTGACCTGCTCGAGGGAGCGTGCCACATAGAAACAGGCGGGTCCACAGCAGAACACCTTCTTTCCACTGTGTGCCAGTCCAGCGGATATGCCCACGGCGTCTTGCTCAGCGATACCACATTCTACAAACTGCTCTGGGAGCTCTTTGGCAAAGTCGCCAAGTGTCACCGAACCGCGAGCGTCGCTGGTTACGGCGATAATATCTTTATCTTGTTTCGCCAACTCAAGGAGAGTGTCGGTGAAACTTTTTCTACATGCTATCATGATTGGGATTTAAAACGGTGAGTCTTTCCTCTATTTCTGCTATTGCCTGCTGGTATTGTTCCTCGTTAGGCATGCCGTGGTGCCATTTCGCGATGTTCTCCATATAGGAAACGCCGTAGCCTTTGGTGGTGTGCGACACGATGAGGTGGGGCTTATGGTTGTTGAAGTCGATATTGTCGAGTGTGCGGACAATCTCGTCGATGTCATCGCCATTTATCTCCACAACATCCCATCCGAAAGCCGTCCAGCGGTCTTTTACGGAGTCAATCTTCATGACATCCTCTGTGTTGCCTGATATCTGCAGGTGGTTGCGGTCGATGATAGCCACGAGGTTGTCGAGGTTATAGTTGCTGCCCGCCATTGCTGCCTCGTAGATGGAGCCTTCGCCTTGCTCACCGTCGCCCATGACGACGAAGGTCTTGTACGATTTCTTGTCCATCTTTGCTGCGAGCGCCATACCTACACCGATAGGCAATCCGTGACCGAGGGCACCCGTGTTCACCTCTATGCCTGGCACCTCGATGGTGGGGTGACCAGAGAGAGGGGAGAGGTATTTGCCGAGAGTGTCGGTAAGCTCCTTCTTGATGTATCCTTTAGCCTCAAGCACGGCGTAAAGAGCTTCTACGCAGTGGCCTTTTGAGAGAACGAAGCGGTCGCGGTCGGGATTCTTTGGGTCGTTGGGGTCAACATTAAGAGTGTGGAAATAGAGGGCGGTGAGCATATTGAGCACGGAGAGGTCTCCGCCGATATGTCCCGCCTTTGCGTTGTAAACAATTTCCAGCAATCGTTTGCGGTTTTTCTCCGCCTGCAGTTTAAGGGTCATATATTTATTAATGATTATTTATTAATGATTAATTCGGTGCAACATAGGGTCATATTATTTATTAATGATTATTTATTAATGATTAATTCGGTGCAACATAGAGCAGAGTTTATGATATGATAATTAATCATTAAACAATAGTTTCGCCACTTTCTTTTCTGTTCCGTTGGCAGCCTTCACGATGTATGAGCCGCGTGGGAGTGATGTGGAAATAGTAGGTTTAGGATTCTTTTCGGAGAAGACGAGGCGTCCGCTGAGGTCGTAGATGCTGACCTCTGCCACCTTTCCGCTGAGCTTTATCATGCCGTCGGCGGTCATTGTAATGTCTATCGCATTGCTGCCGCCTTCGGTGTTCTTGATGGCGTTAGAGAACTCGTTGAGGAAGGATGTAGGCAGTGCGTATGACAGTGAGTATGTGGTGCTTGATGAAGAGGAGTCCCATGAGTCGGTAGTGGCCCAAGTGAATACTGTCTTTAGGTTTGCGTCGCAGCAGCCTACGCCTGTTATCCATGCGTTAATCTCAACATCTTCCTCTATATCGTCGTCCCAAACCCACATGTTGTGGAGCATGTTCTTCTGCATGAAGTCGTAAACGTCGGCGTCGTTCTTGGATGCTATATCCTGCAGTGGCACAAAGTCTTCGTTGAGTCCGGCACAGAAGTATGTGTTGGCTTTCTTGTCACTGCGTGTAGGGAACGATGATGCGAGAATCTTTCCCTCGTTAGTGATATATCGTGGGGCAAAGATGTTTGCGTCGTCAACGCCCTTGACGTATGATTTACCTGTCTCAAGGTCAAACACATAGACCTTCATGACGGAAGCCTTTGTCGCCGGGTCGGTCGTAGAGCCACCGATGGTGTAGTATCTGCCGTTTTGAGAAATCATGAGCTCGTTCATAACGAACGTTACGGCCTTTGACTGCACCTCTTTCAGCAAATCGGCAAACTGGTCGTAGAGTTTTTCCCATTGTTCCATGTCGTGCAGATAAGCCTCGCGATGGTCGGGATACATGAAGTCTTCCGGTTTCGGATAGAGGCTGGCATAGTACTTGTCGAGCGCTGCCATATATTCGGCATACTCCTCGTCGGACATATAGTCGCGATAGTTCACAGGATTGCCGTAGCCTGATGTAGCTTCCTCGTATTCCTCCCTCTTCTCAGGCGACATGAAATCGTTTGGTCGTGGCTGTTTGAGCTGCGTTGCTTCCCATGCTGCCTGGTTGTAGGCGTCGGCTTCAGCAGGAGTCATGTAGTTGCCTGGATATGGTGACTCGCCAGGATATTCGGGGAACACCACATTGTCTGGGTTGATGTACTCCTGTGCGAGCATTGTGTATGTCCATTCGCCATCCTCTTGCTCGCGCAGAATCATAGGCTGTGGCATCTCGCCGTAATAATCGACAACATTGCAAGCGATGGTCTTACCGTCGGCAGAGATACCATCGGCAAGGACATACTGCGGCAGACGACCGGTGAAGTCCTCCTTCGGGTAAGGCAGTTCGACAGGCATGGTGTAAGAGCCGTCAAATCGGCGGTTCCATATTACGGGGCGCTGCATCACATCCTGTGCGTCATCCGTCGCGGCAATGCCGATGGAACCAGCGATGCGGCTGCCGTCGGGGGTGATGGCATTGCAAAGGGCAGAGGAGACGCCTGCTGGAAGTGGCAGCTTGTATATTTTTCCGTTTTCTATGTATGAGGCTGTACCACTTTCGTTTTCTGAGAAGAGCACGATGCCGTTGTCGCTGACAGGGTTTGCACCGCTGCCAATAGAGTAGAACTCGTTTTCTTCGTCTTGTGGAGAGTATGTCTTGCCGCTGTTGGTAGCAAGGTTAACCACATATATCGTGCCTATATACTCGTCGGAGCTGGCAGCGTGTTTTCCGTTAGGCGATATGGCCTTGAAGAATTTGTTGGAATACGTTTTTGGCTGCTTCACATACTGGGCGTGAGCAGAACACATGGCAAGCATGATGCCTAACAAAGATAAAAAGTGCTTCATTTCTTATGCATTTATGGTCGCAAAATTACGATTAACTAAGCGAAATACAAAAACAATTAACTTTATTTTATAAAATCTTAAGTAAAAAATGCGGCAAAGTAAGAAAAATTAATTAACTTTGCCGCAATTTTAAAAGAATAAGTATGAGAAGAACATTAATACTTCTATATTGTGTTTTGCTGTCTTGGAGTTGTTTCGCCCAGAACACTAACAGTAGGGTGGGTAAGGGTTTCACCATAAAATTCTGCAGTGAGTTGGACACTTGGCATAATATAATTGAGCAGAACAAGGTAGATTACAAATGCTATATCTATATCCCACCAGAGAAGGCTTCAATGATTGCCGGTAACGAGATTACGAGCATAACATTCTCCACAGCAACTTCTTATGATGACAAGCCGCGCGAGGGCTATGTGTTCGTTGCGGAAGACATAAAGGGGGCGCCTGTTTCTTCCACTGACTGCGTTTTCGAGGACTGTTACGCCAAATATCAGGCAGGCAGGGCGGCATATCAGACTGTTGCGTTGGAGTCTTCTTATCAGGTAAAGAAAAACACGGGTTTTTATTTCGGATATGTCGTGAAGTCGTGCCGTTACAGCAAGGCTACCTCCAAGGCTGACTTCCCTGTTGGCATTGACGGACTTGCTCCAAACGGCTTTTCCGGCTATGTAGATTTGACGGATACCAACACCGGAGAGTTTATTGCTACTGTGGATATGGCTAATGACTTTGGCGGCAGCGGCACGAACATGTATCTTGCTGCCACAACGGTGGGCGATGCCACAGGCTTTGACAATGCGTTTATCATAGGCGATATGACCATAGGCGATTTTACGCTGCCTATAATAAAGACGAATTTCGC
>JABUUE010000008.1:0-5474 GCA_021443335.1 Bacteroidaceae bacterium
GCAATCACATTGTCCTTGTCCGAAACATGGGTTGTGGAGTAGTTGTTCCAGTATATTCCATAGCCTTTTTCCGACTGGAAGAATGGTATTCCATCCTCCGTGTTGCCAGGGCAAAGGTCACGGTCGATGCCTCGTTGCGACATCTTTCCGTTTTGCAAAATGCCAAGACCATAAATGTCTTCGTCTTTTTCAAGAGTCCAAGATGCGGTTGCTGTATCTGAAATTTTACTTCCGTTGTCATCCTTTTTGCTGCATGAATGGAAAGCTGAGGCAACTTCCGATGTCAGCAACTTGCCTTTGGGAGAGTAGAACGAAATCATATCATTGTCGTCAACCTTCACCTTTATCTTTCCTGATGTGGCGGTTGTCGGCCTTATTGCTATGACATCAGTAGGCGACTTATAGTCAGCCTTCTTTGTTTTTACAATGTGTACGATGTACGGCGTAAACCATTCAATGTTCACCTTGAAGTTTTCCTTGGCTTGTCCTGCGATTGATGTTAGGATTAAGGTTAGGATTAGAGTTAGTTTTTTCATAATTTTGTTTTTAGGAAAGTTTCTGTAATGCTGTGCTGTTGTTATTTGTTCTTTTGGGCAGCGCGTTGTGGCATAGCTGTAGGAGCAAATTCCCGAATGCTCCTCTCTTCCGGTTTATAGCTGTATGTTCTGCCAGAAGAACTGCTACTTCCTCCATACATTGCGTATCTGCGACGGATATGGTCAACGTATCCAACAGTCTCTGTTCCACGCATATATCCGTATTTTACAATAGGATTTCTGTAGCCGTCGGGAGTTGCTAACTTTAATACGAAGGGCTTTACCTCCTCCCAGATATATGGATTCCTGCCGTCTGCCACAGCGAGTGCCATTGCGTCACGGATATGGCCAGAGCCACCGTTATATGATGCAAGAACAAAGTTCTGTCGTTCGTAGCCGTCAGGCACATCGCTGAAAGCGTTGGAGAGTTCCGACAGGTATTTGCAGGCGGCGGCAATGCTCTTCTCAGGGTCGTAAACTTCTTCGGGGGCAAGCCCGAGATGTGCTGCTGTACTTGGCATAATCTGCATAAGTCCTTTGGCGCCAGCGTAAGACACAGCCTTAGGGTCGAAGGTCGATTCCTGATAACATTGTGCAGCAACCAGTCGCCAGTCCCATCCCGCCTGTTGCGCATATCGCTTGAAGAAGTTGTCGTATTCGGAAATGACGCCGCCTCCCGGGTCGCGGAACGGCGAGTAAATCCTGCGCTTCACGCCACCGTTGGCAACGATGTTGCGCTCCTTGCTTGTCACTTGCTCAAGCAGTTCCCTTGTGTTCCATTTCTTTATGTAGTTCTTCAACTCCTTGTTCGATGTTCTGAACTGTCCTGGCGTGGAGAAAGCCACAATATCACCCTCGTTGTTTTTCAGGCGTTGCACCATTTCCGCTGAGTCTTTGCACAGCTCAACCCTTACTTTCACACCGAGTTTCTGGGCGAAAGATTCCACAAGAAGGTATTGCGTGCCGAGCAGACAGCCGTGATATTCGTAGTAAGTCTTAGGACCGTTTTCTGTAAGCATTATAAGTTCTCCGTTTTCAACGAGGTCAGAAACAGAAAACGTGTTGCTTGTGTCGCTTTTTATCTTACCACTTGTGTCAAGCGTGTCTCCCCAGGGTGTTGTGATTTCACCCTTGCTTTTCTCGTCTTTGCAAGAAAGCAAAAAAGCTAATACCAGGGCTAATATGGGAATAATGTATCTCAACAGATGGAAAATATTTTTTGCAAATATACACAAAATTTCTGAGGTTGCAAAGGATAAAAATAGGCCTTTGCCTACACATAGACTAATTTTTAGTGAATTTTGTGCGATTTGGTGTAATTGTTACAAAAAAATATGTAACTTTGCCCAATAATTTACAGATGGTTTCTTTCTGTAGAACTCTTAAAAAATAGGAGTTTCCTATAACAAGAAAATCAGGTTATACAAACAAATATTTATAGTAAAGATGTTAAGAATTGCTATTCAGAGCAAGGGCAGACTATTTGAAGACACTATGAATCTGCTCACAGAGTCGGACATAAAAATCGGCTCTTCAAAGCGTACGTTGCTTGTTCAGTCGTCTAATTTCCCACTTGAGGTGCTGTATCTTCGCGATGACGATATTCCGCAGAGTGTGGCATCGGGAGTTGCTGATGTAGGTATTGTAGGCGAGAACGAGTATTGCGAAAAGGGAGAGGATGCTGAAATCATCCAGCGTCTTGGTTTTTCCAAGTGCCGTTTGTCGCTTGCCATTCCAAAGGCTATAGACTACAAGGGCTTGGAATGGTTTAATGGTAAGAAGATTGCGACCTCATATCCTGTCATTCTCAAGAAGTTTCTCAATGAGAAAGGCATAAAGGCTGATGTCCATGTGATAACAGGCTCAGTGGAAATTTCACCGGGAATAGGACTTGCCGACGCCATTTTCGACATTGTGAGCAGCGGCTCCACACTTGTCAGCAACAATCTTCGCGAGGTGGAGGTCGTGATGAGAAGTGAGGCGTTGCTTATTGGCAACAAGAACCTCTCACAGGAGAAGAAGGACATTCTCGCACAGGTGCTGTTCCGCATTGAGGCTGTTCGTCAGGCTGAGGACAAGAAGTATGTCCGCATGAATGCTCCGAAGGCGAAGATGGAGGATATAATCTCTGTGCTTCCGGGACTGAAAAGTCCTACGATAATCCCGTTGGCAGACCCGGACTGGTGCTCTGTTCACGCCGTTCTTGACCAAAAGACCTTTTGGGATATCATAGGAAAACTGAAGGAACTTGGCGCACAAGGAATACTTGTTACGCCTATAGAAAAGATGATACTTTAAGGAGTTTCAACACTGCTCCTTATAGTCTCGTTTTGTGTGTCATAGAAACTCGCTTCGAGTATCGGCGACACTCGATACGAGTATCATAGGAACTCAATACGAGTATCATAGGAACTCGATTTGTCTATCAGGGACATTTACTTCGTTTTTCAGGGAGAAACGGTTGAAAAAATGCATTTTTTGAAGCGTTTCCCATAGAGAAAATGGCATCAGTTTTAAGAAACTGATATATAAAACGATAGAAAAACAGATGGAAATCATAAGAAATCCAAAATATAACGACTTTGCGGAAATAAGCAAACGCCCGGTCATAGACCTCGCCGCGCTTAACGAGACAGTTACCACTGTACTGTCTGACATCGGTGCGAGGGGCGATGAGGCGGTTAAAGATTACGAAAAGAAATTCGACAAAGCGGAACTTTCGGACTTGCTTGTCTCTAAAGCAGAGATTGACGCGGCAATGAAAGAGGTTGCGCCGGAACTGCTTGAAGCCATAAAACTTGCCCATTCAAATATCTCAAAATTCCACGAGAGCCAGAAGTTTGAGGGTAGGGTAGTGGAGACTTGCAAGGGCGTGAAGTGCTGGCAGAAGAGTGTTGCCATTGAGAAGGTGGGACTTTATATCCCCGGCGGCACTGCCCCTTTGTTCTCAACGGTGTTGATGCTTGCCATTCCTGCCAAGATTGCCGGCTGCAAAGAGATAGTGCTCTGCACTCCACCGTCAAAAGAAGGAAAGGTTAACGCCGCAATTCTTGCTGCGGCTGAGGTGGCTGGAGTGAGCAAGATTTTCAAGATTGGCGGTGTTCAGGCTATCGGAGCCATGGCTTATGGAACAGAATCTGTGCCTAAGGTATATAAGATTTTCGGTCCCGGCAACCGCTTTGTGATGGCGGCAAAGCAGGCTGTAAGTCTGTCGGATGTGGCAATTGATATGCCTGCCGGTCCGAGCGAGGTTTGCGTTGTGGCCGACGAAACAAGCAACCCTGTGTTCGTTGCTGCCGATTTGCTTTCACAGGCGGAACACGGAACAGACTCGCAAGTGCTGCTGATTTCCACATCTGAGGAGATGCTTTATAAGGTGAAGGATGAGGTTGAGAGGCAGGTGGAATTGCTGCCGCGCAAGGAGATGGCAAAGAAGACGCTTGAAAACTCTCGTCTTGTCTTGGTCAACGACTATGACGAGGCAATGCAACTGAGCAATGCCTACGCGCCAGAGCATCTGATTCTTGCCTCTGAAAACTATGAGCAGCTTGCCGACAAGGTTGTTAATGCAGGCAGTGTGTTCTTGGGTAACTATGCTTGCGAGAGCGCCGGCGACTATGCTTCTGGCACAAACCACACCCTGCCAACCCACGGATGGGCTACTTGCTATAGCGGTGTGAACCTTGACAGTTATATGAGGAAGGTAACATTCCAGCATCTTACTGCGGAAGGTGTTGCCTCAATTGGTAAGGCTGTTGAGCTTATGGCTGAGGCGGAAAGCCTTGATGCCCATAAGAATGCAATGACCGTTAGGATTAAATATGTAAACTAACATGAGAACTTTACAACAACTTACACGCCCAAACATTTGGCGATTAGAGCCATATAGTTCTGCCCGCGATGAATATTCGGGCAAGGAGGCGCACGTCTTTCTTGACGCAAACGAGAATCCGTACAACGGACCATATAACCGTTATCCTGACCCTTTGCAGCGTGAGCTTAAAGCGCTTATAAGTAAGGTGAAGGGTGTTCCCGCACATTGCATCTTCCTTGGCAACGGTTCTGACGAGGCTATCGACCTTGTTTATCGCTGTTTCACTGAGCCAAAGAAGGATAATGTCGTAGCGATAGAGCCTACCTACGGAATGTACAAGGTCTGCGCTGACATAAATGATGTGGAGTATCGGAAGGTTCTGCTCACAGAAAACTTTCAGATGAAAGCCGACAATGTGCTTGCAGCATGCGACGAGAACACGAAGGTTATTTGGATTTGCACGCCAAACAATCCTTCCGGCAATGACATTGACCGAGGCGAGATAGAGAAAGTTCTCGAAGGTTTCGACGGAATAGTCGTTATTGACGAGGCTTACAGTGATTTCTCGTCGGTGTCTCCGTTTAGACTTGATATGGAGAAATACTCTAATATGATAGTCCTCAACACGATGAGCAAGGCGTGGGGCTCGGCGGCTATCCGCTTGGGAATGGCGTTTGCCCACCCTGAAGTCATCGCTGTCTTTAACAAAGTAAAATATCCGTACAATGTAAATCTGCTGACGCAAGAGAAGGCGAAGGAGATTCTCAGCGACTATTACCAGATAGACGAGTGGGTGAAGATTATACTTCACGAGCGCGCTAAGATGATTGAGGCGGTGAAGGTACTGCCGTTCTGCGAGAAGGTATATCCTACAAATGCCAATTTCTTCCTCGTTAAAGTTAATGACGCGAAAAAGATTTATGACTATCTCGTTGACAAGGGAATAATCGTGCGCAACAGAAACAAGGTGACTTTGTGCGGAAACTGCCTGAGAATAACAATCGGCTCAAAGGCAGAGAACGAGGAACTCTTGAAGGCATTGAGGGTAATTAAGTATTAAGTACGAAGAGCCTCACCCCTAACCCCTCTCCATCAGGAGAGGGGAATGATTTCCCCGCTTAAAG
>JABUUE010000008.1:5631-9523 GCA_021443335.1 Bacteroidaceae bacterium
TGTAACGAAAGATACTATCTATCGTTACAAAATGAAAGTCAATCTGCTCAATAATAATTCTCAAAAATGCCTCAAGCTAATTTATAGAACCCACCTTAATAAAGTTTCGCATGCGAAAGTAGAGTAATGTAAAGAAACTATGAAAACAATTAAGAAATACCATGGAGTTGTAGTCCCAATGGCTACACCTGTAACAAAGGAAGGCAATATTGATGTTGCCGCAGTAGAGAAAATCGTTGACAATATGGCATCTCACCAGTGTGCCCCTCTTATTATGGGAACGACAGGCGAGGGCAACTCTTGTTCAACTGCAATGGGCGTGGCGATGATTGCCGCAGCCAAAAAAGCGAGTAAAGGTCGTGTAGTGATTTACGCTGGTTTGCAAGGCACCTGCATCGCAGAGCAGTATGAGGCTGCAAAGGCTTATATCGCTGCCGGTGCGGATGTTATCGCAGCAACTCTGCCAAGTTATTATGCCTTGACAGACGAGCAGATGGAGAAGTATTACACAGATTTGGCAGACTTCCTCACTGTTCCACTGATGCTTTATAACATCACGATAACCACTCACATGAGTATCCCGGTTGATGTTATAGAGAAACTCTCTCACCATCCTAACATTGTGGGCTTGAAGGATTCGGAAAACAATATCCCTCGCCTGGAGGAATGTTGCAAACTTTTCGCCGACCGTGAAGACTTCGCTTATTTCTGCGGATGTGCTGCAAACTCATGCGCTGCCTTGAAGAATGGCGGCGACGGTATCGTGCCAAGTGTGGGCAACTATCTTCCACAGATGTATCAGGACCTTTATGAGGCAGGCGTGAATGGCGATTGGCAGAAATGTCAGGAACTGCAAGACCTTACAATTCAGATTGGTAAGATAAACACTGCCGGTCTCACTCTCGGTCAGAGCCTTGCTGGTCTGAAGGTTATTATGAATATGGTAGGTCTCTGTGAACCTTATATGCTTGCTCCTCTGACAGAACTTCCGGCAGAAACAGTCGAGAAGATTAAGGCAGAAGCAAAGCCTGTGATAGAGAAATATTTATAGCCTCACCCCTAACCCCTCTCCATCAGGAGAGGGGAATGATTACCATTAGAAAGTCTAAAGCAAATCACACTTAATACTTCACACTTAATACTTAAGAAATCTAATATATGTCAACACTTCATTGGATAGACTCTGCAATCGTCGTAATCTCGGTTCTTCTCGCGGTTGTGGTTGGCGTGTGGTTCTCGCGTAGGCAGAAATCCACCGACGCATATTTCGCTGCAAGCGGTAATGTACCCGCTTGGGCTGTTGGAATGTCAATGTTCGCAACGATTATTTCCTCTGTAACCTTCCTTGCATATCCTGGCTACGCTTATGGTGGCGACTGGGTTCTGCTTGTACAAGGTCTGATGGTTCCAATCGTTTTGGTGGGAATGATAGGCTTTATCGTTCCGTTGTACAGAAAGATAATCAAGCTTTCTACCTATGAGTATTTTGAGCGCCGCTTCGGTGTCTTTGCGCGTTATTATAGCAGCATCGCCTTCCTTGTTGAACATTTTGCAAAGATGGCGGCTATCATTTACCTTATGGCAAGTGCGACGGAAGTCTTCGCCGGCGGATTGATTGATGCGCAGACTATTGTTATTGTCATTGGTATTGTAGTTATTATCCTGACGTATCTCGGTGGTATGGAGGCTATTATATGGATGGATGTTGTGCAAGGTTTCCTGCTTATCCTCGGTGGTATAGTGGCGATAGTAGTTCTTGTGATGAACATTGACGGCGGTCTCGGCACTGTGTTTGAGATGTCTGCTGAGAAGAACCTTATAAACCTTGGTACCGACCGCTGGAATCTAGTAGAGACAACGTTCCTTGTTATGGTGCTTAACGGTTTCTTCTACGCCTTGCAGAAGTATGGCACAGACCAGAGTATCGTCCAGCGCTACCTGACAGCGAGAAGCGACAAGGAGGCGAAGAAGGCTTCTTTCATGGGTGTGTTCCTGAGCGTTCCGGCTTGGACATTGTTCATGTTTGTCGGAACTTGTCTATTTGTGTTCTATCAGCAGCATAGCGGACTGCTTCCTGCAGACATAGCAAACGACAAGGTTTTCCCGGAATTCATCAAGACACAGATGCCGATAGGTATTACCGGACTGACTGTCGCTGCCCTCGTTGCTGGCGCTATATCATCTATTGACTCTGACGTGAACTGCATTTCAGCCGTTGTTGTTGAGGATTATTACGGTCGTGCGAAGAAGAATGCCACGGACAAGCAGAAACTTGCGGTGGGCAAGATATCTGTGCTTGTTGTTGGAATCCTCGCAACATACATCGCGACACTATATCTGAAATGGGGCGGTCAGAGCGTTCTCGGTTCGCTGTTTGCGATATACGCCATATTCTCGGCAGGTATTGTGGGTGTGTTTATTCTCGGATTGTTCTCACGCCGCACAAACAACAAGGGACTTATCATAGGTATCATAGCCTCAGTTCTCTTCACCGCTTATGCTGTGCTTACTTCAACAAAGTTTGATTTTGGCAACGGCAAGGAACTGCTTATCGACCTTGGCGACTGGAACTTCAAGCACAGCACTTATATGCTTGGCGTTTATAGTCATTTGGTTGTTCTCATTGTAGGATATATCGCAAGTCTTTTCTTTAAGACTCCATTAGCAGACAAGGAACTTACAATTTACGGATATTTGGAAAAATGAAAGCATTAACAATAAATCTCCCTTCAAAACTTGTCTTTGGTACAGGCTGTATGAAGCAGTTTTGTGAGGATTATGTGGCAATGGGCTTCAAAAGATTGTTCATTGTTACCCAACCGATTATTCGCCCGGCAATCGCGGAAAGCGAGGCTACATTGAAGGCAGCGGGTATAGATGTGGCTTATTTTGAGGATATTGCCGCCGAGCCTACAGTGAATGATTTCAAACGCGCATTGAAAGCAGCGGAAGATTTCGGCGCTGACAGTGTGCTCGGTGTGGGTGGAGGCTCTGTTCTTGATGTTGCTAAACTCGTTGCAACACTTATAGGCAGTGAGCAGAAGATAGAAGACCTTTATGGAATAGGTTTTGTCTCTAAGCGCGGAAAATGGTTTGCGTGCGTGCCGACAACTGCTGGAACGGGTTCGGAAATGTCGCCGAATGCCATCCTTCTTGACGAGACGGATAACGGAAAGAAAGGCATTATTTCGCCGTATCTTATGGCGAGTGCCGCTTATATCGACCCGCAACTTACTTGGACTGTCCCTGCGAAAGTTACTGCCGACACAGGCATTGACGCTCTCACTCACTGCATAGAGGCTTACATCAACAAGTTTGCGCATCCGATGATAGACCTCTATGCCCTTGAAGGCATCCGACTGATTGCTGCCAATATCAAAAAGGCTGTTGAGAATGGTAAGGATGTGGAGGCGCGCGAGGCGTTGGCTCTCGGCTCAATGTATGGCGGAATGTGTCTCGGCCCGGTAAATACCGCTGCTGTTCATGCCCTTGCTTACCCGATAGGTGGAGAGTATCATATCTCTCATGGCGCATCAAATGCGGTGCTGTTGGCGAAGGTCATGGAGTTTAACATGAGCGCAAATGTTGAGAAGTATGCGAAGATTGCCATTGCTTGCGGCTGTGAGCCTGGCGAGAACGACGAGGAGACGGCTAAACGAGGAGTGCAGTTCGTCGCAAATCTTTGTAAGGAGATAGGCATTCCGCAGACGCTGACTGAAATGGGCATTCCAAAAGAGGCGGCACCACAGTTGGCGAAGGCTGCGATGGACTGCCAGCGACTGCTGAGGAATAATCCGCGTGAGGTAACTGAACAAGATGCGTTAAATATTTATGGTGGGTTCTATAAATTAGTTCCCACAAGTTAAATCATTAATGGGTTTATATATGGCTT
>JABUUE010000008.1:9590-14515 GCA_021443335.1 Bacteroidaceae bacterium
CTAATCTACTCAATAAAAACTCTCAAAAATGCCTCAAGCTAATTTATAGAACCCACCTTATAAGAGTCTTTTATGAAACGACTAACATCATGTAATAATGCCTTTGAAGCGGAGTTAATCAAAGGCAGATTGGAAAACGAAGGTATCTCTTGTGTTCTGACAAATGAGAATATGAATATGATTTACGGGAGTTTGATGTCTCTTGATATTGATATTCTTGTTGATGAGGCTGACTTTGACAGGGCGTCAGAATTGCTGAAGCCTGTGCGTCCTATCCTTGCGTTGACAATGGGCGACCCGGCAGGTATCGGTCCGGAGATAAATGTCAAAGCGCTTAATCTTGAAGAGACATACGAGAAATGCCGCCCGCTTGTCTGCGGTGATGCCGCTGTGATGGAGTGGACGGTGAAGAACCTTGGTGTGAAACTGAAAGTAAATGCTGTTCAGAGCGTTAGTGAGGCAAAGTTTGAGTATGGCACAATTGATGTCATTGACTTGAAGTGTGTTGATATGTCTTCTTATGAGCCTGGTGTCGTTAAGCCAGAATACGGTAACGCTGCCTTTGTTTCAGTCAAGAAGGCTATCGAACTTGCAATGGCTAATGAGGTTGATGGCACGGTAACTGCGCCTTTAAACAAGGAAGCGTTGAACCTTGCCGGTCATCATTTCGACGGACATACGGAGATTTATGCCACTTTCACGAATACTAAGAAATATGCAATGTTGCTTGCTGACGAGTTCCTGCGTGTTATCCATGTCTCCACTCATGTCTCGTTGCGTGAAGCTTGCGACCGCTGCAAGAAAGAGCGTATAATAGAGGTGACGGAACTGATTGACGATGCATGCAAGCAGTTTGGCATTGAGAATCCACATATCGGTGTAGCAGGTCTTAATCCGCACGCTTCTGACGGTGGACTTTTCGGATGGGAAGAGGAGAAGGAGATAGCGCCGGCTGTAGAAGAACTCAAAGCACGTGGCTTCAATGTCGATGGTCCTATTCCGCCAGACACTCTCTTTGCTAAAGGACGTTGCGGAAAGTTTGACGGTTGCGTTGCCATGTATCACGACCAAGGTCATATCCCGTTCAAGGTGTGCGGCTTTGTGTGGGATAAGGAAACGGGTAAGATGACTGCTTCGCAAGGAGTTAACATCACTCTTGGTCTTCCGATAATTCGTGTCTCTGTTGACCACGGCACTGCCTTTGATGTTGCTGGTCAGGGTATTGCGTCTCCCGGTGGTATGCTTCTTTCCATTGATTATGCTACAAAGATGGCAATCACACGAATCGAAAAATCAGCATCTTAAATATATAAAATATGAAAGCTATTCAGATTACAGGCGCAAACGAGATGTCTTGCGTAGAAATAGAAAAACCTGCCGAGTTGAAGGCAGGTGAAGTGTTGGTGAAAATGAATTATGTGGGCTTCTGCGGCTCAGACCTCAATACTTACAGGGGAGGAAATCCGTTGGTAAATCTCCCTGTTATCCCTGGTCATGAGGTTTCTGCTCAGATTGCTGCTGTTGGCGAAGGTGTTCCTGAGACATTGAAGGTCGGTATGGCGGTTACGCTGAACCCTTATTCCGCTTGCAACGACTGTCCCTCTTGTCGCAACCGCCGCTACAATGCTTGCCAGCATAATGAGACTCTTGGCGTGCAGCGTAACGGAGCGATGCGTGAGTTTCTTGTAATGCCTTGGGAGAAGATTATCCCTGCCGAAGGTCTTGAAGCAAAAGAGATAGCGCTTGTTGAACCAATGTCCGTTGGCTTCCACGCTGTTGACCGCGCACAGGTGCGTGACATAGATATAGTCATGGTTATCGGCTGCGGTATGATTGGCGTAGGCGCTATTGTTCGTGCTGCCCTTCGCGGAGCTACAGTCATTGCCACCGACCTTGATGACGAGAAACTGGAACTTGCGAAGCAGATGGGTGCGACTTATGTTATCAACACCGGCAAGGAAGACCTTCATGCAAGATTGGTAGAGATAACCGGTGGCGCTGGTCCTGATGTTGTTATAGAGGCTGTGGGCAGTCCATTTACACAAAATCAGGCTGTTAACGAACTCGCGTTCACCGGTCGTATCGTCTTCATAGGCTACGCAAAGGCAGGAACAGAGTTCGTGACAAAACATTTCGTTCAGAAGGAGATGGATATTCGTGGTTCTCGTAACGCTATGCCGGAAGATTTCCGTGCCGTCATCCGCTATATGCAGAACAACGACTATCCGAAAGAGAAACTTATCTCGGCTGTCGTCTCTCCTGAGAATGCGAAGGAGGCCATGGAAAACTGGATGGCTGCTCCAGCGAAAGTGTTCAGAATACTTGTAGAGTTTTAGTTATGTTTAGATTCTTTGCCTCATTGGCGGTGTTTATGGCTGCCGCCGTTCCTTGTTCTTTTGCTCAGAACGATTTTGAGCATCAGTTCTCAAAGCCGTTCTCGCAGGTGATGGACGAGCTTTCCAAACAGTTTGGCGTAAAGTTCAAGTATAATGTTGACACGGCGGGACTTGTCGTGAAATATGCCGATTCCCGAGTCCGTCCTTATTCTATCGACGAGACTCTGAAGAATATCTGTGCACCGTTTGATTTCGTGGCATGGGATCAGGGCAAGAACACATACAAGATAAAGCCATTTGAATATCCACGTCGCAAGCCTGAGGATGGAGAGAAGTTTACGGCATATCTCACTTCCCTGTATAATAATAAGGTGGAGTGGGAGAGTCGTCGCGATTTGCTGAAGAAGGAGGTGCGCGAGCGATTAGGCATTGACCCTTACCTTGCTCGCAGCTATGAGCCGAAACCGGAATTTGGCAAGATTAGAAAGTATGATGGCTACAGCGTTCAGAACTTCCGTTTGCCAGTGATGGAAGGTCGCACTATCTGTGGTTCTATCTATACGCCTGCCAAGTCTTCCGCCAAGCAGAAGTCGGCGTTGATTATCTGCCCTGCCGGACATTTTGCTGGTGGACGTTATAATCCTGACCTTCAGAAGCGCTACGCCACTCTTGCCCGTATGGGAGCCATTGCCGTAAGTTACGACATTTTTGCTTGGGGACAGAGCGAGGAGGAAGTGGGCAAAGAGGCTCATCAAACTCCGGAAGCCCATATCATGCAGACCATCCACGGCTTGAAGATTCTTGACTTTATGATAAAGCGTAAGGATGTAGATGCCGGTCGCGTGGGATGCAATGGCGGCAGCGGCGGCGGCAGTCAGACAGTGTTGCTTACCCTTCTCGACGACCGCTATACCGCGTCTTGCCCTGTGGTGAGCATGTGTTCATGGTTTGATGGCGGTTGTCCTTGCGAGAGCGGAATGCCGATACATCGTTCTGGCAATCAGACCTGCAATATGGAACTTGCCGCCTGCTTTGCCCCACGCCCTATGATGGTTGTTTCTGATGGTGGTGACTGGACATCGACAGTTCCTGCCGTAGAATTCCCTTACTTGAAAAAAGTTTATGGCTTCTACGCTGCGCAAGACAATGTCTATAATGTCCATCTGCCAAACGAGAGACATGATTTCGGACCGAACAAACGTCAGGCTGTTTATGATTTCTTTTGCAATGTTTTTGCCCTCGACAAGTCCAAACTTGACGAATCAAAGGTAACGGTTGAGACGGAAGAATTGTTGAAATATAAGAAATAAGGTTTAATGTATATAGCTATGAGAAAACAACTTATTGTAATTTGCTTGTTGATTGTCTGCTGTGGACATGTAAGTGTAAATGCTCAAACTTGCATGACAGACAAAGGGAAATGCACTAATAATTGTTCGCAGCAAGCGGATAGCGTGGTGCATGAAACGGTGTCTAAAGACGGTTTTGAAAAGATTCGTGTAATACACAAAGAGCAAGGAGATGTAAGCGATTTACATCCGATTGAGGCGTGGGAATCAAGAGAATACTTTTTAAGACAGAAAGCTGTTCTTGAAAAGATGGAAAGTGAGATTTTAAAGCGTATTCCTGTCAAAAATCTTAGTCGTTTCTTGGATTATAAGTTTAATCCTATAATTTGTGATTTGAATGTTGCTACGCGTGAAGGTGTTGTCAAAAAGGTTTCTTTGTGCATTAATCGTAAGATATCATCACTCTTATCAGATGATGACATTCGGGCATTTGACAAGATTATCCTGAACACTCAATTCGCACCCGAAGTTTCTACGAAAGGTGATATGGCATCATTTAGCTGGGCTATAGGACGTAAACGAATCCAGGAATTTCTTAATCAAAGTAAATAGCATGTAAAGTTGTGTTACCTATGGTTATCTTGTTATACCGCTTGCTATTGTTGAACTTCTACTTCAATTTTTCTGTTATCCAATTTAGGATATAGTTTCCAATAATATATATCTGTAAACGCCCAAAAAGTATATTCTGGTTTCTCTAAGAACACCATAAGCTTGTATGATGTTTTATACGATATCAGTTCAAGCTTGCTTACAGAATAGTTTGTACCAGGGGCATATACTTGTCCAACAATGAGAGTGTATTTCTCAAAATCTATTTCTGGAAGTCCATCTTCGCCATTGTAAATGGAAGAAAAATCCTTTTTGCTATTAATGGTAGCGAATGTGTTTTCCACAGTTTCTGCAAAGAAAGGCTTTACGCCAAATTTAGAAGCATTAAGAACAGCCTCAAAGAATGTTGTTAGTTCCTTATCTTGCATCGTATCAGGTGCAGGGAGTATAACTTCATCAACATTATTAGCACCATAACCTTCTTCACTTTTACATGAAGTTACAAACATCGTAGTCCATAGTGTAATGAGTAACAATGCTATTGACAGATTGTGTGACTTTTTCATAAATTGATAATGTCTTAAAGTTTTCAGTTGATGATTATGATGCAGTTATACCTATTGTTTCTGGTGCATAACATCCAAATCGCAAGTAACTTGCTGATTTTTAATGTTAGTTTAAATGTCTT
>JABUUE010000008.1:16067-23495 GCA_021443335.1 Bacteroidaceae bacterium
TAGGTGTTCAGGCCGTGCATGTTGTCGAACTCCTTGCCGTTGTACTTGCGCTTCTGGTCGTAGTTCTTCGCGCCTATATCGCAGAACTCCGCACCGAATGGATAGTAGTCCATCTTCTGTATGATTTTGCCCTTTGCCGTGCCGTCAGCCTCTATTACCTGACGGACGTTGCCGAGGTGGTCCTGGTTAAAGTAGCAGAAGGTGAAGTCGTCCTTTGTGCTGTTAGCGCTGTTCGTTTTCGCCTGACAGTAGCCCTCCTCGAAATAATACTTGTCGATGCGGCCGTTGTTAAGGAGGGTCAGGCTGCCGCCAAGGAGGTAGTCGGTCTGATAAGTGCTGATGGTCTCATAAGGAGCAAGGTCCCTTGACGTGCCGATGGCGACAGAGAGATTCGGCACCGCCGTCTGATAGACCACGCGCAGCTTCTCGCCAGTCGCACTATAGACGTAGCTCGTCACATTGCCGTTTGTGAACTGTATGCGGATGGGGTTGCCGGACGCGTCGTAGTCAATCTTTGCAATCTTGCGCCCCGCATCGCTCACGAGCGCGCCAGACTCATTGTATGTGAGAGGATATTCGCGCCCCTTCACTCCGTCGAAGTCCGTTGCGCCGGCGTAAGTGTGGCGTGATGCATCGTCGCGCACACTTGTCAGCCTGTTGCCCTCGTATGTCATGGTAAGGTTGTCCACCAAGCCGTATCTGAGGTACTCCTTGTTCACAAGCCCCCCACGCTGAAGTTTCGTGATATTGCCGTTGCCATCGTATTCCACATACTCGTCAAAATGCCCCTTGTTGTTTGTCAGATTGTCGCCAGAGCCGAAGGTTGCACGGTGCAGGCGGTTATTGCGGTCGTATTCCAGATTGTAGCCTTGATAGGAATTGTCATTTGCGGCCTTCCACTTTATGGTGCTTATGTTGCCGTTGAAGAAACTGCCATCAAGACCGTCTGCATAATACAACTGTTCAGTGAAATCTCCACTCGAGATGCTTTTCAGCCATCCGTGCACATCGTATCTGTATGAACAATACGATTTGTATCTGTCATTCATTTGCCTGTCTTTGCTATACAGCCTGCCGGCGAAGTCGTATCCATACCATACAGTGCGTGTTAAAGCGGTATTGCCATGGCTGACAGACAAACTCGTGCTCGTCCTCTTGCCATATTTATAGGTGTTGCTGGTCCTGGCTATGAAGTTGTCGCCATACCTGACATTAACCTTAGCCTCCATGTTTTCAACAGCACCGGTAATGTTATATTTTGTGCTCACATCCTCAGTAAAACCGCCAAGTCCCTTACGCACGGCCCTTACAACCTGACCCCGGTAGTCGTACACATTGACAGAACCGAGTGCCGCGCCGTTGCTGGCGTAAACCACAGAGCCTGTCAGCGAGCCGACAGAGAGTTTCTTCTGCTCCTCGGTTATGGCCACAGTAGGCGTTATGTTTTTCAAGTGCTTGTCCATGAAGTCGTAATTGTCGTAGTAGTTGACAATCTCGAGTTTCGCATTGCTTATGGTATATGGTGCCGCATAACCAGTTTTGCAGATGCCCTCGGAATTGATGTTGTAAGATGTGGTTGATACAGTCTCAGATGTTTGGCAGTAGTTGCTGCAGGTGCCTTGCACACACAGCCTTCCGAATTTGTCATACAGATAGAACCTGTATTTGTTGGCGAGCGCCGCATCTTTCATGAAGGAGACGCGGTCTGCCTTATCGTACCAATATTTTATGAATACACCGCTCTGCATTCTCCCTGGCAGAATCTTCTCAATCACACGCCCCTTATTATCATAACGATATTCGTAGGAATATATTGTCCTGTTGGCAGGGTTTTTCTTGTATTCGGGCGAAAGGACGAAACGAAGTTGTCCAAGATCGTTATAGACATAGTATGTGTCACCGGCAGCGGTGCGCTCCAGAACCTTGTTTCCGAAAAAGTCTGTAAAGACCGTAACGCTCTTTTTGTCCGCGTCGTAGGAAACGACCTTGGTGAGTGAACCCGCAGGATAAAACATGTACGATGTGTTCTCAGGAGATGTAAGTGTGTATGAATTACCTGCAGGAGCCTCATAATGTAACACATTGTCCGCTGATGTGTTAGCCAGATACTCTGTACTGTCTTTCTTCCCAGCGTCTCTCCATTTATCCCCTGCAATGTCAATGGAAGTAACCCTGCCCAATGCGTCGTAGTGGTTCTGGGTAAAGCCAGAGTTATCCTTATAATAAAATCCCATGGAAGAGAAATCGCTCACAGTCATATGATCCAGGCCATTCCCCGGCACAGGAACATAGCTGCGTTCTTCGCGTCCCAAAGCATCGTATGTGGTCAATGTCCCTGCAGTCCCCCCATTAGTCCCAACAGTGGACACGGCAACAGTAGGATAGCCAAAACCATCGTAGTACTGGACGGAAGGCAGGCTACTGCTGCCATTCTCGTCAAGCATTATTACGGTTTTGACATAGTTTCGCGTTGTTGTTTGTGCATCGCATAGCATCGGTATCAATGCAAGGAGCATCATGTATTGTCTCATCATGGCTTATTGATATAATTGTATTCAAACTGTTTAAGAGGTATGTGATTCTGCCCATCGGCAGACAATTCGCTTACGGTCTCCAATCTTCCGGCGCTATCATAGTCATATCGTGTCTCATGGCCATTTGGCATGATCACATATGAAAGAGTATGCCATGGGGAGTAGATGTACGCGGTACACATTCTGGGTGTGGTATTCACACTCTGCAGTTGTCTGTGCCATTTTCTCATATCTTCAATCGAAACATCAGACTTTCTTTCCAAGGTGGATATTATCCTCGAAACTTCAGCATCCGCGGTTAATTCATTATATGTGCATCCTACAATCTCCAGTACAGGATGTTGGTGATTGTAAGACCATATGATGCTAACCGGAGTTCCGTCCTTCTTCTTGTATTCGCGGACATTGCCGTAAGCGTCGTGGCTTGTGATATCCAGCTCAAGGACTTCAGTATTATTGGATTGTATCGAATAGTTTTTTGACACTACAGGCAGACCGTCTGACAGAGCAGAATACACGTTCCTGTAGCCGCCAACGAGCGTATTGTTCCTGTATTGCTTGGCCATGACAACCTCACTAATACAATGGGTGTTTGTTAAAACAGTTGCATTGGAATTGCTTACGTCCGAATCATCGGGGTAGCGGTATATGGTCCTAATATTGCCAGCAGTACTGCTTGTTTTTACACTTGCAGGCCGGAAATTACTTTCTTTGTAAGAGTATGAAGTTGCGATAGTTCGCACGGGAGAGCCATTGGCATAGTGCGTCTCTCTCACAATGCTTGGCAATACCGATTTAGGATATTTAGGATATAAGGAATACTTGTAATACACTTCCAAAGCACTGCTTCCAGGGTTCATGTTTAGACAACGAGCCCAAGGGAAAAACACGATATCCTCTATGGTGGGATTATCCCCAAATGTCGTGAAAGAATATTGTTTTTTCAACATAGGTACACCTTCCGCAGAGAAAGTGGCAGTCTCCACCAACTTCCCATTTTGTCCATTGAAATTGACATCAAACAGATTGAAATCTTCAGACACATGATACCCATCATTGTTGTATTTCTCCGTCTCATAGGATATTAGCTGTCCTGCCTTGCCATATCTTTCTTTTGTTATTTTTGAATAACCGACATTTGGGCTTCCTAATGAACATATGGCTGGGTATGTCGGGCTGGATGACACGAAGAAGAAACTGCATTGAAGGGTGGATGGAATTTCATAGATGCCATTTTCGTCGATGCCGGGGGCATATAAGTACTTCAGTGAAATATTCTCTTTATTTACTGTGGGAACCAGGAGTTTGCCACCCTCATATTTATAGTCAGTGTACTCAAGAAGTTTGTTGTCCTCGTCATAGCTTTCAATTTTCTTGACCCTCAATCCGCCACCTATTGACTTCCCGCTTGAGTCCGCAATATATGGATTTTCCTTATATTCTGGTGGAAAAACCACAATTATGCTGCCGCCAACTTTTAAATCGTTAGCAGCCCATACAACTTGACTGGTTAATACGTAATGACCCTTGGGCAGGGTGTATGATTCTTTAAAGTCTTGCATGTTGTTGTATTTGTGCCAATCTTTATCGAAAACTGTTTGCCCTGAATACGTTCCCGTGATACTAAAACGGAATTGGTAATTTTTTTTGGGGTCATATTCTGAATTATAAGGACTGCTTGATGTTATCTCCACTTGCGTTGATTCACTGATGTCAAACTCCCGTGAGTCTGGTGTGGATTTATAGCCAGTCCCAGTATATCCGGAACCACAACTTATGGTTTTTGAACTTTTGACATTAGAGATAGAAGTTGCCGAAGGGTAATAATACCTTCCGTTTGTATCGTCAAAACGGTTTGCCTCGTAATAGAATTTAGTGTGTCCACCAGTGGGGTATGTGATTCTGTTGAGTGTTCCGATTTTGCATAAAGATTCTGAAGCATATCTATTGGCAGAACCGACAGTCTCGATTCCTGAAAGCACCCCATTGTTATTGTACTTGAATTCCGGTGATGCACAAAGCCCATTAGAGTTGTTCTGGCCATTGTAATATCCCCAGAAATCCTGGCTTACACTCAATCGTGCAGGCAGATTGCCATCCTCGTTATATCCAAAAGAGTATTTTCTTCCATCAACAGTAACGCCAGTCAGTTTTAACCGGCAGCGGCCATAAACATCGTCATATACACGATTGTATCTGTTAGAGAGTTCATAGTCACAAGCATACTCTGCAAAGTTATCATAATGAAAATCAACTGAATGTATCTGCGAATTGTCAACTCTTGATTTCGAGCAGATTCGTTCTATCCTTTTAGCACCTTTGATGTCTTCACGACTACCATAAGTAAAAGTGACTATTTCTCTGTCTGTTGCAATAGTATCGGGGCAATATGTCTTAATACGAGTTAGCAGGGTACTTGGATAGTTTCGGTTAATAAAGAGTCTCAAAATATAATCTGGAATCGCTTTTTTTTCATTCTGTTTGCCTTCGGTTTCATAATAAGGCTTTAAAATGTCATATTCTGCTACAGAATATATGAATTTCATTAAGCACCTTCCTGCCGCATCCCTTATTTCCGAAAGAATGTAAGAAGCGTTGTCAAGCATGGAATTCTGAGGTGCTTCTCTAAATACATACTTTTTACCGCAATCATCGGTAATCTCAATGACACGAGGATAATTTTCAGTTTTCTCTTTCAATTCAATAGTGTAGTTTGTCGCGTCATTATCGATAATCTTTATATCCATTCCTCTTTTGTTTATTGTAAACGAAACACTATGACCGCAGAACGAAGCCTGAAAGATGTCAGGAACCTCAAATCCTTCAGAAACGGATCTCAGTATGTTGTATTTACGCCGGTCCGAGTCAACAGGCATGCAGTAACCTATTGTGGGCACGGTGGGGAATGCAACCGTACTGACAATGGTAGAGGGAGTTTTAATGTAGTTTGTGGTATAGTTTGTGCCCGGAAAAACATCCTGCAGCTCATGGTTACTTATTGCTTCAATACAGCCTTCCTTGAGATCATTCTTCCCACAGACGATTTGATTGATTGTGCCGCCCATGACAAGGTTCCACCCCAAGCCGACATAGGTCGCTTGCTGTTCAACCTTTATTCCTGAAGCGTCATAAGCCAAATCTACAGGCATGGAGAAACTTCCTGATGTGAGATTAAGCAATGGTATGGAAATACTTGGTACTCCCGTGAACCCCGAAGTGCTATAATTGCCATATTTCCCCAACGCGCTGGCCTCCGGGGACATTACCTGGAAATCGGGGAGGAGACTGTTGTAGAAGTTTCTAAGATTTTCTTCATCGTCCGCAAAAAGAGATATTATTGAAAACCCAAAGAAGAAAAACGATGTTGCAAGTCTTTTTATCATGTTTGTCATAATGAAACTTTTTCGCTGTAAATTTTACCGTTCACATTAATATATAGGATGTATGTACCCGAGCGCAATCCACTGCAGTCTATTTGGGGGCTATATGTTCCCGCACTCTGTGTCCACACATTGTGTCTATAGGTTATACCCATGTGACTGGCGACAATGATGCTAATGGTCGCATCTTCATCAAGGTCATATTTGACTGTTACCATGCCATCATGAATGTCAATTTTGTAATGGATGATGTCTGGCTCCGTCACTGCATTGTCAAATGAGTTGTCCAGCTCTTCTGTGTCACTTCCGCCATCATCTTCTGTGATATAGTATGCGGCCAGGTCTTCTGTCAGATTGCAATATGCGCATTTCGTTGTCCCCACAATTTCCATGTCAAGATAGGTGGTACTTGTATAGGTCTCTATTATGGGATACTCGGCCTCTGGAAGATACCACTCATAATGCTCATCAATAACCTGCGTCAGCTTTGCTGTGTCGAGAGATTCAACATTCATGTCCATACATACAGAATATGTGTCGATTGTGTGCACTCTCTTGACATGTTTCAAGGTGTCATTCTCGGCAAGTACGATCGAACCTTCAGCATCGACCTTGACCAAGTTTGTTCCAACCTCACGAAACGGATGCTTTCCACAATACACGCCATCACACCTAAACACTTTTCTGATTGAATCGTTGAACTCCAAAGGAAAGAGTTTGCAGACTTTCTCCCTGACATAATCACGTTTCTCTAAAAGAGACTCACTGCCTGTCAGAATGAGTGTATCAGCGCTTGTTCTGTAGTACTTAACCTTCTCTTGTTCAGCAACGGATATGGCACCCAAACTGTCCTTCATGAATAGCACTTGGGATGATTCCCTGGAAGAAAGCTTCTTTGAAAAATCCCAGACTCTGTTCCTGCCTCCCTTGCCTGGGGAGAAATAGCGGATAGTTGATTTTTGCAAGCTGTCAGTAGAGGACAAATCCATGGCAGAAAATCTTATCTGGCCATAGATGGGTGCCATGCCGAATTGAAACAAAAACGTGGAAAATAAAAATGCGGTTAATCTCATATTGGTTTTATCAAATACTAATAGGTTCTCATGTTATTCGTGTTCATCTCTATTATAGAGATAGTACCAACATTATTCTAAGCTGTGTGTCAGCAATATAGACGATGAACAGTTGCCTTTTTAGTGAAACAATTCCCTTTATACGGCAACAAAATATGTATTTGGTGGTCTATTCTGACAGCATTAAGAAGCAAAAAATGTAATGTGGAGATTACAAAACCCAACAGAAAAGTGCTATAGCAACAAAACGAATAATATTTTGTGTAGTTTTTGGCGATAATCCAAAAAACTAATCAAAAAACATTTGTAAACTTGTAAAACAAAAGTATTGTCTCTATAATAGAGATACACATTTTAGTGAAACAAATTTCCCTTGCATTTTCTTACAAATCATCGAGGATGGAGCGGTTGGCTTCGTCCACTTTGCTGGTGCTTATGGAA
>JABUUE010000008.1:30547-60313 GCA_021443335.1 Bacteroidaceae bacterium
AAAAAAGAAATCCATTTCCTTTCAGTTTGCCTCAGCAAGCCTTCAGAAATGGATGTTATATGTGCAAATTTAATGGTTTTTTAAGAGATAAGCAAGAAATGTTATAAAAAATTCAGAGGAAGCATTGCATACGTGTGTGTACGTTCTCGTCTGTTATCTGTGAAATTTATAGGATGATTTTTCCCCATTTTTGTTTGTTATAACTACAACAAAATCAGATTTCAGGTCCTTTATTGATATCTTTGTGGATTTGTTGACTAATTTTCCACTTGCCACTTTTGTTACATTATCACCGATGCTAAATATACTAAAACTGGTCTGATTGGAGATGATATTTCGATGTCTGTTTGTTCGTATGTTCAGATAGTCTTCTGACATTGATACAGAATAAATGTTTTCAATTGGTTCTATGGGTGGAATGGTAACTACCTCGCTTGTGGTATGTCCATTAGAGTTATATGATATTATTGTAAAAGTTGCAGCATACTCTTTGTCAACAATAGCAGTAAAATTTCCCTTTTTGAAATCATTTACCTCGAACGTGTTAGGTGTGTCGTCATATTCTAATTGTTGTATTACGCGAATTCGTTCTACTCCTTCCAGATTTTTAACACCTAATTCAATCTCTCTTAAATACTCGTCTTCGTATTGACCATCAATAGGTTCTATGATTTTGTTTAACCCACATTTTACTTTTTGCGGTAAATTATCTAATGCATAGTAATATGTTGAATATCCGCACACAATCTCGTTAAAACCATTTAAATAGTAATGACAACGCGAGATTCGACATTTCAAATATCCATCAATGGTTCTGGCATATTCGTCCAATGGATTGTGGAACTCTAACAGATTTACAGCGACACTAAAAAATGAAAAGGGGGATGATTGATAATATACCATATCCCATTTTCCATTTTTCAATTGTATTGCGACATACCATCCCTCATAAACTTGAGAGTGATCTGGATGATAACAAGGATGGTATTCCCAGAATAAAGAATCTTCGTTTATAATATCCCCGTTTCCGTATCCTGGGAAAAACTCTTCTTCCGATGTTGTGTTTAACAACGTATCATTATAGGAAGATAAATTTCCAACATTTGTATCTGATATGTTGATATAACCATTGATAGGACAATAATCAATATTTGTTTTTTGTATAACCTGTTCGGAATTCATATTAGAGCCTGTAGCAAACGCTGCAGCCCAGTCGAGTAGGTCGTATGTTATTACTGAGTAATTATCTGATATGTCCCTTATAACAACACCTTTCCCGTAAGTGTTTCCTAAAAGTTGGGTGATTTTGTGATTGTTATTTGGAATAAAACTGTTTAATGAGACCCCATTTTGCCAAGGATTGGGAGCATAGAGGCTGAAGTTGGAATTAAGTGTTAGTTCTCCCATGGTGGCCATTTGATACGAATGGTACATGTTACTTGCATCTAATACATTCCATATTTTATTGCTAAAAGTTGTGAGAAAATCAGGAGTGTACATTATTTGAGCCTGATTGTCTGCAATAAGGTTAGAGTAAAACCCCAACCCTCTTGCAATATCTCTAAGAATTTCTGTGACAAAGTCATATTTGTTTTCAATTCTTGAATCTATGGCAAAAGAGAACTCATTTAATTTGTTTTCGTTGATTGTAATGGTAAAATCGGCATTGTTAAAATTGTGAGCAAGTAATTCGTTGTTGCAAAATGAAAGCACTCCACCCTTTTTGTACTCTTCCAATACAATATATTTAATAGCGCACTTGTTATAATAAACATTCCCTGGCCCTATGTATGCTGGGGCTTCAACTTTTGATAGATCATTGCGGTTTGCACCTCTATTTATGACTGCTATTTTTGCGTGAATATTAATAGGAAAACATGTGGGTAATTGATCTTCCCATAACTTACACGCATATTCGAAGGCACCTTTCATGTCTTCGGTCCAGTTTCCTTCATAAGTGACTTGAAAAACAGTGCCTCCAGCAGTTTTTCTTACCAAAGGTAAATCAATACATGTTCCAAGATATTGGTCATATGTCTCATTATATGCTTCATAGGATACTTGAGCATGACAAGATATACTTGACAATAATGCTACAATCAAACAAATCTTTTTCATAATCGACACTTAATTGTTTTTATGTTGTTTTTCTTGATTAATTTTAGAATATAAAGTCCGGATGGGAATTGTTTACATAAATTAATATCATTACCTTCATATATTATTTCTCCGGATAGGCTTATCATTAATACAGAGTCATAATCTAATTTTTTAGCGTCAAGAGTTTTGACTTTTGTGTCAGATTGTTTTGCGTAATCTGTAGTGTAGATTAATTTATATGGGTGCCGTTTGTTGCTTTTATCAATATACGATAAACGAATATATCTACCCATATCCATATTATGTAAGATGATTCGATAGGTGTTAGGAGATAGCTCCTCGTATCCTGGTTCATACATCCATGTGAATTGACAAGAATCTTTCGGCTCTACATATAAATCTGTTCCTTGTACAAAAAAACTTTGCATGCTCTGAGGTGCTGTAACATCTAATATTAATAGTGCTCGATCTAAATATGAATCTGTATCATAATCGTATTCTCCTTCAAAACAAATATTTAGAATTTCTGGACTAATATATTCTCCATCAGGACTTATCTCTATAGTCTTCACATCCGTGCCATAACTATTCGAGGCGATAATGTCTATCCAAGAATATACTGAACGGTATATGTTTTCAGCTTTTATATGTGCAATGTATGGTTCGTATATATATCTATTTCGTGTAGAAACACTATATTCACGCTCTATTGACATTTCTAAATAATTTGCTCCATAATAATATACATCGAAATACAAATCGCATAGTTGACCATTTTCTTGATTGACAATTTCTTTAATAATTATATCATTAATTATGGGTTTTAGTTCAAGAGTCACATAGTAATCAGCTGTATATTCTTGACCATTATACGTCGCCCTGCATTTGATGATGCCAATTATATCGCCATTGCAGTCTTTTTTATATGAATTTTCATTCTGAAGAGGAAATATCGTAAAGGAAGAAGAATTTGCCTGTGAATTTATTTGTATATATTCATTGTTCAGATTTGGAAGCCAGAATGACCATTCACCCGTGGCAATTTCATTTGAAACGATTTCAAATGTATGTAATTGATATCCAGAACAAATTCCAGTACTATCTATATCAATAGAATGAATGGAGAACAAGGGAGGATTGCTCGTTTCCCACCCTAATTTGTTGATAATATCTTCTGTAACAAAATCAATAGTAAAGCGTTTCTCGCCTTCTTTTAATCCATAAAACATTAAACTGTTTTGTGATTGCATAAAAACTAAGGATCTGTCCTTTTCAAAAATACTTGGAGTATAGAGTTTATAATTGTCATCGTTAGTCTTGACATATACATCCCCGAGATTATTAGTACAAAAGTCCTTCATCCTTTGTGTTCTGGGAGTCTGATTAATTAATGAGTCACCACTATTGGTGAAAACAAGAGTGTTGAATAAGGAATGATTGACTGATTTAAGAAGAATTTGTCCTCTGTTTTCAGTTAAATTGGCTCCGAATCCAAGGCCTATGGCTATAGAACGCAACAATATTGTAGGCAGATTTTTATTAGTAGTTGTCAATGTAGAATCGAATGAACAATCCCAATTTGTGTTTTTGTTGATGCTTATCGTCATGTCATAATGTTCATCATAATCCAGTGGTGTTGTACTGTTTTGTTTGTATAATGCCGTTGGAATAAGTGGATTATCTAAGCCATCTCCATAATAATTAACTATAACCTTCGTTTCACCAGAGTTAGGTATATTGTTGTCCCATTGTATCAATATCTTTATAGGAAACTTTGCAGATATCCTTTTCCCCCATAGAGTAGTTGCAAAATCAACACAAAGTTTTATGCTATCAGGAATAAGTTCCGTAACTTCGTCATAGTCCGTTATAAAAGGAGCAAACTTGTTTGAACTCGTAGTCTGATTCTTTGAAATTAATGGTGAGAAACTTAACAGGGTAGTATCTTCATTTATGTTAAATTTATCAATATACTCAACTTGATGGATCTGTGCATGGATATCAAAGGCAGGCATTGCTATCAATAATAGGAAAAAGAGTAAGTGGCGGAAGTAACGCATGAAATTTTATATTTAACGCTTGCGGGTAATGTATGAATAGGGGCAAGTCAATTGTTCTTTAGATTAATATTTCTATAGGTGGAAACTGGTTTTCAGAATATTCTTAATCGCCATCTTCTTCACTCAGTTCAAACTCGCCATAGAAAGTATATAGTTCGCTGATAAATCGAATCTGGTAGTGACCTTCACTAAGTGTAATAGGTAAGATGTTAGATGTAACAGTCGTAGAATATATGATACCTTCTTCTGAAGATATTACCATTTCATACCCATACAGATTGTCTGGAACGACGATAAGATTATTTGAGACACTGATAACGGGTCTGCGCATCGGTGAGCGAGGATTTAAAACTCCACTTTAAGTTTCATTGTAGCTCATAGAAAGAGAAACATCTACTTCATCCTCCGTTTGCAGTGAACCGTCAAGCGCAAATGTGTTTGCTACATTCAGTAGTAACACAAAGAACAAGATAATTGTTTTTTTCATAATTATAGGATATATAAGGTTTTAAGTTGATGCAAAGGTATTTTCTATTTCTAATACTACCAATTATTTTCTGATTTAATTTTTTTAGAAAATTTCTTTTTGTTACCTTTGCTTCTGGAAATCAAATGATTACGATTTAATCTCGAAATTTTTGAAAATTATTATTTGTCTAAAAATGCTGTTATCAATCGCAAAATGTGTAATTTTGCAGTTTAAAGGTGATATTATGAACAGACTTATTCTATTTTTATTACTTTGTTTTTCCGTCGTTGGGTGCAATACTACAGACTCTTTTTGCGAGAAGATAATGCAGAAAGCTGATAGTATAATGGAGCGAAACTCTGACTCTGTAAGTGCTTCCATAAGATTATTGGATAGTATCTTACCTAAGGTTCCCTCCTTGTCTGTAAAACAGGGTATGCGATATCACCTACTTTATGCAAAAGCAATGAATAAAGGATATGTTGTTTTTTCTTCAGACAGCATAATGAGACAAGTATGCGAATACTACGATAATCATGGAGCGTCAAAGGAGAAGATGTTGGCATATTATCTTCTCGGATGTGTGTATAGGGATATAAATGATTCTCCAAAAGCAATCTCCTGTTTAAACAAAGCATTGGAGTTTTCGGACAATGATGTTTCTTCTCACCAACTGTCAAGTAAAATATGTGGTCAAAAAGCAGAGATCTTTTATCACCAAGCATTAGTTGAACAGGAATGTCAGGAGCTTGATAGAGCTGCTTATTACGCTATGCTTGCACACGACAGCCTGAGTGCCATCATCGATATTAGTTTAAAAGCACATGCATATTCTCTTGTAAACAAACATGACTCCGCTGTATATTATAATGATATTGCCGTTAATAGGTTTAAAGAGTTAGGGTATGAAGAGTATGCTGCCAAAGCAAGTTTAAATAGTATAATCAGTTACGTGGAGTTAGGAAAATACCCACAAGCAAAAAAGTGTATTGATATATACGAACAAAAATCGGGACATTATAAAAACGACACAGTCATTGCAGGTTATGAGTCTTATTATTACATAAAAGGCATGTACTATACACGTATTAATAAGTTGGATTCTGCACGATTACTGTTTAAGAGGTGTCAAACTGCCACAGACAATCCTAAAATGAGATTGAATGCTTATAGGGGTTTCAGCCTTATGTTTAATAAAATGGGGATAGCTGATTCAGCTGCAAAATACGCTATGCTTACCTATGAACTAAATGATTCTATTTATCAAAAAGAATCAGTAGAGGCTCTTTTGCGGCTGCAAGCATCATATAATTATGAACGCTTACAAGAAGAAGCAAAGAAGAAGTCTGATGACATAATTGAGCTGCAGTGGTGGCTTACGGGAACCGTATTCATTATAATATTTGTAGCAGGAGTGTTTGTTTACGCCTACAAAAGGATACGCAAGGCAAACCAATGGAAACTACTTCAAGCCACTGAGCGCTATAAAACAGAGAAATCTATTCTGCAGATGGAGATGGAGGAGATGAATGCTTTGCTTGCAGAGCAAGTTTCTTTATTGGAAAACAAGGACTTAATCATTGAAAGAAAAAGTCGGGAACTTAACAATGAGATAGAGCGGAAAGAATGTTCTATCAAAGAACTGCAAGACCGAGTGGCACAGTATGAGCAGAAACTAAACTTCATGGACACAGCTGCTATTGAAGATAAAATCCAATCATCATCTATAAAGGGTAAATTTATGTATTTTGCCACTCACGTTACTGAACATCCAACAGATGGGTTGTGGAAGGAGTTAATCAGGTTTGCAAAAACTCAGTTGCCACAGATGTATATCTTGCTCAATAAATACAATGTTTCAAATAAAGACCTCAGAATTTGTATTCTTATCAGATTGAAATTTAAACCGGGTGAGATAGCTACAATTATGGATTGCAGGTTTCCTGAAGTCTCACTTACCAGGAGTAGGCTACTACAGAAGATTTATGGTATAGACGGCAGGGCGAGCGATTTTGACCGGCGTCTTATGTTGTTGTATTAATCGGGGTTATAGCCGAAGTTGTCGAGTTGTTTCTTTGACGAGCGCCAGTCTTTGTTTACTTTGACGTAGCAGTCAAGGTATATCTGCTTGTCGAAGAAGCGTTCTAATGTTTTGCGCGCTTCTGTGGATACTTTCTTTAGGGCAACGCCTTGATGACCGATGATTATTCCTTTCTGTGAGTCGCGCTCAACATAGATTATCGCCCTGATGCGGATGATTTTCTCTTCTTCGTGGAAGGATTCCACCGCTACTTCGACAGAATATGGTATCTCTTTGTCGTAGTAGAGCAGTATCTTCTCGCGGATAATTTCGCTGACAAAGAAACGTGCGGGCTTGTCGGTCAGTTGGTCCTTGTCGAAGAATGGGGGAGAGTCGGGCAACAGTTCCTTTATACGCTTCATCAGGACATCTATGCCAAACTTATTTGATGCAGACATTGGCAGGATTTCCGCGTTTGGCAGTAGCTGATGCCACTTCTCGACAATCTTTGGCAGGTCTTTAGGAGTTGAGAGGTCAATCTTATTTATCAGCAGGAGTACGGGAATTGTCATCTTCTGTACTTTCTCAAGAAACTCCATGTTCTTCTCCGGGCTTTCGATAACATCTGTAACATAAAGCAGGATATCTGCATCTTGAAGAGCGGACTCGGAGAATGCCAACATAGATTCCTGGAGTTTGTAGTTTGGCTTCAGAACGCCTGGAGTGTCGGAAAACACTATCTGAGTGTCTTCTGTATTGACGATACCCATTATTCTGTGGCGTGTGGTCTGCGCTTTGAATGTGGCAATGGATATCCTCTCGCCTACGAGTTGATTCATGAGTGTTGACTTGCCTACGTTTGGGTTGCCAACGATGTTTACGAAACCTGAGCGGTGCTGCATACTTTTTGGCTTTGGCTTTGGCTTTGGCTTTGGCTTTGGCTTTGGCTTTGGCCTTGGCTTTGGGTTAAAAAATTCTGAATTCGTATCCCTGAGCGATAAGCCATTCTATTGATTCAGGGAGGGCTGTCTTTAGTTTGTCGATGCTTTTAAGAGAGTCGTGGAAGGTAATGATTGAGCCGTTCCGTGAGTAGCGTTTCACATTGTTTACCACATCTTCTGCGGTCAGTCGCTTGGAATAGTCACGGGTGATGACATCCCACATTATGATGCGATATTTGAGTGAGAGGATGAAGTAGTGTGACCAGCGCATCCAGCCGTGTGGCGGGCGATAGAGGTCGGTGTTGAGCAACTCGTTGGCACGACTTACGTTGTGTATATATTCTTTGGTGAGATGTCTCATCGCTCCCCAATGGTTGAATGTATGGTTTCCTATCCTGTGCCCGTCGTTGCACACGGCTTCAAATAGTTCAGGATATTTCCTCACGTTGTCTCCCACCATGAAGAATGTGGCTTTTATATTGTATTTGCGAAGTGTCTCAAGGATAAAGGGGGTTGCTTCGGGTATAGGACCATCATCAAAAGTCAAATATACGGCCTTGACTTTTTTGCTCATTCGCCATGTTGCTCTTGGATATATCCAGCGAAGATACAGGGATGGTTGTTCAATAATCATTAATTAGGTTTTAGGTTGAACTGGCTTTGGCTTTGGCTTTGGCTTTGGCTTTGGCCTTGGCCTTGGCTTTGGCCTTTAAGTGGGAAATCATTCCCCTCTCCTGATGGAGAGGGGTTAGGGGTGAGGCTCTAAGTACTTTGTATGAGCCAGCAGATATATGCGGTGCAGGTGAGTAGTAATACCGCTCCTTCCCATCGCTCTAATTTATATTTTGTACGAGAGAAAAGCCAGAAGAGGAATGCGCCTAAAATCATCACTCCGAGATCCACATAGTTTATTGTGTAGTCTTTGAGCGGATGAATCACACCTGTCAGTCCGAGAATCATCAGAATGTTGAAGATGTTGCTGCCGATGACATTTCCGATAGCCATTTCTCCCTGTCCTTTTCTTGCTGCCATGACGCTGGTGGCTATTTCTGGCGCTGATGTGCCTATGCCAACGATTGTCAGACCTATTATCTTGTCGCTCACACCGAGAACAGATGCTATCTCAGAAGCGGTGTCAACAAAGATGTCGCTTGCAAAGACGAGCACCGCCAAGCCTACGATGATAAGAGTGATGGCAAGCCATAGCGGATGTTGCTTGATGACTACAGTGTCGTCGCTACCGTTGGTTTCTTCCCTTGTTGTTTTTGCGGAGTTGATAGTCTTTTTGAGGAACCACGCAAAACATATCAGGAAGAATATTCCGTACCATCGGCTGAATTCTCCTGTGCAGAGTAGGGCGGACAAAAGAACGGAGGAAAATATCACGATGAGGATATCTTCGTTCACTGTTTTCTTGGGAACGGAAACAGGTGCGATGAGTGTTACAAGACCAATGATAAGCAGACAATTGAAGATGTTGCTGCCAACGACATTTCCCAATGCTATATCGACCATTCCGGCTTTGCCTGGCGCATCGCTTTCCAGCGCGGAACTTACGGACACGAAGAGCTCTGGCGCCGATGTTCCCATTGCCACAATCGTCAGCCCGACAATCATCGGGCGTATTCTAAGTTTTACAGCAATAGCCGAAGCGCCGCTGGTCATCCAGTCGGCAGCAACGATTATTGCTGTAAGCGTTATGATAAGTTTAAGAAATAAAAACATTAATCCTGTTCGTCAATAGCCTTAATCTTCTCAACGGTGAGAGCTATCTCATCCTTTATCTTCTCCATTTGCTTCTTCACGCCGTCAAGCAGTGGGTTTGCTTTCTTGGAGTTTGAGAGGCTGAAGAATGAGAGGTTGTTCTCCACTGTTGCAAGTTCCTTCTTGAGAGCATCCAGACGGCGGGTAAGCTTGAAGCGCTCGTCGCCGAGATTGTCGGCTGTTGTCTTGATTGACTTCTTGAACTTGTCAAGTCTCTTGCCTACATTTGCCTTGTTGAGCTTAGCGTAGGCAGCGTCGAGAGCCTGCTTGTATTCGGAGTAGAGAGAGTCTTTATCCTTGAAAGGCACATGACCGATGTTGCTGAATTCCTCAGAAAGAGCTTTCAGTGTGTCGCGCATATTCTCAACCGGTTCTTCGATGAGAGCCTTGATGCGAGCAATCACGTTATATTTCTTCTGCAGGTTTTCAGCCTGTTCGTTGCGTTGTCCAGCATTAGCATCCTTCCTTGCATCGAAGAACTTGTTGCAAGCGGTGATAAATTCTGTCCATAGTTCTTCGCCAATCTTGTGCGGAGTTGTGCCAACAGCCTTCCACTCTTTCTGCAGGTTCATGAGTTTGTCGGCTGTAGAGCGCCATTCTGTTGAGTCTGCAAGAGCCTTTGCCTTCTCCACGAGGGCTTTCTTCTTCTCGATGTTCACGGCGTAAGATTCCTTCAGCTGTGCGTAGAACTCGTTTTTCTTTGTGAAGAACACATCGCAGGCAGCGCGGAAACGCTCGAAAATCTTTGCGTTCATCTTCTGTGAGGTGAAGCCGATGGTCTTCCATTCCGCTTGCAGTTCAAGCATTTGTTTTGTCTGCTCGTCCCATGCAGCGGCTGTCTGTGGCAGTTCTGCAGCAGTCATTGCCTCAGCCTTTTCGCACAGGGCAGTTTTCAGCGCAAGGTTTTGTTCCTCCTTCTCTTTGATGGAGATATAGTGGTCTTGGTAACGCTTGTTGATTATTGTTGACGCGTTCTTGAACTTTGTCCAAGTCTCTTCTCTTATGTCTTTCGACACCGGACCAGTTTCGCGCCATTGGTCGTGGAGAGTCTGCAACTGGTAGAATGCGCTTACAACGTCTTCGTCGGCAGCCAGCTTCTCGGCAGTTTCAATAATCTGGTTCTTTATCTCAAGGTTTTTCTTGAAGTCATATTCGCGAGCCTCGCGGTTGAGTTGCAGAAGGTCGTAGAACTGCTCGCAGTAGTGCTGATAGTTTTTCCATAGTTCGGTAGCCTTCTCTGCTGGTACAGGATTAATGTTTTTCCACTCTTCCTGCAGCGTCTTGAACTCCTGATAGTTGGCTCCCGTTTCCTCAGGAGTTGTCGTCATAGACTTGATTTTCTCAAGTATGTCGAGTTTCTTCTGAAGATTGTCGGCCTTCGTCTGCTCCTGTTCCAGGAACAGCCTCTGGCGTCTCTCACGGATGATGGCAAGTTCGGCCTTGAATTTTTCGTCGTTTTCATCCTGTTCGGGGTGGAAGTCCTCCTCTTGTCCTCCCGCCGCGATAAACTCTTGCCTCTTGGCTTCGTTGTCGGCGTTGCGGAATTTGTAGAAGAGACTTTTCAGCAGGTCAACCTCCTGTCGTTCCGGCTCTTCTTCCGCGTGTGCGAGTTCCGTTATTCGTTCAACCACTTCCTGAGTTGTTTTGTAAACAGGATACTGTTTTTGTTCTTCAACAGGGTTTTGAGTTTCCTCGTTTTCGTTCTGAACGGTTTCTGCTGTTGCAGAAGTTTCTTCCACTACTACGCTCTGAACCTCCTCTGTTGCTTCCGTGAGAGATTTGTTTTCGTTTTCCATCATTAAATTAAGTGATATTTATTAGGTTTTAACCTTATGACCTACTAAAGCAGGTTATAGGGCGCAAAGTTATAAATATTTTTTGTTACTAAGAAGGAAAAAGCAAAAAATCTGGTTATTAGTGGATAAAATAGCAAAAAAACACCTCTCCTGGTTAGGGAGAGGTGTTGTTAATTATTCACCAGTGATAAGTACGCAGCGGTTCTTGTCGTTCTCTTCGAAAGGCTGAACGAGGTCGCCGAATGATTTCACTGTCATGCGAGAAGCGTCAACGCCCTTCTCCTGCAGAATCTTTGCAACCTTGTCGGCGCGGTCGCCAGCGTATCCCTTGTTGATTTCCGGATTGCCTGTTTCCCTGTCGGCATAGCCTCTGATGGTGATTTTCTTGTTAGGATACTTGTTGCACCAGTCAACAACCTTGTTGAGCAGAGCGTCGGCATCAGGATCAGAGATTCTGATTTCGTAGAAGATGTTCTCCTTCAGGGGCTCATCCTTTACGATAGGCGCAGGAACAGGCTTTGGCTCAGGCTTGTCCATCTTGCATCTGCAAGATGCGTAGTGCTGACATTCCGGATTGTTCTTGCACTTGCCATACTCGCTTTCCGGACAGTTGCCGTTGATGTATGCGTCGTTACAGCCAGGACAAGCGTAAAGAGGAGCAGCCACAACAGGCTCTGGAGCCTTCTTTGTCTTAACTCCAAACTTGTATGTCAGACCGATGAGAGCCTGAATCTGCCAGTCGCACTTGTCGTTGAACTTCAGGTTGTACTGGTCGTTCTTGAAGTTGGCGTCAGCCTCGAGCATCAGAGAGAAATGCTTTGCCACATTAAACTCAAACTGTGTTCCGAGACGTCCGTTGAACGAAGCGTGCTTTGTGCCGCAGCTTGTAGGGCCGACATAGTATTTGAAACTCTTCACTGCTGCTTCAAACTCGTCATGCTGCCAAGTGTAGTTCACGCCAAAACCAGCAAGCAAGTTCCAGTTGAACACATGGCTGTCGCGGTCGGGGCTGAAGATGTTTGTCATGTTCATGAGCAGGTCGAGGTCTGCAGTACAAGCGTTGAACTTGTAAGGAGTGTCTTCTGTCACGAAGTCATAACGGTCGGCCTTGAAACCACCCTTGTTCTGATAGCCGGTGATGTCCAGTCTCGCGCCGACATACTGGTTGAAGTAGCGGCCGAAATAGATGCCGAACTGAGGAGTGAGAAGGTCTGAGAATTTATAGTGGGTGAGAGTAGCCTGAGCTCCACCCTTCAAGCCTATGAAGGTGTAACCTTTTTCATAGTCGACTTCTTGAGCGACAGCGGCTGTCGAGATGCTTAGTGCAAGGACAGCCATCGCTGCTGTTTTCTTAATTATGTTCATAATTTATGAGGTTGGAGGTTATGAGGTTGGAGGTTATGAGGTTGGAGGTTGGGGGGCTTTGGCTTTGGCTTTGGCTTTGGACCTTTAACCTTAAACCTTATAACCTCCAACCTTAAAACCTTAAACCTAAAACCTTAAGAATATTACTGTTTAGTTAAAACTACCTTGTGCTTTCCCTCGCAGGTGAGGTAGAGCTTGACTGAGTATTTGCCGTCGCCATTTGGCACGTTGAGGTCCTTGCCGTTGTATTCGGTCAGGAGATCGTAAGATGTTGCTGAGCCGTTGGCACCACCCCATGATATGTCCCAAGCGTCGTTCATTGCAAACTTGAATCCGTTGGTGAGGTTGAATGTGCCTTCCCAGCATTTCTCTGCTACATTGTAAGTCATGTGGTGGGCTGCATCTGCCTGATTCCATCCGTTGTGGTTGCCCACGCAGGTGATAGAAGTAACAGGAACGAGTGAGTAAGTGTTCTCGGCGAGGTTGGCATTTATTTGATAGAATCCTGTTTCAGCGTAGAGGTTAGCACCTGGCTGCTCGAGCTGTCCTGGAACTCCGTTGCCTCCCCAAGTGTCTTTGTTGTCCCAGCTTGCCTTCTGGCGAATCTTGAAGTCGCCGTTGAGATAGAGATAACCTTGGTATTCGCCGTCGAAGCCTGGTGAGGCTATTGGCTCGTCAGCGCCCCATCCGTTGTGGTTGCCGATAACGCCGACAAACTCATCGAAGGCAAGTATCTCAATCTTGTAACTGTATTCCATCATGTTGAGAGTTAAGCGTACCTGGCAATCCTTCTCGGCAACAATCTTCCATGAGCCGTTGTCTTTCAGCATTGTGCGGCGTGCCAAATATCCGAAGCTGCCGTTCTTTCCGTCACCTTCAACACATCCGAGCACATTGTCCCATTCACCGCTTAGTACGGTCACATCGTCGGTGATGGCAAACCATGTTTCGCCAGCCTTAACAGGGAATACGACTGAAAATTCAGGTTCATCGTAAACGCTGCCAGCGCCTTTGTGTACGAATGGCATAATTACGCATTGAGGATCCCACAGGCGGATTGGATCGCCGATAAGGTAGTAGTTCTGCGAGATGTAAGGAGTGTCGAGAAGGGCTGACACGTTAAACTTCTGGGCAGACTTCCTTGTTGTGATGCTGCCGTCGTCGGTGGCCACTTTCACTATTGCAGAGACAACTACGTCGAGGTTTCTCTCTTTAGGCGATCTGCCGAACATTTCGATTACGGCATCTTTAAGCTCTGCGGTAGAAACCTTGCCGTCGATGCTTGCGTCCAGGTGGATAGGAGTGTCGCCGAGATCGTCTGCAGAGGAGATGGCCACATCATATCCGCTAATCTTTTCAATACCGAGGTTACCCGTGAACAGTTCTATAGAGTCAGTGTCTATATCCTCAAAGAGGATATTTTTGCAAACGGGTTGCACGCTTAATGTTACAGGCTGCGCTGCTTCGTTGGCAGCATTGCTTTGCGGCTTAGCCCAGTCTGTGAAATCTTCTGTACAGGAAACCATTCCAGCGAGAAGAGTCAGGCCATATAATATTTTCTTTATCATGTTTTTCCTTATTATGGTTTTTTATTGGCTTTGGCTTTGGCTTTGGCCTTGGCTTTGGCCTTTAAGTAGGTAATCATACTTCGTACTTCGTACTTTGTACTTCGTACTTAGTTTATTTCTTCTCAATAATATTGAAGTCACCGCTGATGTCGTTGAACAGGATTATCCAATTGCCTACCGGAATGCCGAGGTTAGAGCCGGAGGTTGTTGCGGTACCAATCTTGGTTACCTCACCGTCTTTGGCTCCACATCCCCACCAGGTGCTTGAGTCAACAGTTCTGAACTTCACTTGGATAGCGTCTGTGCGTCCGGCAGCAGCAATCATCTCGGGAGTAACCTCTAAGATGTAACACCATGCGTGGTTTTCAATGGTTGTTTGCTCGTAGCGGTCAACATTGTATGGCTGCATTGGAGTTTGGTCTGACCATCCGTTGAAGTCGCCGGCGAGGCAGATTGTGCCGTAGTTTGCAGGCTTGATGTCCTGCTTAACCATTGTTGCTTCGTTTGTTGCGGTGTTCATTGTGATAAGGTAGTATCCGTTCTCGCCAGCCACGATATGACCGCCGTCGCTACCACCGTTACGACAGATGATAGTGTTATACTTGCTACCGTCACCAGTCATGCCGTAATCCCAGTTGAAGTCAGCTGGCTGAATCTTGAAGCCGGCATTGTCACACTCGCCGTTAGACTTGTATTCGCCGGTCTCGAAGTAGTTGAGATACTGGATTTCGCCTGTACCTGTCTTCTTGTCATACTGAGTGTTCTTCAGGAACATTGGGAAGCAATCTACACCGATGTTGCTGCCCCACTTGTTGCCGAACATGTTACCTACGAGGTACCACATTACAGGATCAGCGTCCTTGAGTTCAATATAATAAGGATTAACATTCAGCTCGATGACATTAGATTTCACCTCGTTGAGTTTCTTTGTGCCTTCTAATACATAAGCGTTCATGCGCAGGTAAACCTTTTGTGTCTCTGGCACATCGTCCTCTTCCCACTTGCAAACCTTCATCAGCGCAGTGTTAAGGTCAAGGGCGGCAAGGTCGGCGCTGCAAAGCGTGGAAGTCTTGTCGATGATAGCGTAGTCAGCCACGATGTTCTCCAATGTGTCAGCCTCAGCATCTGCCAAAGAGGCGGTGAACTTGTTTGTCGGCGACACCTGAATCTCGTAAGTGGCGTTTATCGGAGCGTTGTCAGCAGTGTATTTAGGCTGCGACCATGTAAGGTGCAGAGCCTCAGTATTTTCCAGGTCAATCACTTCATTAATATATGATGGAGTGTTGAGAACAAACTCCGTAGGCTGAATCAGCGTAGGATTCGAACCGTTGTCGTCGGAGCATGCTGTGAAGATGCCTGTGGAGCTCAGTAACAAGGCACCAAGCAATATTTTGTTTTTCATATAAATCTTGATATTAATTCTGTAAGTCATTATATCCGTCAATCTGGATGAGGTTGCGGTTAGCGAGAATCTCATCGCTGTGGATTGGGAACAAGTTGCGGAACTTCTCGAATGTTACGCCGTTGATGTTGCCACCCTTGTACGACCAGTTGTAAGTAGCCTGTGTGCCACCATACTGGTTGAAGCGGATGAGGTCTGTACGACGGAGACCTTCGAAATAGAATTCGCGTGAACGCTCGTCAAGGATGTAGTTCAGGTCATAGCTTGCCAGTGTCACAGCGTGAGCACGCTTGCGCAGAGCGTCGATGTAACCTTTTGCCTTTGTTGAGCTTTCGCCGTTGATGTGCATTTCTGCCTCGGCAGCATTGAGGTAAGCCTCAGCCACGCGGAAGAGGAAGAAGTCGGTGTCAACATCGTATGAGTCGTGAGGCGCTGCGCCGGTAGAGTAGTTGTTGTTCCACTTTGTTGTCACGAGGCCCATGTAGAAAGAGGTGTTGTCGCCAAGGTCGAGAGTGCGCACGTCAGCGCCTGACCCCTGTCCCCAGAACAATGCTCTGTCGTCGATGTTGAGAGCACGGATTTCCATTGTTGTCTTTCCGACGAATGACTGTGGATTAGAAGTGAACTTCTCGATCAGCTGTGGACGGCATCTCATACCAGACCAGTTGTTGCCTGTTGTGCCGGCTGTCAGTCCGGTAACGGTAGCCATCTTGTCGTTCCACATTGCGGCAACGAAGAAGAGTGAGCCTCCCCATCCCTTAGTCTTCTTTCCGTCCTGGAGCAGTGGCAGGATAGCCTCGCAACTTGCGCCGTTAGAACCGTTGTCGCCCATGAAGAGCAGGTCGTAAGGGCGGTAGCCGTTTTTCTTCGCAGCGTCAGAAATCTTAGTGTCGTCGAAGAGAGAGTATGGAGAATTGATAATCTTCTCTGCGTACGTGAGAGCCTTGTCCCAGTGAGGGTTGTTCTGGCCGTCGTTGTTGAGGTATGTACCAGCGTTCAGGTAGAGACGGCTGAGCAACAGCCATACAGTAGCCTTGTCAATGCGGCCGTAGTTAGGGTCAGTGTCCTTCTTTGCGTCGGCATCTATCAGGTCAGCCTCTGCAGTCTCAAACTCAGTCTTCACCCAGTCGAAGAGGAATTCGCGTCCCATCTTCAGCACCTCAGCCTTTGTGTATTCAGTTCCGGCTTTGTAGTCCTTGTTGTAGGTGTGAGCCTGAGTAGGCACGGTGGTAGAAATCTTGTCAACGAAAGGAGGGTTGCCGAAGAAGTCGAGCATGAGCATGTAGTTGTAAGCGCGGATTACGCGAACTTCGGCGTACATGGCCTTGTCAGCCTGAGCCTCTTCGAGTTCGAGGAAGTGGTTGCAGTAGGTTATGTTAGACATCAGGCGGTAGTATATGAATTTTACCACCAAGTCGCCCGACTGAGTCTTGTTGTTGCCCAATTCTATCATACCTCCGTCGCTCCACCAGCAGATAGCCTCGTCAGTGGATACCTCGTTCAGGTTGAAGACATTACGCAGTAGGGTTGACTTTCCGGCGTTGTCGATGGAGAAGTCCGCGTTGCCGTCAAGACCTTCCATGATAAGTCCGGCATAACATTTTGAGTACAGAGCCTTGATGTCCGGCGTTGCCGTTACTGTTGGGTCGATGTTTCCCTTGTCAAGGTCAGCCATACAGGAAGTCATGCTTGCGGAGACTAAGAGCACTGCCGCAGAAAACAATGTTGTTATTTTATTGAATTTCATGATTATCCTTGTTTGATTAGAAGTTTAAGTTAAGTCCGATGAGGAATGTGCGCGAGCGTGGATAAACGCTGCCTTCGAAACCTGAGTTCTGCTCTGGGTCGAGACCCTTGTACTTTGTTATTGTGAACACGTTTGAGCAAGAAGCGTAGAGGCGACCGTTGATGCCGCTGTAATTGCCGCCCTTGAACAGGTTGTTGAAGTTGTAGCCTAACGTGATGTTGTCACACTTCAGGTAGCTTCCGTTCTGTACAAAGTAGTCTGAGAGGTCGTAGTTGTATGATGTCCAGCCTAATTTCACGATGTCTTTTGTGCTGTTCTCGTAGTATCCCTTAGGGTTGTAGAGCACGTCGGAGTTAACCTTGCCCTGCTCGATGCCGTTGTAAACATAGTTGCCGATGCTGCCGCGGAAGTTTGTGCCGAGGTCCCAGTTCTTGTATGAAATCTTCAGGTAGAAACCTCCTGTCCATGGCGCTGCGATGTTCTTGTAGAAGTAGCGGTCGTTGTCGTCGATTATGCCGTCGGCGTTGCGGTCGACATAGCATCCCATTATTGGTCTTCCGTTCTGGTCGTAAACCTGCTGATAAACCCAGAAAGAGTTTGCAGGCTTGCCTACCTTATGGTATGTCAACTGCTTGTTCTGACCTACAGAGAGGCTGCCGCTGATGACATCCTTGCCACCGTAGAGCTCAGTGATTTCGTTCTGGTTGTAAGCCACGTTCACACCGAGGTCAAGGAACCAGTTCTTTGTCTGTACAGGCTTGCCGCTGATGGCTATTTCCACACCCTTGTTTTGCAGAGAGCCGGCGTTCAGAGCCATCTGGTTGTCGAAGTTCTGACCTGTTGGAATTGTTGGACGGCAGAGCAGGTCGGTAGTCTTGCGGTAGTAAGCGTCAACATTCAGGGTGAGTCGCTGGTTGAACATACCGTAGTCAAGACCTACGTTCAGTGTCATTGTTGTCTCCCATGTGAGGTCGTTGTTGTATGTCAGAGGCTTGTAGAGCGTACCGTCGTTGTCCGGACCTACAGGGTAGAGGTGGTCGGTCGTTGTGCTCTTCTTGTAAGCTGCTGTGTAGTATTCCATGCCGGTATCCTGCTGACCAGTGTTACCCCAACCTAAGCGGAGTTTTAGGTCGCTCACTGCCTGTGAGTCTCTCAGGAATGCCTCGTCCTTGATACGCCAAGCGAAGGCTGCTGAAGGGAAGAAACCCCACTTCTTGCCTTTCGCGAAACGGCTTGAACCGTCGTAGCGGGCAGTAACGGTGAAGAGGTAGCGGTCGAGCAGAGTGTAGTTTGCGCGTCCCATCCAGCTCACGAGGAACATCTGTCCTCTCCAGTAAGCTTCTGAGTGGCTGTTCACTGTGCCAGCCTTTGGAGTGCCGTCGTCATACTTGCTTTGGTTTGTAGAAGGGTAGTAGTCTGTGAATTCGCTGTTTCCCCAATACTTAAGGTGGCTGTATTCGTAACCTGCCATGATGTCGAAGTGGTGCTTCTCGTTGAAGTCCTTGTAGTATTGCAGGTATGCAGTTGCAGTGATGTTGTATTTCTTCTCAGTGTTGTCACCAGAGCCGCCGTAGTAGAAACCGTAGGTTGACTTGGCGTTGTTCTTTGTGTAGTCACCGCCGTAAGCGTACTCGCCGGCGAGGTTCAGGTGGAGGCGAAGGTCCTCGAAGCCATGAATCTTGTAGTCAGCCTCGAAGTTACCGATTACCACATGAGAGTTGCTCTTGTTGTTGTAGTGGTTGATAAGCTCAACAGGGTTTCTTGGAGCGTCGTCGTTACGGGCGTAACGGTAAGTAGGGTCAAGCTCTGTTGTTTCCTTTGTCCATTGCCAGTAGCCTTCCCAGTTGTCATACTTCTTGTCTGTGCTTGTCACAGGGCGGGTAGGATCCATTGAGATAGCAGCGCCGATTGCTCCGTCACCACCGCGTCGGGTGTGTGAGTAGGCATATTTGGCGTTGATGTTCATGTTCAGATGGTCGTTGAACAGTGATGGGTTGAGGTTGAAACCAACGGTTGCACGCTGGTAGTTGGAACCTTTGAGAATACCGTTCTGGTCAGTGAAGCCTGCGCTGAAACGGTAAGGCATGTTCTTCGCGCTGCCAGCCACTGTCACATTGTGGTCAGAGCTTACTGCTGTGCGATAGATTTCGTCCTGCCAGTTTGTGTCGTAAGTTCCGGCAGCGTAGTTTGGAGTTCCGTCAGCGTTATACTCTTTCCAGCCAAGACCTTGGTAGGCTGCTGATTCTGCGCCGTAATAGTTCTTGATGTGGTCAACATATTCTGCAGCGTTCATCACATTGAGCTTCTTTGAGATAGAACTGAACGATACGTTGCCGTTGTAAGAAACCTGAGCCGACTGGTTCTTGCGACCTTTCTTTGTTGTGATGATGATTACACCGTTAGAACCGCGTGAACCGTAGATGGCTGTTGCAGAAGCGTCTTTCAGCACGGTGAAAGTCTCGATGTCGTTAGGGTTGACAAGAGAGAGAGGGTTAGCCATACCCTTTGTGCTGTTATTGTCCATTGCCAGACCGTCGATTACAATCAGCGGGTCGTTGCTTGCGTTAAGTGAAGCACCGCCACGGATACGAATCTGAGCACCGTCGCCAGGAGCACCGGAAGCGCTGTTGACATTAACACCGGCAATCTTACCCTGGATCATGTCCTGGGCGCTCACCTGCAGACCGTGGTTCTTCTCGTCCGGTTTGATGGCGGTGACAGAACCTGTAAGGTCGTTCTTCTTCGCAACACCGTAACCGATAACGACTACCTCGTTGAGCGACTGGCCTGCGTCTTCCTTCAGCGTGATAGACATGTTCTCTGAGGCGGCTGCCTGCTGTGTCTCCATGCCGATGTAGGTGATTTCCAGCATCTGACCTTTGTTACAGTTGATTTGGAAGTTACCGTCGAAGTCCGTGATTGCGCCGCCTTGCACGCCGGGTACGCGTACTGTGGCTCCAATGACAGGTTCACCGGTAGCGTCCTTCACTACACCTTTCGCCACAAAACTCTGTGCGAAAGTTCCTAATGATAGGATGAGCCCAAAAAGAAGGGCGAGAGTTCGCTGTGGAACTCTACACTTTAGTTTTCTCATCATTTTTTAGAGGTTAGTAAAAATATAGAATAATTGTTTTTCTGCTGCAAAGTTAGATGTTGTTCGCTATATATATAATGTTGATTTTACAAAAAGTGTTGTTTTGACGTTGCAATCGGTTGCAACTTATTGCCTTTGATGGTGAAAGAACAATGATTTGAAAACATAATAGATAAAATGCTAAAGTTATTTTGTGTATTAAAAAAATAACTCTAATTTTGTCGCGCAAATGATGAAAAAAAAACTCTTATGGAATACATTAAAAAACACCGCAGCATAAGGAAATATACTGATGAAGACGTTTCCGCTGGGCTGCTGAACGAGATTCTTGAGGCCGCCGAGCGCACGCAGACAATGGGCAACCTCCAGTTGTATAGCGTGGTCGTTACGCGCTCGAAGGCGATGAAGGAGAAACTTGCTCCTGCACATTTCAACCAGCCGATGGTTGCCGCTGCTCCCGTTGTGCTGACTGTCTGCGCCGACTTCAACCGCACGACACGATGGGCGGAGGAGCGTAACGCCAATCCGGGATACGATAACTTCCTGTCGTTCATAAACGCTGCGACAGACGCGCTGCTATACACGCAGACACTATGCAACATAGCCGAAGAGAAGGGCTTGGGATACTGCTTCCTTGGCACTACTGTCTATCAGCCGACGAGCATAATAGAGACGCTGAAACTGCCGAAGTTAGTGTTTCCCGTGGCAACGATAACCCTTGGATGGCCCGATGAGAATCCTGCTCTTACTGACCGACTGCCATTGGCGGCTATCGTTCACGAGGAGGAATATCAGGATTACTGTGCCAGCGACATTGATTCTTATTACCGCGAGAAAGAACATTTGGAGGAGAACATCCGCTTCTGTGAGATAAACAACAAGGAGACGCTCGCACAGATATTCACGGACATAAGATACACGAAGAAGGACAACGAGGCAATGTCGGAGGGGATGATGGCAGCGCTGAGAAGGCAGGGGTTTAATGTTTAAGGTTATAAGGTTTAAGGTTAAAGGTTATAAGGTTTAAGGTTAAAGGTTATAAGGTTTAAGGTTAAAGGTTANAAAAAGAAATCCATTTCCTTTCAGTTTGCCTCAGCAAGCCTTCAGAAATGGATGTTATGTGTGCAAAGTTAATAATAATTATTATATTTGGAAGTGTTTGGCGAGAAATAATGGGTTAGGAAGGCTATTTTTGTTGCTTTTGTTTTGAAGGTTATAAAAATAGTAGTAATTTTGCACCATAATTGCCGCAAACTTACTTGCGCTCGACAAATATAATATGGCAGAATATATTGCAAAAACCTTTGTCGGTCTGGAGAATATCCTTGCCGAAGAACTTATAGCTCTTGGCGCTAACGACGTGGAGATTGGTCGCCGAATGGTTAAATTCTCAGGCGACAAGGAGATAATGTATCGCGCGAACTTCTCTCTTCGCACAGCCCTACGAATACTTAAGCCTATAAAGACATTCAAGGCGCGTACGCCGGAACAGGTTTATGACGAGATTAAGGCTTTCGACTGGTCGCAGTTGCTCACTGTGAAGAGCTCTTTCGCTGTTGACACTGTTGTATATTCCGAGGAGTTTACCCACTCTAAGTTCGTGGCGTACAAGGTGAAGGATGCCATCGTAGATAAGTTTTTAGAGGAAGAGGGACAGCGTCCAAACGTGAGCATTTCCAATCCTGATTTGCGCATTCACCTGCACATAGCTGGCACTGACTGCACTCTTGCTCTCGATTCGAGCGGTGAGAGCCTGCATCGCCGCGGCTACCGTCAGGAGGCTGTTGAGGCTCCGCTCAATGAGGTGTTGGCAGCCGGCATAATCCTGCAGACAGGTTGGAAGGGCGACTGTAACTTCATAGACCCTATGTGCGGCTCGGGTACATTCCTCATTGAGGCGGCGCTGATAGCGAAAAACATCGCACCAGGCGTGTTCCGTCAGCAGTTTGCCTTTGAGAAATGGAACGATTTCGACGAAGAACTTTTTGATGCCGTATATAATGATGACTCACAGGAACGCGAGTTTGAGCACAAGATTTTTGGCTTTGACATTGACCCGAAGGCCATTGGCATAGCGCGAGCAAATGTGAAGGCGGCGGGATTGTCGAGTGATATTGAGCTTGCCGTGCAGAACTTTGCCGACTTCGAGAAGCCGACACAACGGTCAATCATGGTTACCAATCCTCCTTATGGCGAGCGTATTTCAACGCCTAACCTCATCGAGACATACAAAATGATTGGCGACCGACTGAAACACGCGTTCAGCGGAAACGAGGCGTGGGTGCTCAGTTACCGCAAGGAGTGCTTCGACGCTATCGGACTGAAACCTTCGATTAAATATCCTTTATATAATGGTGCTCTTGAGTGTGAACTGCGCAAATATGTGCTCTTTGACGGCAAGACGAAAGCTTTTCTCTCTGACGGCAATGAGGTGAAGACTGACAATGAGCGCAAGGAGATGGCGCAGACACACCGCTTCAAGAAGAGCCGCGAGTTCAAAGAGCGTCTGCAACAGATGGAGGACAACGAAGAGGGCGATATATTGTCGTTCACTTTTCGCAAGTCGAAGCTGTTTGATATGGACAAGAAGAGGGAACAACGCAAGCCTCGTAAGTTTGAAGACGACAGGGGAGATAGGAAGTTCCGTAAATCGGACGACCGTAAAGGGGGCAAACCTCGTAGATTTGACGATGAAAGAGGCGGCAAACCTCGTAGATTTGACGATGAAAGAGGTGGCAAACCTCGTAGATTTGACGATGAAAGAGGTGGTAGGAGTTTCCGCAAATCGGATGACCGTAAAGGCGGCAAACCACGAAAGTTTGACGATAGGAGGGGAAAGAAATGAGAAAATTATTTTTGTTAATTTATATGGCTTTTGCCCTTATCTCAATGGCACAAAACTCACCTAATATCCCTGTAAAGGTTACTGACGAGAAGCTGTTCACAGAGGAGCAGGTGTTCTGGTCTGGAAGGGACTATCATAACTACGCTGTTGAAAACAGACTATATGCTTGGTGGGGTGATGAACTTGTGCGCCTTGACCGCAACGAGTGTTTCGTGGTAAACAAGAAGACGGGCAATGAGAAGTCGTTTTTCACGAGAGACCAGATAAAGTCTTGGCTCGCACCAGACTCCACCTTTGCAAAGGTATCTCTGCGTGCTGTGGAGTTTCCATATACCGACAGGCCGTTGGCTCTGTTAAAGAGCGGCGAGGGTATGGCTCTTGTCGATTTCAAACAGGGCAAACTCGTCTGGAAAATGCTTGAGAAAGGATATGTGGCAAGTGCCTGGTCTGACAAGAGTCTGAATTTTGCCTTTGTGAAAGACGGCAATCTGTCAGTAAGAATCAATGGCAGCATTGAAGGTGAAAAACCACGCACGGTGCAGATAACCAACGACGGCGATGACGATAATATAGTCTATGGTCAGGCGGTACATCGTAACGAGTGGGGCATTGAGAGCGGCATGTTTTGGAGTCCCGACGGCAAGAAACTCGCTTTCTACCGCATGGACCAGTCTATGGTGCAGAATTATCCTCTGCCCTCGTTCTTGAATGGCAACCGTGTGCAGGACAAGAAGACGCGTTATCCTATGGCTGGTGATGTGAGCCATAAGGTGACTATCGGCATTTATGACACTGACAGTCAGCAAACGGTATATCTGAAGGCTGGTGACCCGTCCGACCGGTTCTTTACAAATATACAATGGAGCCCTGACGGTAAGAGCATTTATCTGTTTGAGGTAAACCGTCTTCAGAACCATACTCAGCTTGATGTTTATTGCGCGAAAACGGGCGAACTGCAGAAGACCATATACAAGGAGGATAGCAACAAATATGTGGAGCCAATGACTCCGATAGTTTTCCTGCCTTGGGATGAGAGTAAGTTTGTTCTGCAGACAAGGAAGGATGGCTGGAACCATCTGTATCTGTATGATATTGACGGCAAGCTTGTTAAGCAGATAACTTCAGGGGAATATGAGGTGACAGAGTTTGTTGGCTTCTGCAAGAGTAGTCATTCCATAATATATACGAGTCGCCAGGCAGGACCAATCTACAAGAATCTTTATTCTGTGAATGTGGATAATGGCAAGGTTACTGCTCTCGATAATGGCTACGGCATACATGGCGGTGGCTACAACAAGATTCTTTCCGCTTCGGGCAAATATCTTTTTGATGTTTGGACTTCACACGATGTGCCAAGAAACATCGATGTTGTGGCAAGCAATGGTAAGAGCGTGAGACTCTTTTCTGCATCAAACCCATGGGCAGAGAAGCACCAACCCATCTTTGAGACAGGAGTGATAAAGGCTTCCGATGGCAAGACTGACCTGTGCTACAGGATTGTAAAGCCGTATAACTTTGACAGCACAAAGAAATATCCAGCGGTAGTCTATGTCTATGGCGGTCCTCACGCACGTAATGTTGACGACTCGTGGCATTATGCTTCCAGAGCGTGGGAGACGATAATGTCGCAGAGGGGCTATGTATGCTTCATTCTTGACAATCGCGGTAGCGCAGAGCGTGGACTGGAGTTTGAGCAGGCTACATGGCATCAACTTGGCAAAGTAGAGATGGAAGACCAGATGAAAGGCGTGGAGTTCTTGAAGTCTTTGCCATATATTGATGGAGACAGACTCGGCGTTCACGGCTGGAGCTTCGGCGGATTTATGACTTGCTCGTTGATGACAACATATCCCGATGTGTTCAAGGTTGGCGTTGCTGGCGGTCCTGTCATCGACTGGAGTTGGTATGAGATAATGTATGGCGAGCGCTATATGGGAACACCGCAGAATAATCCTGAGGGCTATAAGAACTCATCTCTGCTGAACAAGGCTGGAAATCTGAAGGGCAGGCTGCTCGTTATCACTGGTGGCAGTGACCCGACGGTTGTTCCGCAAAACTGCTTTAACTTCATCAATGCAGCGGAACAGTGTGGCAAGCAGGTCGATTTCTACGTCTATCCTGACGAAGGCCATAATATGGCGGGACATAAGCAAGTTACCCTTCACAAGCGCATAACGCAGTACTTTGAGGATTTTTTAAAATTTAGAGAGTAAGGAGGTAACTCCTTGAACTCCTTAATTTGAACTCCTAATATAACAATTTATATATGAATATTCTTCTTTTAGGTAGTGGCGGCCGTGAGCACGCCCTCGCTTGGAAAATAGCGCAGAGTAGCAAAGTTGACAAACTGTTTATCGCTCCGGGTAATGCTGGAACGGGAAACTGCGGTGAGAATGTGGCGCTGAAGCCAACGGACTTTCCTGCAGTTAAGCAGTTTGTGCTTGATAATAATGTTAGTATGGTTGTTGTGGGTCCTGAAGACCCTCTCGTAAAGGGCATTTACGATGAGTTTAAGCATGACCCTAAGACTGCTAATATTCCTGTTATCGGACCTTCAAAAGAGGGTGCGCAGTTGGAAGGCTCAAAGGATTTTGCCAAGGCATTCATGATGCGCCACAATATACCAACAGCTAAGTATCAGACATTTACAGGAGAAACCCTTGAAGAAGGCATAAAGTTCCTTGAGTCCCTTAAGGCTCCGTATGTGTTGAAGGCTGACGGACTTTGTGCTGGTAAGGGTGTGCTTATCATTGATAATCTTGAGGAGGCGAAGAAAGAGTTGAAGGAGATGCTTGACGGAATGTTCGGCAACGCATCGGCTCGCGTGGTCATCGAGGAATTTCTATCAGGTATTGAATGCTCTGTCTTCGTGCTTACTGACGGCAATGACTATAAGATTCTCCCTGAGGCTAAGGACTATAAGCGCATCGGTGAACACGACACTGGTTTGAACACTGGTGGTATGGGCTCTGTTACTCCTGTGCCTTTCGCTACAAAGGAGTGGATGCAGAAAGTTGAAGACCGCATCATCCGTCCTACTGTTGATGGCTTGAAGGCAGAAGGTATCTGCTACAAGGGCTTTATCTTCTTCGGACTTATCAATGTTGACGGAGAACCAATGGTTATAGAGTACAACTGTCGTATGGGCGACCCTGAGACAGAGAGCGTTATGCTGCGTATCAAGAGCGACCTCGTGGAACTGCTTGAAGGTGTGGCAGAAGGCAACCTTAAGGAGCGTCAGATTGTGTTCGACGAGCGTTCCGCGGTCTGTGTGATGCTTGTTTCTGGCGGTTATCCACAGGAGTACAAGAAGGGTTATGAGATAACTGGCATAGAGAATGTTGAGGGGTCTATCGTCTTCCATGCAGGAACAACATTCAACGACGACAAGGTAGTTACTGCCGGCGGTCGTGTCATAGCTGTGTCATCTTATGGCAAGGACAAGGCGGAGGCTCTTGCAAAATCTTTCCAAGAGGCACAGAAGATAAACTTTACTGACAAGTATTTCCGTTCGGATATCGGTGCGGATTTGTAAGGTGCGCAGACTTCAAAAGGAAATATCAACGAGTAAGTTGTCATGGTCGGTAGCGGCCTTGACAACTTTGTTGTTATGGTTTGTGGCGTGGTTGGAGGACCATGTAACCTTCCTTCCTTTTGTTTTGCTTATGGTTTCGGGACTACTGATGATGTGGATGAATCACCTTTTTGCGCTGATACGAGTGTATAGCAGGATGATTGCCTCATCGTTTCTTGCATTTAACATGGCTTTTCTGATGGCGCCTGATATTGGTGGCATGCAGTTGCAAGTAACATTCATGCAGTTTTGCGTGATTGTATTCCTGATACTTTTCTTCTCATGTTACCAGTACAGGAGGGCGCAAGGCGTGATATTATATGCCTTTCTTATGATAGGGTTGGCGAGCCTTGTGTTTAAGCAGATACTCTTCTTGGTGCCTATTCTGTGGTTGCTTACTGGTTATTGTATGGTAACTTTCAGCGTCAAGATTCTGCTATCATCAATCTTCGGTGTGTCTCTGCCTTATGTCTTTTTGCTGACATATTACTTTATGGTAGGAACCCCGTTGGAGGAGTGGACGCTTGTACATAATTGGAACTTTTGTCATACCTTTGATTTCAGCGGGATAAAGATGCAGGTAATGTTGGCCTTTGTGTGTGCCTCTGTGCTTTCTATAATAGGAATGTCGCATCTGATTCACGAAGGCCATCGCGACAAGGTGCGCACGAGGATGATGTACCAGATATTCTTCGCGCTGTTCTTGTTCTCGTTTGCAATGACATTGCTGCAGCCAGCGAATATGTTGATGTTCACCGCCTTGCAACTTATTGCCACAAGCGCAATGATAGGACACTTCTTTGCCCTGACGGACACCAAGCGCACAAATGTAGTGTTTATCACAATCCTTTCTTTGACATATATAATAACATTGTTTAATCTGATTTATACATCATAGGGGAGCGAATCCTCGAGTCTTCGTATCCTCGAGTCTTCGAAATCTCGAAATCCAAAAAATCCTCCCCCGCTAAATATGGACTTTCTAATCTCTCTCGGCTATTTAGGCATGCTTATCTGCGGCTTTCTTGCTGGAAGTTTCTTCCCTTTCAGCAGTGAGGCTGTGATTCTTGCACTGTTAGCCCTTGACTTTAACCCTATTAAACTGATAATATATGCCAGTATAGGCAATGTGGCAGGCGGAATGTTCAACTACTATATCGGTCGTTTGGGAAATCTTGAATGGATAGAGAAGTACCTTCATGTTAAGAAAAAGGACCTTGATAGGGCGGAACGCTTTATGGCTGGTCATGGCGCATGGATGGGCTTTTTCGCTTTTGTACCTATTCTCGGTAGTGCAATAACCATTGCTCTTGGACTTATGAGGGCAAATCTTACTATATCAATTATTTCTATAACTCTCGGTAAAGTGCTCAGATACATTATGCTTGTGTACGGTGCAGAACAATTAATATAGGTTAGGATTATGAAAAAATATCAGTTAGACCTTAAAGTGAAATCATTGGAACATCTTAATGAGAAGTATGTTCTGATGATATTAACAGACAACAAACCATTGCCAGAGATGCTCCCCGGGCAGTTTGTGAACATTCGCATAGACAATGCCGATACTTTCTTGCGTCGTCCTATTTCGATAAACTTCGTTGACTACGCCAAGAATGAACTGCATCTGTTGATAGCGGCTATAGGTGAGGGCACTCGTTGGCTCGCTTCTTGTCAGACTGGCGATGTTGTGAATATGCTCCTTCCTTTGGGCAACGGCTTTGCAAATCCAGAGGAGATGGAGAAGGGTAAATCAGTGTTGCTTATCGGCGGTGGAGTAGGTGTGGCACCGTTGCTTTATTACGGCAAGGTGTTGAAAGACAGTGGCATCGTTCCTGTGTTCTTGCTGGGCGCGCGTAGTGCAAAAGACTTGCTTTTGCTTGAAAGCTTTAAGGCTATAGGTGAAACGTATGTTACAACCGAAGACGGCACGATGGGCGACAAGGGATTTGTTACAAACTCTTCATTCGTGGATGGTGACCTCGCTTCTAAGGTGTCAAAGATTTCTTGTTGCGGTCCTAAGCCTATGATGGTTGCTGTGGCAAGAATGGCGAAAGCTAAGGGTGTGCCATGTGAGGTGTCTCTCGAGAATATGATGGCGTGCGGACTTGGCGCGTGTCTTTGCTGCGTGGAGAAGACTGTCAAAGGGAATGTCTGCGTATGTACCGAAGGTCCAGTATTTGATATTGAAGAGTTGAATTGGATATAGAAATTAGGAGTTCATGAACTTCTTAATAATAAAACTATGAAAATAGGTGATAAGGTTACTTTTTTAAGTGAGGTTGGAGGCGGTATTGTCTCTGGCTTCCAAGGCAAGAATATTGTTCTTGTGGAGGATAGTGATGGTTTTGAGATACCAATGAGGGTAAGTGATGTGGTTGTTGTGGAGAGTGAGAGCTATGACAAGCCTAATCCTTACGCTAAGTCTAACAAGTCTTATAAAAACAATCATGCGGCAGAGGACGAGGCAGAGAAAGAACAAGAGCCAGCAGACCTACCTGTAACCTTCCGTGCAGAGCCTGAGGAGCGCAAGGGCGGTGAGAAACTCTATGCCTACCTTGCTTTTGTTCCTATGGACGTAAAGGATATGGATAATAATCGTTATCAGATGTTCTTTATAAATGACAGCAATTATTATATGCAGTTTGTTTTGGCTACGCGCGAGAACAGTGTCTGTCACATGCGCAACACCGCGCTTGTGGAGCCAAACACGAAGATGCTGTTGGGAGAGATTGGAAGGGAAGACCTTAACGGCTTGGAGCGCGTGCTTATGCAACTTATTGCTTACAAAGAGAATAAACCATATATGCGCCGTCCCGTTGTGGATGTGGAACTGCGCATAGATGGAAGGAAATTTTATAAAATAACATCGTTCACTGAAAATGATTTCTTCGAGGAAGATGCAATGCTTGTTCCTGTTGTAGAAGACGATCGTGTCAGTGAAAAGTAAAAGTATTCAAGTTTCGCAGGTTCACAAACCTGCGAAACTTTTTTAGGTGGGTTCTATAAATTAGCTTGAGA
>JABUUE010000008.1:60491-90964 GCA_021443335.1 Bacteroidaceae bacterium
CGAGAGCAATCAAGCTTGCTTGATATGCCGAGCGAAAGCAGATTCGCCTAAGGCAAGCCTAACATAAACCCATTAATGATTTAACTTGTGGGCACTAATTTATAGAACCCACCTTTATTCTATGACAAGTCCGCCATTTTTCGGAATTGTTACCTTAAACTGCTTCTTTTTGTTGACCTTCATTTCCTTGACACTTCCCTCAAGTGCGGCGTTGTCAGAGTAAACCTTCACCATGTCGCCTGTATTAAGGTGGTCGAGTGTCAGGGTTGTTGTCAGTGGTGTTTCTTGTGCGTTGATGCCGCAGACAATCCATCGGTTGCCTGTCTTGCGTGCAAGGATGACATATTTGCCAGGCTCACCAGCGATATACTTTATCTCATCCCATTGTGTTGGCACGCGCTTCATGAAGTCGATAGCCCAGTCGGGAGCGTCGGTCAGATTGTTTGGAGCCATCGCAAAATGCTGTACAGGACTTTGGAAAAGTACGGATGCTGCCAAGGCGAAAACGTCAGATGTGCGGCGTTGGCTACCCTTGTCGTTATTTGCTCCATAGAACTTGTTGAGCGTTGAGCCGCCCCAGTCCATGCTTGCCACAGCGTTGCGACAGAAAGGATGCATTGTTGCATAGAGCGCCTCTGAGTCACATTCCCCTTGTGAGAAATGCAGATTTTCGCTTGCGCGCACAGCCTCTGACGCAACAAAGTTAGGATACATTCTCTCCCATCCGCGTGGAAGGGTGCAGCCGTGGAAGATAACCATAAGGCCTGCGTCGTTAGCGTCAGAGAGAATATCCTCGTATATCTGCATCTGCTGCTGCTTGTCGCCGCCGAAGAAGTCAATCTTCATACCGCGAACACCAATCTTTTTAAGCCAACGGAACTCAGATGTGCGCTTGGTGGCACGGTGCATAACGCCGAAAGGACCTTGTGGGGCGTGGTTCCAGTAGCCGTTAGAGTTGTACCAGAGGAAGATGCCAACATTCTTTGAAGCTGCGTATTTCACAAGGTCAGCCATCTTGTCGCGACCTATCTGTGTGTCCCACAGAGCATCAATAAGCACTGACTCGTAGCCCATAGCGGCGGCGAAATCAATGTAACGCACCTGTTCGTCATAGTTACAGCTTGGGTCCATCTTGATAATCCAGCTCCATGTGCCGCGACCGTAAGTGAACTTCTTGCTTGCCTCGTATTGTGGCTCAACAAGATCTGTAGCTACTGTTGTCTCTACCAATGTCTGTGGAGTGGCGCCAAGCGTGATTGTGCGCCAAGGGGTGTAGCAAGGGAGCGATAGGCCGGGCTCTGATGTGCCATTGCCATTACATTCGTTAGGATTAGGAAAAGCAATGGCATATTTGTTTCCTGAGATATTCTGCAGGTGGCATCCGCAGTAGTTGCCGTTGGTGCCAGTCTCTGATATAAGCATCCAGCCTTTGTCGGCATTCTTGAAAAGACAAGGGAAGACAAAACCGTCGCCCCATCCGTTGTTGCCCATAGGAGCGTCCATCGTAGCGTGGGTCTCGTAACTTGGGGCTGTTCCTGCGAAGCCTGTCATAGGCTTCATCTGTGGGCAGAGGTATGTTGTTGCAGCTTCAGCGATGATAAAGGCTGTCTTTTCCTCCTTCACAACAGCAGCATAGCGTGACTCTTTCTCGGGCTGATGGATGTAGTAGCGAAAAGCCACATCCGAGTCTGACACGCGGAACTCAATGTCAATAGCCTTCTTGCCGTTCTTTGTGAAAGCAATGGTGGCAGCATTGGCAGTGTAGTTCACGTTGCGCTTTTTGATTGTTGGCACGCTGTATTGCTCGTTTATCTGTTTCTTTTCAATGTTAGACATCGTAAGACCCTCGCTCAAATCTATGTAGTTGAGCTTCAGTCCGAGATTAGACGGAAGGATGAAGACTGTGCCGTTGAGTGATACAGAGTATGACACTTTGCCGTCGTTGTTTGACACTTCTACTTGGATGTTTCCGTTAGGAGATGTAATTGTCTCTGATGCCTTAGCTGTGAATGTCGCAGCGAGGGCAATGAGAAGGGAGAAAAATGCTTTAGTTTTCATTGGTATGATAAGTGTGGGGTTATATGGTTTAGGGGGTATTCCGGCATTCCGTTATTCCGTTATTCCGGCATTTCAACTATTTGTTCATCTTGCTTATTTTCTTTCCATTGGTAATTATAATTCCGTGGTAGTTAGTGGCTACGCGCTGTCCTTGTAGGTTATATACCTTGTCGCTACCAGTCTGCTTTGAAGGATAGTTGACGATAGGGTTGTCTATTCCTGCTGCCTGTGACGCACGTCTCAACGCCTTGTGTATTGAGTAATAAGCGGGCTTCTTGCTGAGGTTTTCCCTGAAGAGCAGTGGACTATTGCCGCGCCATGAGTCGCTGTCTTTCAAACCCCAGATGACAAACTTAGGACAGTTGTCATGCGTAAGCCATACGCGGGTGATGGCGGCAAAATCCTTTGCTTGTTGTTCTAAGCCTGTCTCTGTGTTGTCGCAGCCAAGGTCACATTCTGTAATGATACATTCCAAACCAAGTGTCTTGTAGCTTTCCACAGTCTTTGCCAATGCTGCAGCGTCAACCTTTCCTGCATCCAAATGGCACTGAATACCTACGCCGTGCAGGGGAATGTTGTTTTTCAGCAGTCGCTTTGCAAGGTTGTAGAGGGCTTCGGTCTTGGCGATGCCCTTGAACTCTACGCCATAGTCCGTGAGATATAGTTTAAGACTTGGATCAGCTTGATGTGCCCAAACGAAGGCTGAATCAATAAAAGCCTCACCGATGCCATCGTACCATACTGAGTGGCGAAGGTCGTAAGCGTCAGGGTTGTTGCGGATGGCGGTCTGGTCGTCGCTGAGACACTCGTTTACAACATCCCATTCCGTCACTTTTCCCTTGTAATGCTCGGCAACCTTGAAGATGTGGTTTTTAAGGATGCTGAGCAATTCTTGTTTAGAATAGTTGTGCGAGTTCTTGTTGTCGTTATCCGTTATCCAAGAGCCGTTTTGTTTGTGCCATGCGAACACATGGCCGCGGATTACGCAGTTGTAGTATTTCCCGAGGTTTACAGCCTTGTCTCCGAGAGAATAGTTGAACGAGTTCTTTGACTGTTCTGTGTTCTCGAACTTCATGCCGTTCTCGGAAACAACCATGTTAAACTCCTTGCCGATGGTCTTAGTGTTTGCGTCACTGTAGTTGTTTATGTCGTAGCTCCAGCAAGGAGCGGCAACTCCAATATACTTTCCGAGGGCTTCGGCGTATGTGCGGAGTGGGGTAGGGTCGGTGGTCTCGTCGAAGCCGTCGTCGTCATCATCGTCGTCTCCGCCTTCATCGTCACCTTTGTCGTCATCAACATCTACCTCTCCTTGACCAGAGTAGTCGAGCGATTTCACTTCGGCAACGAGTGAGTATGTGCCGTTTTCCTCTATCTCTTCCACTTCCCATGTCAGGGACTTTGGGTATTGTATGCGGAAATTCCATTTTATGTCTTCGCGTGCGGTCTTGCCTTTCGCGGAGATTAGCGTCAGTCGGTCGCCTACTTTCAGTGTGTTGTTTTCAGAAGGCTGAATGTAAATGATAGGCGTTTTGTCTGATGGAGCAAAGTCCTGACCGATGTTCCAGTGGTTAAGATTTCCTTCTACGATAACCTTGTCGTACTCTTCAGCGGAGTTTATCTCAAAGTACAGCTTTGAACTTGGGCGAAGACGGAGGTCAACGTTCTTGCCCGTAACAAAGTCCGCCATTGTGAGTGTGCCTATGCCATTGTCGCCAGGCTCCATGTTTCCGTAAAGGTCTATGATGGAAGCGGAATGGCCTGTGCCACCTATTGCCGCGCCCTCGAACACATAAACACCTGGGTTTGTGCTGCCTAACGCACCGATAGCGCCAGCCATTTTCTTTGTGCGTGCTGTTTCTACGTCGTTGTTCAGCATCACTTTTCCCTCAAGTATTCTGATGGCACCGGTAATAAGATTGTCGTTTCCTGTGATGCGATAAGTGCCTGCACCTTCCTTTATGATACCAACTTTTGTTGCAGCGTCTTTGCCTGTTGGCGCTATCTGACCAGCTAATAATGCGTCGTTGCCAGAAAGTCCGAGTACATAGTATGAACCGTTGCCAGAGCCTTTCTTCGCAGGACCGAGGATAATACTGCCTTCTTCAGTGTTAAGCTCCGCTATTCTTACTCCGCGCACGCCTGTCCACATGGCAAGTGTCGCTCCGTTGTGCAAGGTAACAGTGCAGTTTGTCAGTTCGCTGTTGGTCTTTTCCAATGAGCCTGCCACATCCTCTGGGTTGAATGTCTTTCCGCCATGACTGAGAAGCAGTCCGTAGAAGCCACAACCGCTTTTCTTAGTGTATGGATATATGTGTAGCTCACCCTTGAAGTCAGTCCATGAAGGGTATGAGGCACCGTTCTTCGTGCCAAGCCATGTTCGCTCGCCGCCGCAGTATAGGGAGAAGTTCTTGTCACCTTTAACCACAGAATTAAACTCGGTATAACGGGCGGTATATACCTTGTAGTCGTTGGAACCCATACGGATGCTGTTGGCGTAGGTAACATAGCTTGCATCGGTATTGTCCTGCCAAAGGTCCAATTCCTTTACATTATCCTGCGCATTAACATTAGTGGCTGTTAATAACGAGCATAGTGTGATGGCTGATGAGATGACGAGTTTTTTCATATTCCTTGAACTCCTTGTAACTCCTTGTAACTAACTCCTTGAACAAAACCAACTGCCGGCCCTCCCAAGAAGGAGAGCCGACAGAATAATTTATGTTAGCGCTGTCACAGCGGTAACAAAGAAAACAATTAAGGATGAATATAACTTTTTCATAACTAAAGCCGTGAAACGGATGCAGGTTTCTGGCTTTTACTTGAATACTCCCATTCCTACGAGAGCACCTGTAAAGCCACCTGCGAAGTTTGTGGAGAGAACAGCTGCGTCAAGCGGTCCACCAATGTTCTTCTTCTCTCCGTTGAGAGTGTAAGAGAACTGATAGTTGAGACCATCTGTTGTTACCCCAAGAGTAATAGGTGTCTTCAGCTTGCCAATAGGTTCTTTTGCCACAATCTCTGTCTTGAAATCTTTCTGGCGCTGTGGACGAACAGTCTTCTCGAGTACGAGAACCTGCTCTTTTCCCTCAGTCTGCACTGTCAGCACATAGTTGCAAGCTTCGTTCTGGTAGCAGATAAGACCTGCCTTCTGTGCCGCTTTTGTATTATATGATAATGTTGTTTGTGCTGTGTATTTGATGTGCTGCTGACGGTGGAAGAGGGCAGAGATAGGCTGTACCTCAGTGATGTTAGCGTCGAGGGCTGTCATTTGGAGACCACCTTCCTTTGCTATCTTGATGAAGTTCTCCTTTGGTCCGCGCATTGCCACCCAGCGGTAGTCAATGTTCTCAGACTTGAAGTCCTCGCTGTAAGTGAAGTTTCCGTTAGGGAAGAAGCCATCCTTGCCAGTTTTGTTCTCTACGCCCTTAGGCATCTTCTGCTTGATAGACAGAGGAACAAGACCGTTCTCGAATACAGGCCATGTGCCGCTCCAGTCAACAGGAAGCATGAATGTCTCGCGACCAGTGTTCACATTGCCCTTTGAGTTCGGACGAATGCCGAGGAATACTCCGTAGTATTTTCCGTCCTTGCCCTCAACGAGGTCAGCATGTCCAGCCCAGTCAGCTAACTTGTCAGCGTTGTGGAGGAAGTGGCGCTGTGTGAGGATAGGGTTGTTGTTCCATGGCTCGTATGGGCCATAAATGTTGTCTGCCTTGAAGATTACCTCTGAGTGCCAGTCGCCTGTGCCACCTTCTGCACACATGAGGTAGTATGTGCCGTTCTTCTTGTAGATGTGTGGACCCTCAATCCATACTGGCTTTTTCTCAATGTCAGTACCGCCATTCACGATAACCTTGTCTGTACCAGGGATAATCTGGTCTTTCTCAAGGTCATACTCCCAAATCTTGATGCAACGATGGTTAGGACCATAAAGTGGCTTCTCAGGAGCATCGTTGTGAACGAGGTAAGCCTTGCCGTTGTCATCAAAGAACAATGATGGGTCAATGCCGCCGAAGTGGAGGTTGAAAGGGTCACTCCAACCCTGACGTGGGTCCTTTGTCTTTACCACCATATTACCGCCGCAAGGAGCGCAGAACTCAGTGGTAATCATATAGAATGTGTCGTTGTACTTGTTGTAATGAATGGCTGGAGCGTAGATGCCAGCTGAAATACCGCATGTTGTTGGGTCGAGTTGCGATGTGCGGTCAAGCACATTACCTATCTGCACCCAATTGATGAGGTCGGTGGAGTGGAAGATAGGCACACCAGGGAACATTGCGAAAGATGAGTTTACGAGGTAGTAGTCGTCACCTTTGCGACAGATGCTTGGGTCTGGGTAGCAACCTTGAAGTATTGGTGAGTAGAACTCGTTTGGCTTCAGAGGATTCTTTGCGTAGATGTCATCCTCACCTGTGTATGTGAAGTTTGTGAAGGTTGCTGCAGGCACTTTCTTCTGTGCAGCAGAACCTGTTGTTGCTATTCCTAAGAATAGAAGTGAGAATGCAAGAGTCTTCCCGAATGTTGTGATGTTAATCATTGTACTATAGTTATTATTTGATTTGTTACCTTGTGATATCGTTGTTTGCGGGTGCAAAGGTAGTTATTTTATATCTATGCGCACAAATATTATAGTTACACAAATCTTTGCGTATGATACATAATGTGATGCTTTTGCTTCAAATATAAAATTAAATAAATCCTTAGATGTTCCGTATAGCTTTGATAATAAATTGTTTAAGGATATTGCGAAACATAAAGTGTGTTTTATGTGAAAAGATTTTCTTAATATTGTTTGTTTTATTGATTATAAATATTTAACTTTGCAGCGTTAAACCCAATTAATAACCCATTACGTTCTAATGAACTTTTGGGGTTAATCTGCGAGTTTGTCGTATGAAAAAGCTTATAACCTCTTTTATAGCCCTTATTTTACCATTATTTGTTTCGGCACAGTCATACCGTCTGTACTCTTCTGACGGTGAACTCTCCAGTACGCTCATCAATGCGATATACCAGGACCATCTCGGTTTGGTGTGGATAGCCACCGAGGACGGTCTGACGAAATACGACGGAGTGAAGTTCACCACCTATAAACATATAGAGGGCGACGACCATTCACTTGCTCATAACCTTGTACGTTGTATCTCAGAGGATAAGCAGGGACACTTGTTTGTGGGAACGCATTTCGGTCTGCAATGTTTTGACAGGGCGAGGAACAGGTTTACTACAATAGCGAAAGATGACAAGGGGAAGATACTGTCGGGCAATGTCAATAAGATTCTCCAGCTGTCGAATGGCGAGGTGTGGGCATCGGGCAACGACCTTTTTCGGGCTGTTTTGGAGGGCGATGAGCTGATGGCAAAGGAGACAAACTTCAACGGTCCGCATAACAATATCCAAGATATACAGGAAGATAAGTTTGGAAACATTTGGGTGGCAAATCTGCATAACGGTGTTTTTGTAAGCAGAAAGAAATCCAAGACCGTTAAACATTATCTTGGAGACTTGAAGGGAGTGGGGTTTGAACGTCTTGTAACAGATGAGAATGGCAACGTCTTCGTCGGTACAAACGGCTCTGGCGTGCTGTGCTTCAACAAGACGAGTGAGAAATTTGATGTCATCCCGGGAACAGAGGATTTTCTCACCTCTGCACTGCAAGTATATGACACGGGCGTGCTGCTGATAGGCTCTGATGGCAGTGGACTATATACATACAATATAAATAGCAAGACGCTGCAGAGTTTCCCTCTTGAAAACAAGTTCTTCAACTCGCAGCGAGCCAAGATTCATGCTATTATGACTGACTCCGATGGTGACTTGTGGCTTGGCGTCTTCCAAAAAGGGGTGATGTTCGTGAAGAACAAGAGCAACAGTTTCCAGACCATTGGTCACCGCACGTTCAGTGGAAATATTATTGGTACAGAGGCGGTTACTGGAATTACGCAAGATAGTAGTGGCAGGATGTGGATTTCCACAGACAATGATGGCGTATATGCCTTAAGCGAGAATGGCGACAGTCCACTTCATTTCTCCCATGCAGCAAATGCCGCGTTCCCCTCTTTAATCCTTGGCATCTCTGCTGATAGTAAGAATCGTATCTGGGTTGCCTCATACACTGATGGTTTAGGCTACTTTACATCGAATGGCCAGTATGTGAAATATCCGCTGTATGCGGCAGACAATGGCAGGGAGGTTGGTAGTGTGATGGCTGTTCTTGCTGATAAGCAAGGACGTATATGGGCTGCCACCTTGGGAAACAACATCTATTGTATAGACACAAATACCGACAAATTGATTCCCGGCTGCTGCCAGATAGCTAACCTTGATAACTGGCAGTGTGCCCTCGCTCTGACGAAAAGTGGACTGTTGTGTGTAGGAACGTTCAATGGATGCTATGGCGTTGAGGTCAAAAACGCAAAAGCGAAGGTTACGGGACGTTTGATAGAGTCAAACATTGTGTATTCTATCTGCGACGACCGTAACGGGGGAATATGGATGGGAACATCCAACGGACTATGTGTTTATAATGAGCAGACAAAGAAAGTGAAGACATACACCACTGCTGACGGACTGCCATCAAACACCGTCTATGGCGTCAGATGCGGCAGCTCTCCTTATGTCTGGGCATCAACGACAGCCGGTCTTTTTCAGTTCGGACTTGACGGAGTGCATAAGGCTAACTTCAGTATTGCTGACGGATTGCAGGGCAATGAATTTTCCAAAGGTGCCACTTTCACAGACAACAAAGGACGTTTCTGGTTCGGAGGAAACAATGGAGTTACCTTCTTCAGCCCGTCAGAGATGGTTGCCCCTGAAAACAAATGGGAGATTCGCGTCACAGACTTCTTCCTTAACAATAAGCCAGTTAACACAGAAACCAAGTCGGGCTTCTGGAAGGTTGTTGACACGGATGTTATTGAGGCAAAACGCTTTGATGTTGGTCCTAACGACAACAGTTTCACTATAGAGTTTGGTATTCGCCAGCTCAATGTTCTTGAGGGTCAGAGATATGAATATACGGTGAACGACGGCAATCCTGAACTTCTTCCGTATGGTGTTCACGGCATCACTTTCAGCAATCTGAGCCACGGCACATATAATATAAAGGTGTATGTTCACGGCTATCCTGATGTCAATGTCTGTGAGGTGGTGGTGAAGGTGCATACCGTTTGGTACAACCATTGGCTGATGTGGGTGGTATATATCGTGTGTGCAATATTCCTGTGCTATATGATATGGAGACATCTGAAGAAAAAGATTGACACAGAGAAAGCGCTTTACGAGAACCAGCGCAGGAACGAGATTAATCAGTCGAAATTGCAACTGTTTACCAATATATCACATGAGATACGCACTCCAATGACATTGATAATCAGTCCGTTGGAGAAACTGATGAACGATGACTCCGATGTAGCGTACCGTAAGCGCAGTTATGGCATCATGCACAAGAACGCAAGTCGCATCCTTACCCTTGTGAATCAACTGATGGATATACGAAAGATTGAGCATGGTAAGATGCAGATGGACTTCTCTGTCCACGATATTATCCCTATCATCGGCAATATCTGCGAGTCGTTTGTGGAGAGTGCCGCCGAGCGCGACGTTACTTTCACATACATACACGATGGCATAGACAAACTGTTTGCAGAGATAGACATACGCCACTTTGACAAGATTGTCAGCAATTTGGTGTCAAACGCTATGAAGTTCACTAAGGAGCATGGCGTGGTAACTGTTGCCGTAAGCCGACTGTCGGACGAAAGATTTGAGATATCGGTGAGTGATAATGGAATTGGAATACCTGACAGTGAGAAGGTTAATATCTTTAATAGGTTCTATCAGGTGAAGAGCGAGAAGATGCCCGATGGTAATAATTACGACCATCTTCTGCAAGCGACAGGCGGCACTGGCGTAGGCTTGCATCTTGCTCATGCGCTTGTCGAGATGCATGGCGGCACAATCAGGGTAGAGGATAATATTGAGGGTAATGGCAGTAGGTTTGTTGTTGAGTTGCCTTCAAGTTCTAAAGAAACGGTTGAAGAATCCGTGGAGGTAGAGCAGACACCTGCTCCAGTGGGTGTCGCCGACACATTAGTTCCCGAATCATCGCCGTCTCGTCAGCAGATACAGACAAGTTATAGGGTGCTTATCGTTGATGACGACGCAGACATTGCCGACTATATCAACCAGGAGTTGTCTTCTCGTTACCATTGTTCTGTATGTCATAATGGTAAGGATGCGTTGGACCAGATACTGAAAAACCCGCCTCACTTGGTGATTTCCGACGTTCTTATGCCAGAGATGAGCGGTATTGAACTGACAAAACGCATAAAAGCTAATGTGAATATCAACCATATACCGGTTATTCTCGTTACTGCCCTCAGCGATACGCAGTCGAATGTGGAAGGACTGAACGTGGGTGCCGCTGCATATCTTACTAAGCCGTTCAATGTTACCCTGTTAAAGACCACTGTTGACAATATCATCAAGAGCCGTCAGCGGTTGAAGAATGTGTATGAAGGTAAGCAGACTGTCGATAAGAAACTGCCGAAGGTCGATATGCTCTCCCCTGATGAGCGCTTGATGCGCCGTGTGATGAAAATCGTTGAGGCTCACATCTTTGACCATAAACTGACTGTCGATTTCCTTGCTTCGGAGGCTGGTATCAGTCGTGTGCATCTGAACCGTAAGCTCAAGGAAATGACGAACCAGACCACTACTGATTTCATCAAGAACATCCGTCTGAAGCGTGCCGCCGAGCTGTTGAGCCAGAAAAAACATTCAATAGCGGAGGTGGCAGACATGGTAGGCTTCCAAAACGCGAACAATTTCTCCACCGCTTTCCGCAAGCTTTACGGAATGTCGCCACGAGAATACATGATGAAGAATAACTGAGTCGCTCAATAATAACAGCTACATATAACAGCGCAAAGACATTGGAGAAGACTCTTGGCTCGGTGTTGTCGCAGACATATAAGGATATTGACTACTGGATTATTGATGGTGGTTCAAAGGACAAAACCTTAGACATAGTGAAGAAGTATGAACCTTTGTTTGGCGGAAGGATGCATTGGGTGTCGGAGCCAGATAAGGGTATATATGACGCCATGAACAAGGGATTGAAACTCGCAACTGGTGATGTTGTCGGGTTGTTGAATTCTGACGACTACTATACTTCAAATAATGTGCTGGCAAAGATAGTTGATAGTATAGAAGGGTATGATGCTGTCTATGGCGATGTGCATTTTGTGAACGATAAGAACATGGACAATGTTGTTCGATATTATAGTTCAAAAAGTTTCAGACCATGGCTGCTCAGGTTCGGGCTGATGCCTGCCCATCCGTCTTTTTATGCCAGACGGGAAGTTTATGAGAAAAGTGGTTATTATGCCTTGGATTATAAGATTGCGTCTGACTATGATATGATGGTTAGGTTGTTTATGAAAACGAAGATAAAGGCAAAGTATATTCCTATGGATTTCGTTACTATGCGTTTAGGAGGTGTTAGTACCAACAACTGGAAGAACCGTCTTGTTATAACAAAGGAAGATATCAAAGCATGTCGTAGGCACGGAATATATACAAATGGCTTTATGATTTCAATGAAATATTTCAAGAAAATATTTGAATTGCGAACATTAAAGCGATTTTAGTTTTATTGGCTTGTTACTTATGCCAAAGAGATACCGCATATTGTTTTGGGCTTCGTTTGCCGTGATGTTGGCGGCGGTGATGCCTATAATGCCGACGTTCGACGCTTGGACGACAACATCCGCGCCGAGGCCGTTCCCCTTGTCGCCTGCGGAACTGCTTCCGCAAGGTGAGTATTGGCGGCCGTGGGATGTTCTTTATGCTCATCTTATTGGTACTTATCCTTGCCTGTTTCCTTACCTAAACCACCTGTTTATTTGCGTTGTGCATGTCGTGAACTGTTTCTTGACATACGCCATAGCAAGACGATTGGGATTTAAGAACAGGGTTGCATGGATAGCTTTCGGATATGTTTACATCTGCCCGGCGATGCTCGGTGTCGTGCTTGATGTGGATTCCATTCACCAGGTGGCTGCTATGGGGTGGGGACTGCTCTCCCTTTATGCTTACCTAAAATGGGAAGAACGAAAGGTGTCTGTATTGCTTTGGCTAACCTGTGTTATAACAGGTACATTCGCGAAGGAGAGCTGTTTTGCGTTTATGCTTATCACTCCGTTTGTGGCATGGGGATTAGGAAAGGTTGATGCAAGGAGATTCTGGCGTGATATGGCGTGGGCTGTCGTTGTGGGATTGGCATATTTGATAGCGAGGTTCACGCTTAACAAGGATGCTATAGCATCGGAATATTTGAGTGTGTCTGGAGCACAGTTGGTAAAGAACTTCGGTATCTTTATTTTGTTCCATCTGCCTGTTTTCTTGTCCATGGTTTTTGACCTGAAACGCATTAGGGAAAGGGCTGTGGTTGTGCTTTCTTGTAGTGTCTTGTTCGCCTCTATACTGCACCTTGTTTCCGTGTATGCCGTGATGCATACTTATGTCTCATTGCCTTTCGCTGCTGTTGTTTTCGCAGTCATTGTGAGCGAGATGAGATGGCGGAAGGTGGTGTGTGTCATCGGTGTCTTGGCGAGTCTTGTCATAGATGTGTATCTGACGAAAAAGACATACGATTCGGGAGAGTTGGGACGGCGTCTTGCGCTGCAGGCGATTACCAATACGCCCCAGCCTGTGGATAGCGTTTTCACAATATCTGTGGCTGACGGAAGCAGAGGCTTTTCCACGTTTATCGTCCGCGATTACAATGCTTTCGCGTGGGGATTATTCTCCCAATACCTGAATGATTTCAAATGGCCCAAAACGCTTAGGGACTCAACCGTATGCGACTATCCTACGGACGATGTGCTTGCAGACATCGTTGACAGGGGACGCATGGAGGGTTATAAAGTGTTCTGGGTGGTAAGAGATGACTCTGTGGAGGTTGTTGTCCAATAGTAAATGTTTTCGTGAATAGATTTGTTTCTTTTTTACATATTTTTGGCATAGTGTCCATTATTGTCGGTCACTCTATGTATAACGGTTACATGGTGTATCTTCATTCGTGGATATATTGCTTCTGGCTGTCAGTTGTCTTTTATGCGTCGGGATGGCTGTTGGGACATAGTGTGATGAAGGACGGAAAAACGGCTTCTTCTATCTCGTTGAACCCGACAGATGCTTTCTGGATAAAGAAATACAAGCGATTGCTCGTGCCGTACATAGTGCTTAACTCGCTGATATACTTGCCTAAAGGACTGCTGTCACAGTTTGTGATGAGGCCTTATGATATTTCTTTTGAAGACTATGTCTATGCCATGTTCCATCCGTTCGAGTCGCCAAATGGCGAATACTGGTTTATGCCAGCACTGATAATGATTTTTTATCTGTTCGTGTTGTTGGCGAAGATGGCTGTATTTGTTCCTGAGCGATTGCGGGTTTTGTGCTATGTTGTTGGCGTGGCAGCGTGTGTGTGGCTGTATATGCTGATTGGAGATGATACGTTAGGCAGGGTGTTCTATTATCTTATCTTCTTCGCGGCAGGCTATTTGTCGCGAAAAAAAGGACTGTTGTTGCAGCCGATGAAGTATGATGTTCCTGTGTTTTTCGTGTCGTTTGCCCTGTCATTGTTGAGCATAAGGAGCGATTTGGAATATGGCGTTTTCTTTGTTTTTTACACGACGGCGGGAACGGTGATGGCTGTTGCCTTGTCAAGTATTTATGTAAGAAAAGGCTGGAAATGCATAGACCATTTGTTTGGCACTAACATGACGATTTATCTTTACCATTGGTTTGTGCAAGGTACCATCTGGGCGTTATACAGATATAGCGGACTGGAGGGCGAGCCTTACGAGTTTGCGCATAGGTTGTTGGCGGTGGTATTAGGCATTTACCTGCCTTATTTGTTGTATCTCTTTATGAAAAAATACAGCTCAAATGCTGTTGTAAAGGTGCTGCGGTTTATAAGTGGCGAGAAGATTTAGCTTCAAAACTCTGATGAATTTTTGGGGTTTTAATGTAAACTCTAAACGTGTTTCTATAATGCGTTAGTGCTAAAAAATGACGCAAAAGGGTTGAGGAAATTGGAAAAAACGTCTAATTCTGTGCTGATTTTTAGAAAAATAGTGTCTTTTTGCTAAAAAAGTTAAAAAAAATTGATTTGTGATACTTGTGTTAAAATTATTTTTTGTACCTTTGCAGCGTTTAGAAATAACATGATATCATGACAGAAGACATAATCAGAATAGCTCAATCTTTCGCTGAGGACTATACCAGTGATGCGATTTATCCCGCACATTTGTTGAAGGCTGTGCTTCATAAGGAAGCAGGCCTTATTGGTTTTGTAGAGACGACACTCGGAAAGGATTACTTCTATCTTCAGGAGTGGGCGGACATACAGATGCAGTTATGCCCAAGGGCGATGAAGCCAAAGGCTAATCTAAGCCTTAGCGACGAGGGTAAGGCTGTGGAGGAAGAGGCTGAGAACTATAACGAGCGTATGGGGCTGGATGCCAACTCTCCTGTCGGTCTGCTTGCAGCATTGGCAACACCGGGCGTAGGCTTCCAGTTTGACCAGCTCAAGACCTTCCCTCTTACTGCTGACGAGGTTGTGAAGGCTGCTTCTACTCCTGACGCAAACAAGAAGAACAAGGCCGCCAAGACTTCTGCAAGTCCTGTGGCAAAGTTGATGGGCACTGAGGGCAATATCGAGAAGTATTGTATAGATAAATTAGCGCAGATAGAGAACGGTGAGATAGATGCTGTGGTAGGCTTCGAGAATGAGATAGCCACTATCATAGAGACATTAGGTCGCCGTACGAAGCCCAATATGCTCATCACTGGCGAAGCTGGTGTGGGCAAGACTTCTTTGGTGAATGGCTTCTGCCTGCAGATGGCTGAGGGTAATGTGCCTACATACCTTCAGGATGCAAAGATTTATCAGCTTGACAATGCTGCCTTGGGTTCCGACGCATCGTACAAGGGTGAGGTGGAAGACAGATTCAAGAAGCTGATGGCAGAGATAAAGGCGCAGGATAATGCGGTGCTTGTCATTGAGCAGATAGACAAACTGTTTGAGAAGAACGGCACTCTTTGCGGTGCTGGTGAGATATTGAAGCAAGAACTGCAGGGCAATGGATTGCTGCTTCTCGCGACGGCTTCCATTGACGGCTATACCAAGAATATGGAGACTGACAAGGAACTTGTTACAAAGCTGCAGCGCCTGACAGTTGACGAGCCAGACAAAGACCAGGCTTTGAAGATATTGATAGGTGCTATGCCTGCTTATGAAGAGTTCCATGGTCTGAAGGTTAACGAGGAGGTTATGAGCGATGCCATACGTTTGGCAAAGCGTTACCTTACGGAGAAGGCGTTGCCAGACTCTGCGATAGACCTCCTCGACAGAACGATGGCGCAGGTGAAGGCTGCCAATGACCAGGCTGAGACGCCTGTAACAGAGCTGACAGGAGCTAATCTTGATGCTGTTGTTGCTAAGATAACCGGTGTGCCTCTCGGTAAGGTGCAGACAAAGGAACGTGACAGACTGCTTGGTGCGGAGGATACCTTGAAGAAGCGTGTCATCGGACAAGACCATGCCGTGAAGAAGGTGCTTGACTCTGTGTTCGAGTCTCGCTCTGGACTTAACAAAAAGGGACAGCCGATGGGTTCGTTCTTCTTCCTTGGTCCTACGGGTACTGGTAAGACGGAGCTGTCAAAGGCGTTGGCTGAATTCCTCTTTGGCGACGAGAGCGCGCTTATTCGTTTTGATATGTCTGAATTCAAGGAGGAGCATTCTGTGGCTCTGCTTTATGGAGCGCCTCCGGGATATGTAGGCTATGAAGAGGGTGGTCTGTTGGTGAACAAGATTCGCCAGAAACCTTATTCTGTAGTCCTGTTCGATGAGATAGAGAAGGCGCACAAGTCGGTCTTTGACTTGTTCCTCCAGATTCTCGACGAAGGAAAGTTGCATGACCGTTTAGGTCGTGTGGGCGACTTCTCTAACGCGCTGTTGCTCTTTACCTCAAATATCGGTAGTAGTTTCATCGTGGATAAGTTCAACAATGGTGTGGTGCCAGAGAACAATGACCTTATGGACATTATGCAGGACTATTTCCGTCCTGAGTTCCTCGGCCGTCTTACGGAGATTGTTCCGTTTGCGCCGATATCCGCCGAAACTGTTACACGCATCTTCGATGTTCATTTGAAGGGTCTTCTGAGTCTGCTCAACGAGCAAGGCATAACCCTCAACATGCCTGAGGATGTGAAGCAGCAGATAGCAATGAAGGGATTCAACCCGCAGTATGGTGCGCGTCCAATCATTGGCATTATCCGCAAGCAGTTGCGTCATCCGCTTTCAAAACTCATTATCTCTGGTCAGATAAAGGGCGGCGATACGGTGACTGTCTCCATTGGCGAGGATGGCGAACCTAAGTTTGAGGTTTAGATGACTAATGAGTAATGATTATTGATTATTGATTATTGATTATTGATTATTGATTAATGACTAATGAGTAATGATTATTGATTAATGACTAATTAAAAAATTATATAAATATTTGACATTATGGCAATGAAAGAAAATTTTATTTCGATGGCTCCAGACGAGCAATCAAGTGCTAAGGTCAGTCCGATAGACCAGAATAAGACTCTGATGATTGACCAGTTTACAAGTGACGCAGAACCAGGCAATCCTGAGTTGGTGGAGGATATTCACAATATCAACGAGGCTTTTGCTCGTTTCCAGCCAAAGGTGGAAGTGGATTTTGTCGATGAAGAAGGCGGCAGCGTTAACGAGACGCTCCATTTCTCTGAGATTCGCGACTTTGAGGCTAATGGTGGTAAGGGAAACCTTGTTGCAAACAGCGAGTTCCTTTCCGGCGTGAAGTCTAAGATTGACACTACGGTGAAAATCCGCAAGAGCATAGAGCAGAACCGCAAATTGCGCGATATCCTCAAGGATGCTGACTCTCGTGCGGAACTGAAGGAAATGCTTAACGCCTTGCTTGAGGAGTTGGGAGAATAATATTAATAAACAGATAAAAACACAAAATAATTATGGCAGATACAGAGATGCAGAAAGCTGTCTCAACACAGCCTGAAGGTGCGGCGCAGGGTGCGCAGCAACAAGCTCCTTCGAAAGATACTACCAAACTGTTACAGAAATTCGGCGGTTTCAACGCCGTTCGTGGTTTCCTTCCTGACGCAGACAACCTCAACCCGATGAAGAAAGCTGCCAAGGCGGTGTTCCTTACAGACAAGCGTTTCAAGGAAAAGCGCGCGTTGCTGAAGCGCGACATCGCAGGATGGCTCGCCCTCCTCGACGAGGAAGCAAATTCCGCTACTGAGATGGTTGAGTCTTGCAAGGCTAAGGAAGAAAAATATAACGGCGTACTGAAGCAGGGTATTACTGATGCTCTTTACGCTACAGAGAAGCTTGAGCGTTCTTATCGTTCTCTCGACGCTTTCTTCAAGACTTGTGGTTCAGACAAGGTTAAGAACCTCCGACTGATAAATGTATATAAGGATGATATTGCAGACGCTGATTCTGGCTTCGCACAGGAAGTGGAGGATTTGTTGCGCAACGGTTTCGACCGTCTGAGCCTCAAAGATGCTTACAGCCTCTTGGTTGTTCCCGGCAACGTGTTCCAGGATAAAGTGTCGCTCTTGCAGTGGGCTAAGATTGCATACAAGTACAAGGTGCTGCTCGTAACAGACCATGCTGACGAGTTCTCTTTTGACGACCTGCAGGCTAATACAGAGATTTACAAGGACAGCGACCCAGAGTTGATGAATGTTGTTATGACTGCCAACTGGATTGTTGGTCGTGAATCCGAAAAACTTGCTGCCGGTGAAGAGGACGACAAGGCGTTCTATATCTATCCTTCAGGTGCGCTTGCCGGTAAGCTCTATGATGAGGCTTCTAACATGGCACAGGGTGCCGGTGGTAAGAAGTATGGTACTCTTGATGGCGTTAAGGGTGTTAAGCTCGACCTCTTGAAGAGCGAGATTGCCGCTTTGATGGATAATCAGGTTGTGCCTATGGTTTATAGCGAAGGTCGCGTAATGGCTTTCAACAACTCAACACTTTACAATGGTGACCTCGACGCAATGAAGGAGTATCCTATCGTTCGCGTGTTCGACTGGGTGAAGAAGGTGCTTATGAACTTTGTTCATGAGGTGGCTCTCGAGAACTGGGATCCATACAACTCTCCAAAGAATCTCAAGGCTAAGATACAGGCGTTCCTCAACGACTATAAGGGCTATGGCAACCTGTTCCAGAACTATGAGATTAAGGAGCCACAGCAGGATCCTATAACAAAGCGTATCACTTGCGATATCAGCCTCACTCCTTTCTATTCAGCTAAGAACTTCATCATCAAGGTTGCTGCTGACAAGAAGGACAAGGAAGCTGCAATGGCATAAGTACACATTATTATATATATACATTATTATATATATACACACACATTAACTTACAAAGTCTCAAGTTGAGAAGGTATTGAAGGTGGTTTTCGCCTTCAATACCTTTAGACGTAAATTATGGAAAAAAAGGAATATTGCACTCCCAAGATAGAGGTTTTGGAGATGAAAATGGAGGAAATGATTGCTCAGTCAGGTTCTCCACAACCAACTGCGCAAATATGTGATGTTCTTGAGGCCGGTTATGACTTTTTTGGTAATAAGTTAGATGGGGATGAATAAGAATATTAAATACACATACTTGTTTATTGTTACTGTACTGGTAATGATGTTGTTGGGATGTAGCAAGAATGATGACACCCCATTCAAACCAGATGTGCCTGACACTCCTGTAACATATACATTTACAGCGGGTATTGGGGAGGTTAGTCGTGTAAGCTATGACTATGACAAGGCAATTAAGTGCAAGTGGGAAGAAAGTGATAAGGGTAAGACTGTTTCCCTGAAGGATGGGAAGAACACCTACGAGTTCACTATCTCGGAGGTGAAAGATGGTGTTGCGACATTGACATACAGCAGCAAAGAGAAGATAGAGAACGAGAGTAATTTTGACGGCTATTTTGAGTACTCGCCAGCGCCGGCACAATCGACAGTTGTACAAACAGCCAATGGCTCGACTGAGCACATGAAGTATGGTGATGTGTTGAAGGCGCCTGTAAAAGGCGACTTGAAGACGTTGAAGGAAGTTAAATTTAGTCACGATGTGGCGTTCTTCAGGTTTTACTTTACTGTGAACGCAATCCCGAAAAACACGACAGGCAATCCAATGTTCGCGGTCTCAGGACCTTGGAAAGAAGAACAGAAGGTCGAGTTTCAGGGACTCGAAGAGAATAAGGAGTACGTGCTTTATATGACCGCTCCATCGGCGAAGATAGAGCAAGGAAAATGGTTGTCTGTGAGTGTTAGTTTCAAAAGGGACGCTGACTATGTGAAGGCGTATGATTTGTCAAAAAAAGCCCCGCAGGGTGGTATAAAATACGAAGCTCAAAAGCTATATAATACAAAAGTGGATTTTCCAACAGACGAGATGAACGGTCATAAATATGTCGATTTGGGAATAAGATGCGATAAGGATGGTAATGTTAATTACGATAATAACGGGCTTTACCGTCTTGTCTTTGCCACACGTAATATCGGAGCTGAAGCAGACGATGCCCCAGGCTATTATTTCCGTTGGGGAGAATTGAATGGATGGAAGGTGACTGCTAAAGATGGCTCAGGTTTTATTGCGGAGCAGCAGCCTTGTGTGAAAAATGGCACTTATGCAAATGGTAAAGGGGAGACCTGGGACGTAAATACGTTTGGCATGGGTTGGCAGTTGTATGATAAATATACAACATTAGATATAGACGGTTTGCAGAATTGGTGTACAAAGGGTATCACATTACCCAATGAATATAATGTGGGTGATGCTGCAACTTACAATTGGGGAAAGCCATGGAGGACGTTTAAATTTGATGGTGCTCAGTATGAAGTGTTGTTTGATGGCTCCGATTATGATAAACCTCTGTTGGAAATTGAAGGTATGACAATCAAACCAAAGGATAAATCAATAAGTGCATCAATTGTTGTTCCCCAAACCGGATATTGTGAGGGCTCGGAGTTGAAGGACAAGAACACGGGATATTTTTGGACTTCAAAAACTAATCCAAGTTCAGATAATGTTAGATATGCACATGGACTTAACTTTCCAGAACAGAATGAATCTTTCTTCATAGATATAAATAACTATCGAGCACAGCCTATACGACCTATAGCTGTGATATGGTAAATTCTTCCTGCTACGTTTTAAATATAGATATTGCAATTATGAGTGATGACAGTCAGTTATATATAATATTCTATTGCGGTTTTTATAATGAGAAGACCACCGGTGTTTGGCAAGTGGTAGTTGACGAGGCTACTTCTACGGATATACGCACAGAAAAAATGTATATCTCTCTTACCTGTCATAACATGTCCTTTTCCAAACAACTGTATAAGCCTGTGGAGATTGATGTGGAGTTTATTCTTAAGAGTTACAGGATGCAGTATAAAGAAGAAATGTGCAATTTTTTCTTGGGCTGTAATGTGGATTTAATTTGTGTAAGAAAAACTACTGTTGCAGGGAGAAGTTCAAAATCTTATATTCTGCAGAATGGTATTGTGACAGAGGTGCGACCTCGTTTTAGCAAGGATGCCCGTTTGTTTATGAAGATATATTCTCCTGATTACAAGCTTACGCTCGACAAGTATAGTAAGGCATATACAGGTAAGAGATTCTTCCTTGATGTTGTTAAGCCTAATTTGGAGAAGTTTCATGTTCCTTTTTATGCTGAAGAGAATTCTACAAAGCACCTGCAGGTATTAGGTTATGGTGATTGTGAGGAGGTCATACAGCCTTATATGGTTCAGTATAATGAGAGCTTTTATGACTTTATGGCTCGTGTTGCACATCGATGCGGCGAGTTCCTGTATTATGAGAATGGTCAACTTCATTTAGGTGTTCCTGCTAATGTTGATGGACATTCCAATTTGGCTCCAAAAACAATAGACCCACTTCAGGTTGAAAGTGTTACGTATTTGGACAAGAGTAAGGGTGTTGTTGAAGCGAGGGAATTTTACAAGGATACTGTCAGCGTTGAGAAGTTCAGCGCTAATGGTGCAGATGTCCCTGAGTTTGCCTACGACTCCTTGTTGGCTCATAACTGGACGATGGAAAAGCGTATGGATGACGGAGGCGGGCCACGTGGCATCACGACGTTAAGCAAGCGATATCAGGTGAAAGGCAAATCATTAGGTGTTACCCTGTTTTCTACTGTGTTGAAAAACAAGAATCTTGTTTCTATGGTTTCACAGCTTATTTCATCTACTACGACGTATTTGGCAGATGCAAAGATGGAGTATGATTATGACAAGGGGGTATTCAAAAAAGACTATGTAGAGAAGAGTTTGTTGTGGGGAACAGATACAGTCAACTCTAGGCATAAGCAACAAGGAGACCAGGATGAGGCAAAGAAGAGAACAGTGCTATATGAGGTTAATACTAACCCCGCTAAATTGTCGGGTAATGGCGATGTCAAATCAACTAATATGTTTACAAACATATCTGAGGAAGGTGTTAAAAACACCAATATCCCGCGTTTCCTGTATTTTGATGCAGCTTTCTACCATATTATTGGTGATGCTGCGAACTATTGCTCGGCGCATACTGTAGAGATAAAACTTGGCGAAAATTATAAGGAATACTATATTGGCGACATAGTCAGAATAGGTGATGATAGTACTATATATATCGTTACTTCTATGCGCCGTACATCTACTCCTGTGTATTATTATGAAATACCAAAGACATATACCAAAGTGCATAATGGTGTTGCGGAGAGAATTGCCGAAGGTTTAGTGGAAAAGTATGAATTGAATACAGATTATGTGGTGAACTATTTTATAGAGCTTGTGCCGCTCGTGACACACACTTATGTAAAATCGCCTTATGATGATGAAGAGAATGGTACAAAATATCTAAAGGAATCAAACCATATTCTACCACCACTGCGAGAGGAAAGCGACTACCGCACATCGGGTGTGCAGCGTGCTTTCGTGGCTCAAAACTTAGACGCGCTGCGTAAGGGAATGGTGTCTATCCGTTACCCATGGCAGAAATCAACCGACGATTCTTCTCCTTGGCTTCGCATGACGACCATGTATTCGGGAAAGGCAATGGCAGGTGGAGTGTATTTCCGTCCGGAGATAGGTGCGGAAGTGTTGGTTGACTATGTCGGCGGTAATGTGGAGCAACCGTTCGTTATTGGTCAGTTGTACAATTCTGTTGAGCGCCATACGGGTATGGCAAAGGATGGTTGCACAACTCAGGCAATATCGTCAAGCAATGATCATGGTATATATTTCAATGACCCTGATAATACCGCAGAATTTATGGGTGGTGTTCTTCCTTTCATTAATACGATAAATAGTTTTAAAGGAGTAACGAAGCAGAGCTATGCGATAGATTTTAAAGACAAAGACAAGCAGTTGGTTGGTGGCATTACATTGAAGGACAAGTTTGGCATATATAAAATAGATATGTCATCAAGTAATCGTAATATTACGATCAGTTCTCCGATAGGTGATGTTAAGATAGATGCTTTTACTGGCATTACAATCTCCGCTCCGAACGGCAATCTGACCTTAGAGGGAAAGAATATCTCGATAAAGGCGGGCAATAAACTTACTCTGCAGTCAGGAGGATTTATAGATCCTAAACAGTATAGAATCGGTGGTGTTCCGAAAAAGGACGGTGGAAAGGCGGTTATAGAAGGTGTTTCGGATGTTGTCACAAAAGTGGGGAGCAAATATTTCAAAATGTTGGATATGGATTTTATACGTACTGTTTGGGAGTGTATTGTCAAACCTCTGGACGGTACGCTTGAGATTTCCTCAAATCGCTTCTTGACACTGAAATCAGGAGATTTCGAAGGAGAAAATATTGCGTATCCAGAAACTTATGGTGACTACGATTTGAAAGCGAAGGCGGATCATGATAAAGATTATGCTAATTTTGCAAGGGCTGTAGAAGATGCTAAGCAATCAGTTGAGGAATATTGTTTAGAAGTGAAACTGCAGACGGCTAAACTGCGTCAGTCATATGAATCTCTTGAGAACTTGCTTTGGACTTTTTGGAAACCAGGAAAGGATCTTCTTAATGAAGAACAAATAAAAGGAATACAAGAAGAAATGTTTTCTTTGTTTGTAAAAGGTGTTAACGAAAATAAACAAGAAAATAAGGCCAATAATGAATCGCTTCTTAAATCCAAAGAATTCAAAATTGAGATTAAAGAAGTTGATTTTGAGAATAATAATCCTGAATCGCCAAAAAAAGTTGATGACGGGAAAAAGATAAAAACAACTAAATTATATGGTGATTTGATTGGGTGTGTTGATCCGTTAAAATTAGAACATGTAGAATCGTCTATCATGAATCATCTAATTACAATATACCGTATGGGAAGAAATCTATATGAATCACATAGGATTCCGAAGGGAAATGGTGTACTACTCACTCCTAATGGTATGGATTTTGCTCATTTTAAAGAAGCAATCACATTGGGTCAAGGTTATGAGATAAAATCTAAGATTAAAGGAAAACTAATAAGAGAATGTTTATTCACTTTGCTTGAAGCTCACAAGAATAATTTGGGATTAAAAGAAATTGATAAATTAAAAGGAGTAGATAATAATGCTGTTTGGAATAAAAAGGTGGATGAACTTCTTACTTCAGAAGAAACCCCAAGTTCCTTGAAAACGGTCGGCAATGCTGGTCTAAAGGCTATCTTAGGCTCTGATATAAAAGATTTGAAAGAAACGCTTAGAAATTTCCGTTACGGAACAACCAGTGGGCAAAACACCGGTCATATCCTTATCGGCGGCAATGACAAGAAGACCTATATTGTTGAGAAGGGAGAATTAAAACCTATATCAGAATCATGGAAAGCTGCTATAAATACCTTGAAATTAGACTAATCAACTATAGTCTTGAAGCAAGCGGATGCAATAGATGTTTGAAAAGGAGCATATAGATTCTGCCAGTGTTATGGTTGCTGGTTGTGGCGCTCTCGGAAACGAGGTTGTCAAGAATCTTGTACTCACAGGGATTCGGCATCTTGTGATAGTTGATTTTGACGTTGTAGAGAACGGAAACCTCACTCGCTCGGTATTCTTCACAAATGACGATGAGGGGCGAAACAAGGTAGATGTGTTGGCAGAAAGACTGACCGCACGCTATCCTGACATTGATGTGCAGACGATTTGTGGGGATGTGGCATACGACGTTGGACTTGGGCTGATACGTGAGATGGATGTGGTGATAGGCTGTCTTGACAATCGTGAGGCGCGATATGCGCTGAACCGCCTTTGCCACAGAGCAAACAAGCCGTGGGTGGATGGCGGTATAACCATGACAGATGGCACGGTGAGGGTATTCGTTCCCGGGAAGAACTGCTATGCTTGCAACCTGCCTCCAGAGGTGGTTGACGACATGAAGCGAAGGGCAAGCTGCAGCGGGGCGATACGGCAGGCGCAGGCTTCAGACCATGCTCCCACAACATCGATTACCGCTTCCATCGTGGGTGCGGTAATGGCGCAGGAAGCATTGAAGCAGATAACAGGCGATGACAGTACGCTTTGCGGTAAGATGTTCTGTTACGAGGCAACGCAACCTTCTGCAAGGATTGTGGAGTTTTGCGCCTATGACGAAGACTGTCCTTGTCATGAAATATGGTCGCCAGTGAAAGAAACGGAAATATCCACTGACATGACAGTGGGGGAGACCTTAGCGCTCTTGGCAGAGATGTTTCCGGAATGCTCGGAGTTTGCAATAACGCTTGACGATAGTTTTGTTGACTATGTTGAGGACTCTCTCTCGGGCAAGACGATGCAGGTGATGCTGCCCAGCCGTAAGGTTGCGGAGAGACTTGCGACTGTTCACGGCAACGTGGAGACGGAATGTGCGGAAAAAAGTTCACACATAGAGGTTCAGATGTACAATCTGCAAAACGAATATAATAGGATAGATAAAAACTTTCCTTACCAGGAACTCACTCTTGCTGCGCTTGGCATCCCGGAGCGGCAGATTCTACCTGTGGTGACAGAAAACTGTGAGTTTTACATTCAGATGAATAATGGAAGAACTATATAACTTACATAATATAAGTGCGGAAATGCTGCTGGACACTCTCTATCCTCAATTAGAGGAGGAGGGATGGACGGTGAAGTCGTCGGGTGCGTTCTATCGAAACTACAATGAAGATATGATGTCGATGGACGAGGAGAACAAGGTCGTGGAACTGTCGCGCAACAGTCTGCTGCACGTGCTTCCACAAGGAGTTTTTGCCGATGAGGAAGACCTCCGCAATATGTCGGACCCAAAGGCGAAGTTAGAGTCAGTACACATCAACCGCAACCGTATGAAGGACTTCTTCGTCCCTTTCAACACTTACGACCTCTATCTGCGTCTGAAGGTGGAACGAGAAGTGTCTGACTTGCTGTCGCGTAAGTTGGAGTTTGTTCAAAAAGCTTTCTTCGGCTATTTTATAGATAAGGAGAAGAACCCATTGATACGGGAGGCAGCGCAAGTGTTGCCGTACGCTCCGTTCTACCGTGGCGATATAGAGTTTGTGAAGCAGGTTATATCGTCGGTGATGGAATGTGACGTAACAGTTAGCAATGAGCAATGGCGAGACGACCTCACTGCACACGATTTTCTCACAAAGATAATGTTCACAGTGTATCTGCCGCCTATTCCAATTGAAGAATACGAGAATCGTTTGCACCAGATACAGGAATTGAACAACTGGATAGCATACTGGTTCTTGCCGATAGAGGTTGTGTCGGAGATAGTCTTTGCCTCGGAACAGAAAATGGATGAGGTCGGCTCAACAACCTTGCTTAATTACAACTCTTACCTGAAAGACAGCCTATAGAATTCACCTAAAAAGCCTAAAACAACCAAATTTTTTTCATGGACTACAATATTGATATTAATTCCTTTGTGGCATGGCAACAGGGCATGAAGCTGAAAGCCAGTACGTTTATTGGCCATGACCGTCGTATAGAAAGGAAATTAAAGAGCATCGTTTCTGTTGCTATGGGACGCCAGACGGGTCTCATCGTGGATAGCGTTTTTGATGTCCATCCTGTTATTGCCTACCAAAACATTGAGATAGAACGATGCAGATGTTCTGCCTTACTGTCATCGGGACTTATTATTGATACTGACGAGAAGGTAAAAGTGCCGTTGGCATCGTTTGCCGATGGTAACTATTATTTGGCAGTGACGCTGACAGACAATCAGGTGAGGTTTAATTGTGAGGATGTAGAATATATTCGTCCGGAGTATAGTTATTCTATAATGACTCTCAATGAACTGAAGGAAAAGAATGCTTTTCCTATTGTGAAGTTGAGCGTCAATGAGGGCAGACTGACAATAGACAGCAAATATATTGTTCCACAGCTCAATGTGGGAAACAGCAAGCTGCTGATGGATTATGCTGAGCGCATTGCAGGGCTTCTTTCAAAGATTGCATGGCATCCAAACATCGACCCGCTAAGCGAAATGCACGGAGCGTTCATGTACCTTACACAGAGACTTTTGGATGTTGACGGACGTTGGCAGGTGTCGTCATGGACATCAATGCTTTACCGTGTTGTTGCGCAGGTTGTTTGGTATATGGCTGATGCCAAGGGCTGCCAAATGGAAACGCTGATAGATGTTCCTGATGTTTTGGACCTTTATCCTTGGTTGGAGGATGTTGTAAGAACTCTTGAGAATACCTACAAGGAACTTGATGACCTCAAGATAGAGCGACGTACAATTGACGTGAGCAAGTTGAGGGAGGATTTGTACAATGAATTGTATGAGAAACTCCATGATTCTCTGTATGAAAAACTTAAGCAGGAACTCCAGACATATCTCTTGGAGACATTGTCGGATAGCTTGAAGCAGACCGTGCGCAGTTATATTGACGATGATGTTGTGCCGGCAGCAAAGGAGAATATCACCCAAGAACTGGCAAACAGTCTGAGCGTTTCGCTATATGACAAACTGTACAAGGCTCTCTACGATGCTCTGTATGTACCGACAACAGAGGAGGATTTTGTTCCGTTGATATAAGGCGGATACGAAAAACCATCATCATAATTTCTTGACTGATTCATGGAAAATATAAAGCTTCCTCTAAAAATAGAAAAAGGCAGGTTCTTTAAATCTACCGATGTCATTGAATCTATCGATGCCAACCTGTCGCTGTTGATTCATTCGCCTCAACAGCTGATAGGCATGGACCCGCAGTTTGGCTTCGTGTTCAACAATTTGCGCTTTGAGATATTCAATGAGAACATGGGCGTCGTTTTTAACTCTAAACCTGACGATAATGACGAAGAAGACAACTTTATCTATGAGAAAAAGATATCCGGTTTGTCTCGAAACATAAATACCTTTGCAGCAAATCTCGCGGATTTGATATGTAATTATGAACCGCGTCTGGATGATGTTGCTGTTACTATGACATATCTCCGACAGGAGAGAATGATAAGTCTCGTGGTGAAGGCCACAATGAAAAACAGTGGCAAACCATACAGATATAAATCCCAAATAAAAATCTGGAACTGATGGCTAACTCTATATTTGAAATACGACAAAAGGTTCGCGAGCTCATAGAGCGTACGGCGCAGATATGGCAGGGTACAGAATACGGCGAGCAATTAGAGGGCATAGAAAACGACCCGATAGTTACTTTGCTTCTTTCCGCTGTGTCATATCAGTCCGCATTGCTGCAAACTGATATATCAAGAATAAAGCAAGATGTTGTCAATGACCTTTTGGGTACGTTGTGCCAGAGGGCATCTGTGTCTGCGCGTCCTGCCGCAGCGTTGGTAGCGTGCAATCTGCGAAACGACGTGAACTCGTTGGAGATAGACTCCTCTTCAGATTTTAAAATCAGCGGCTTCTCCATGATGCCTTTACTGCATACAACGCTGATAAATGCAAATTTAGAGTCAATGACGCGAATTGACGGACGACGCTGGAAGGTAAGACTGAATCTTTCCGGTGCAATAGACGGTCTGAAGGGCTTCTGCTTTGCCATAAAGAATAGTGGCTATCGAAGGCTTCATGTTTTCTTTGGCGATGTTGAACTGCCGTTGATTTCTTCTGTTGATTCCGCTAATATGCCGTTCAACGATTGTTTTACCACGGCAGCCTTGGCGTATAATCATGACCGCGTGCCGCAGCAGACAATGGTTTGTTTCGACATTATGGCTCAGCAAAACATCCGCATATATACGGTGGGTGATGCAGACTATAATGCCTTGATGCCGCAGGAAGGCAATGCCATTGAACTGATATTTGAGTTTGAAGGAGTGGTCAATGATTTCAAGTTCTCAAGAAAACAGCTTGTGCTGAACACTGTTGTCCTTACCGACGTGATGAGAAATTCGGTGTCGCTCAGTACCAATCAGCCTGTTCATAGGATAGCGGAAAGCAGGAACAACCAGTTCCTCTATCTTCTGCCACCTGATAGCGACCAGATATTCCGTCGCAACAAGGTTACGATGCGCAGGATAAATGCTGACCGTTACGACCGTATGGCGCTGTTGTCGCAGTTGGAAAACCTGATTACAAAGTTCGACACCGATTATTTTGCTTTTCAGGATTTGCAGTCTTCCGTTACGGTTACAGCCTTGAAAAATCTGCGTCGTAATGTGAAGATGTTGCATGAGGCGGTGTCAGGTCTTTCAAGCAATAGTCTGCAAGGCGCGTATATCGTTCTTTCACCAAGTAGCAATGATGTCTCTCTGACTATTGATTATCTTTCTACCACTGGCAGCTCTGTCAACGAAGCGTTGTCTGACAATCCTTCGTTCACGGCGATGCCGCAAGGTGTGGAGGCTTGCTCAATGGTGGGAAATTGTCTTCCTGGCTGCGATGAGAACACTGACGAGAAGGCTGCCATAAGCCAGATGCGCCTTGGAATGGTAACGGGCTTCAGATTAGTAACGCCTGCCGATTTCAAGTTCTTCTGTGAACACGAACTGTTAGCACGTTACTCCATAAGTCGCGAAAACATAAAGAGCATAACGTCTGCCCCGAAATCTGACGGCAACAAATATCACATTGCCGTTGACATTAAGTTGGCAGACACTCAGATAATACGTCGCAGTTTCGAGCAGATGTTGCCGCAGATGTCAAATATCATTGAGAGCCTTACCAAGACACGCTGTATTGGATTGTACCCAATTAAAGTGAACATAACGTTTTAAACCCCAATATTCCGTTAGAATTTATCAGGGTTAAAAGGGAATCTCATCTTGAATAATAGAATTATCAAACCATTATAAGTATGGATACACAATACTTTCTAAACATTGTATATAGAAACAAGGCGGTAAAGTTCATTGTTTCCAATCCCGACGCACCTCTCGCCACCCTTGTGCGAAATCTGCGTCATGCGCAGACCAAGGATGGCCGACTGGTCTTTGACTTTCCTGCCATAGACAATACTGGCGCACCATTAGACTACTTCTTTGGTGTTCAAGACCCACAGATAAGTGAGGTGAGGGTGCTGCGTCCAAGAGTGGGGCATCAGGATATGACGCTTGCCGACTATGGAATAAAAAATGGTGATACCGTCTATCTGATTCCTGACCCATTCCCCGGATAATGAGTAGCGAAGACTTTAACCCTTCTAATCTGAACGGACGGCAACGACGGCTGTTGGCAGAATGGAAAAGTATGGAAGCGTTGGCGCATAGCAATCTTTTGCCTGAATGTGAGCTTCGGACTGTCCGCTGCAACGAAATCGGTTTACCCATTGTCTATCATATAACATATCATATATATAGTATATGTGGTGTCGATAATGACAATAATGATTCTCCGATGTTCGCCGACAGGTTTGAAATGATTGTAGAACTGCCCAGAAATTATCCGGATTACGATGCGCCACCGTCATTCCGCTTCCTCGTGGAGGACGAGGATGGTAATAGCATAAGTCATCCTTGGCATCCGAATATCCGATACAATGGTGTTACGGCAGGAAGGGTTTGCCTGAATCATGTTGATACATACTCATCCATTGCATCCGCAGTAATACGCATTGCAGAATATCTAACATACGACCGTTATCATGCCTTAGCGATACCGCCATATCCAGAGGACCTTACAGTGGCAAGATGGGTGACGGAAAAAGCCGAGCCACTTGGATGGATTCCTTTCAATCAGAATTAGTCTAATAACCTTGGCTTTGGCTTTGGCTCAGGCTCAGGCTCAGGCTCAGAACCCTGGCTCTGAACTTTAACCCTGGCTCTGAGCCAAAGGCCAAAGGCCAAAGCCAAAGTTCAAAGGTTAAAGGTTAAAGGTTTTAAGGTTAAAGGTTAAAGGT
>JABUUE010000008.1:91184-104757 GCA_021443335.1 Bacteroidaceae bacterium
AAAGACGAAAAATAGTAAGAATGTCCAAGAAATAAAACCCATATACGTTCTAATGAACTTTTTGGGTTAAATCAACCATAAAAGAATGAAAAGCAGAATATTTATATTTCTCCTGTTGCTGTTTCCTATGATGATGACAGCACAGGAAGAACCAAAAAAAATAACCGTCTCAGAAGATGAACCTTTTGAGGAGAATGTTGTTGTCAAAAGCAAGAACAATGTGGAAAAAGGTTTCTTAGTTAAGATGGAGTTCAATGAGAATGACAACCAACTAAGAGTTTTTCTGTACTCCACACGCAAAAAGGATTCTCGTAAGTATTATCCGCAGTGGATAAAGACGGACGGAATACAGCCTGTATTGGAAAAGTCTTATAAAACAAGAGGCTATATTATGCAGACATACGATGTTACTGGTCAACGTTCACAGGTCTCAGTAACATTCCGTAACCTGAAATACCGACGTTTCTTCTGCAAGAAGCGTACTATCAGCTATGATGTCACCATAAAGCGCAGTCCTTGCCATGGCAAGCATGATGAGATTGTCGCAGCAAATCGTCAGGCTGACGCTGTTAAAACAGCGTATGAAACTTTTATTACGCAAATGCCTGATACTGTTGTTGCCAGTCAGGAAGTGGTTGACGCCTTCAATCAGTTAAAGTCCATTATGGCGGCTCAGTTCCCTGCTAACCAGAATAAGAGTGAATGTGACTCCATACAGGACGCTTACGACCGCTACAATTCTTATGTGAAGGATATTGCTGCGCGAAATGTTCGACTTGCTCCTCCAAGTGCTGAACCAGAGGCAGCGGCATCTGTTAGTGCCAAAACGGTGGCTGCTTCTTCAGCAAAGGCAAGTGCGGGAGGAAAAGATGCGGGTGCCAAGGACAGTAATCGTGGTGGTGGCACAGATCCTAAATTCCTGTTGAACAGTTCACGCACCGTTGAAAGTCTCACTATCCAGTGGATTAACTCAAAGAATGCGCGTGAGCGTAAGGATATTTACCGCCAATGTCAAGATGCAATAGATGATGTGGAAGAACTGATAAAACTGAGAGGACTTACAGACGCAAAACAGAAGAAGGCTGCTGAGACTTTTAAGGGAGCAGAAAAGTTCTTCTATTCAATTACTTCCAACAGTAGTTTGAAGCTTAAGTAGTTGCAATAAGTAATGATGAAAAACGCAGGAAGTTGTTTTTACCATTACTAAGTATAAATAAAACGAATTAATAATTACAAAATCATGTCTCTATTATCAAAAAGCACAATCTTAAATTTATTACTCCCATTGACATTGTTCTTTGGGGGTGTTGAGGATGTTTGTGCCCAGAAACCTGCTGATGATTCCGATATGTCCGCGGCTACGGAAGAGGAACTAAAAGCGGAGTTTGATTCCTTAATGTTAGAAGACAAACTCAACTCTTTTATCTTTGACATGAATACGGCGTTGACGGAGATACCTCTTGCCACTCCATCACGCTTGTCCATGATTGAAAGTTCGACAGCGAGAATTGATTACAGCTTCAACACATGGGTGGGCTCTTTTCAAGCGGAGATATCAAATAATGACAGCCTGTTGAGTATGGTCGCCGAATACAAGGACATACATAGTGAGGTGACCAAGGCTATTGCTGAGGCAAAAACGCGCCAAAAGGAAGTGGTGGATTGCAGGGATGCTTTGGCGTATATGGTAAAGGCTGACACCATCTATAAGTCTATGTTAGAGAAGGCTGTTGCACTGTCGTTGACAGACAAGACCGCTGATAAATTAGCAGACTTGAAGGAAAAGGAGAAATTGATTGCAGCGGAAGTAGATAGATTTTATCAGTTGGTTACTGCCAATAAGGAAAAGAATCCTGTTCTTGATGGCCAGAAAAGAGAGATAGAAGAATTATATCTTTCTATCAAGAAACGTTCTGCGGAAATACAAGCCGCAGAATACAAACCTTTCTTTCAGCGTATCAAAGACCAGCTTCTTGGCATTGCGGCAGTCTCTATTATACTTATGTTTCTAAGTATGATTGTTGCACGTCTGAAGGCATGGAAGGAAATGAAAGAAAACCTGAAGAAACAAAAGGAATTAATGAACATCAATAATAAAGAATATCCACAGATATAATGGCAGCCTCATGAAAAAGATTATCTTTATAATAATTGTTTTAATAGCCCTGTTTGCTATAGAACGCTTCATTCCTGAGTTTGAAACAGATGAGCGCTACAATGTGGTGGAAGACAATACACTTGCGATTAACAAGTTGAGTTTCTCGGAAGACTACAAGTACATGTATGCCGATATAGACCAAAAGACAGACTTGGGCGGAGAGGATTTATCTGACTCAACGAAGGTGGATATATTGACACGCGAATCATATAAAAGTTGTGCAGGCATTAAAACCGTTCAGCCTAAACTTGTAAAGGTTGACAACCTTATAGACCAGATTAGCGATTCTGCTCGTTTGAAGATGTTGGTCATTGCCGACCTAACTTTGCCTGACGATTTGGTTGCTCTTCAAAAGAAGGCTGTAAGTAGCATGTCCAACGCTTACAAGAACAATGTATATATGTCTTTCATGTACGAGAACAGACTGACTGCTCCTGTTATGGCTACAGAATCTACCGTCAGTCAGGCTTTTGTTTCTCGTGAGGAATCAGGAAAGTATCTATATTCTTCCATCGTTAGTGCTTGTAATATGATGCTTGCTGACGATGAGATTTTTCCAACGGAAAAGAATATGGCTCTGATAGTCATGTCTGATGGAAATATATACGATGATGATAATCTGCCATATGACCCAAATCACTTTGAGATGCAGACCATTCTCAGTGAGACGATGTCCAAAAAAACAAAAGACTCTTTGGCTATCTATTATGTTAATATAGATAATCCTGAGTATGTTGACGAAGACCAAGCTGAACCCTTGATGAAGTTGCTGACTGCCAACAATAATGGAATGTATCTGGAGCAGTTCAACTGGATTGTTTTGGAGGATGATATAAAACGCGCTTTTCATTTGAATTATAGTGACTATCGTCTTACTTTTGAAAACCCGGATGGCAAGTTATATACGGGAAAGAAACGTAAATTGGACGTTGTTGTCAACTCAAAAAAGACAGGTGTCTCTATTGGTGGAAGCAAGTCTTTTGAGGTGGGCTCCCCTTATTCTCCCGTCATTCTCAACGGACCGTCCCACAGATTAGTGTTTATACAGGGTCTGGTATTGGTGTTGTTCCTGTTATTGCTCGTGTATATCGCTATGCAGCTGATATACCCGTCAATAAAGGACAAGATGTTCAGGAAGAAATATTTTGGTATATATAGTGGACCGAATACCGTGTTTGGCGTGGGACTTGCCGCCGATACTTGTTATTTCTGTAAGGATAAGTTTAAGGTGGGCGACCCTATTGTAAATGCATGTCAGCATACTATGCACGAAAGTTGTTGGGAGGAGAATGGCCAGCATTGTCCTGAATACGGCAATCGTTGTTCAACAGGTTCTCATTTCTATGACCGTCGTAATATTTTCAATATATACAACGCACCATATCAGATGTGGTGGATATTGCTTGGACTTGTGGCGGCTTACATTGCTTGGTTTTTGTTTACGGAACTTTCCCATCGTACCGGTGCGGTGGCAGTGCAATGGCTTGTTTCTGCGATAAAGGATGTTTCTTTTGAGGATGTGACAAAAACAGCCATCTACAATGGTCAGGTTAATTACATCATAGGAATGTTGAAGTTTGGAACCTTCACCAGCCTGTGCTTCGCTTTAGCCTATGCGATGAAGAGCTTGCGTATGATGAAGCGTGCCAAGCATGTCTTTTTGTCTGTCGTATTGAGGGGATTGATTAGCGGTTTGGGCAGTTTCTTGTTCTTCTATGCCGATTGTGCTGTTCGTGTGGCATTCAATGTGATGGAAGATACCTTTATGTTTGACATCATACCATGGATGCTTTCCAGTTATTGGACGGTAAAGGTTTCCACATGGCACACTTATGTTCAGCCCAATCGTACGCACCTTGCCTTGGCAATGCTTATAGGATTGCTCTGCATGAATCTTTGGGGTTTCAGCGATAGCATAGGATTTACAGACTATTATGTGCTCATGCTTCTTAGCGTTGTGGCTTATGGTGTTGCCTTATCTCTTTGTATCGCGCACGCTTGTCCGGTTTCAAACCATTACTATTTAGTTGCATCTGGAGCCATTAAGCCGATGGAAATAGCGCTGTATAAGTGGTTTATGAATAATTCAAACCATCAGGTATCCATCGGACGTTCGGTAGATTGCGACATACACATGGCATGGGAATATAATAGCGATGTCGCACCTGTGCAGGCCACACTGCGCCATGTCATGCATACAACCATATTGACACCTCATGAGGATGGAGTGATTGTGAACAAGAAAGCAGTGTCCGCGGGTGATGATGTCAATATCTATCATGGCGACACTATTACCATTGGTCATACGGTATTTACGTATGTCGAGAAGGACAAAAAGCCCAGTCGATAGGCTATAGCCCAAAAAGTTAGTTCTTTTCAGTCACTGACATCATTGTCTATCTGATATGGGAAAGTTAGTTCTTTGCAAGCAAAGCGGCAGAGCCAAGCGCATTGGAACTTTCCTCTATTAGATAGACAATGATGTCACTGACTGAAAGGAAGTAACGTATATGGGTTGAGGCATAAAAATCAAATTGCCGTTGTGGATTCTGTGAATCTCTACAACGGCAATTTGTGGTTTGACAGTTAGAACAATCTTCTGCCACCTTGGCGTCCAGGATGAATGATGTCTGGATAATGTTCTAATTTATAGTTATTGCATGAGCCGACGATAGTGATTATATCAAAGCGGATTTTGGGGAAGAAATGCTCTGTGCTACGTGCAAAAGCGAATGCCGCCGATATCATGTTCGCCTCTTTTTGTTTGGTTACGGCTTGTATCGCTGTGGTTACTTCTTCTGTTCTTCGTGCCTTGACCTCTACAATCACAAGTGTTTCCGTGTCATCTTCGTAGGCAACAATGTCTATGTCTTTATGCCCATAATGCCAATCGCGGTCAAGAATGGAGTAGCCCTTGTGTCTTAGATATTGTTCAGCAACTTTCTCTCCCCACGCTCCGTACTCGTTATGTGCAGCCATAGTCTAAAATTCTTTTTATCGCATTCGTGCGAATACATTAGTATGACTCTTCGAGAGTGGGGAATGTGTTGTCCTTGACATCCGTTATGTACGAGCCTATTGCGTCGGTCATGACGGTGTTAAGGTCGGCGTATCTGCGCAAAAACTTTGGGGAAAAGCCTTTCGTCATACCGAGCATATCTGTTATAACAAGCACTTGTCCGTCGGTGTATGGCCCGGCACCAATGCCTATTGTTGGGCATGACACGGACTCTGATACTTTCTTTGCCAGGGCTGCCGGCACTTTCTCCAGCACAATACCGAAGCATCCAGCTTCGTCAAGCAGTCGGGCATCCTCTATCAGTTTGGCTGCCTCTGCCTCTTCTTTGGCGCGAACGGCGTAAGTGCCGAATTTATTGATGCTCTGAGGTGTCAGACCGAGATGCCCCATGACGGGTATTCCCGCCTCGAGAATTCCTTTTACGGTGTCGATGATTTCTGCTCCACCTTCTAATTTCAGCGCGTCGCAACCACTCTCTTTCATTATCTTTATGGCGTTGCATACGCCTTCTTTGCGGTCAATCTGGTAAGAACCGAAGGGCATATCACATATTACAAGGGCGCGTTTTGCTGCATTTGTTACGGATGTGGCGTGATATATCATTTGTTCTATCGTGATAGGCAGTGTGGTGGCGTTGCCTGCCATGACATTACTTGCGGAGTCGCCAACGAGTATGCAGTCAATACCTGCGGCGTCAACAATAGATGCTATGGTATAATCATAAGAGGTGAGCATGGAGATTTTCTCTCCTCTCAACTTCATTTCCTTAAGTCTGTGGGTTGTGACCTTACGGGTGTCACTTACTAAATATTGGGACATAGTTTGTTTAAGGGCTCTGAACTTTGGCTTTGGCTTTGGCTCTGAACTTTGGCTTTGGCTTTGGCTCAGAACCTAAAGTTCAAGTTCAAGGCCAAGGCCAAGGCCAAGGCCAAGGCCTAGTCAGACATTCTTGTGTAAGTAACCGATATTTTTGTCTGTAACAGCGGGTTTGCACCGCCGACGAGTTTCGCGCTTGACAATGACATGTCGTGGTATATTGCGGATATCGCGCTTGTGGTGCCGGTACTTGATGTGCTTGAATACACTACGCTTACTGGTATGAGTGCTACCTTGTTCCATGTATCGTTGGAAGGGCTATTCGCCTTTCTATAATACAAGGTTCTTATCATACCTGCAAAGTTGCTGAATGTGTAGGTGTTAAGTGTAGAGTTGTATGTGGCAATAAATGCTGAACGTCCGTCTTCGAGTTTCTTGTCCTTGAAGAAAGATTGTATATCATCCGCAGGAATCATGAGCAGGTGTGATGGCGGTGAATACGATTTCTCGTATAGCCCCTCGTTCCTCATGCACTGTAGTGTGAGTTTGACATTACTGATGCTGTCTTTCTCGTGGTTTTGAAGAATCTCGGTTACGGGCAGTGTCATTTCAGTATATAGCCCAGCAGGTGTTTTAAGATATGTGCAGGAGTTGTCGGCGGCAAGAGCCTCAATGGCATCTTTGTTGACCTCCATGTTAGTTGTCTGCAACACCTCGTTAGTGCCGTATATCGTCACAAATCCGTTTTGTCTTGCTGTTGTGTCGCTTTCCCAATAACGGAAGGAGAATTTCAGTTCCGTACCCAATACTGATGCCATCGCTCCCTCACCGTTGTCAACCGTGATGTATAGTCCATGCAACACGTTGTAGGTGAACTTATTGTAGTCATTAAAGGTACCGTCCTTGTCGCGCAGACTTTCGTAATATCGTTGCATCAGATAAGTTCCGATGTTTGAATATGTTTTGCCGTTGCGCGTGTAAGGGTCGTTGAGCGGAATCTTAAAGTATGTCATGTAGTTGCTGCTCGCCTTGGCAACACTGTCAACCGTTTGGTCAGCCATAGTGAAAGTCATCGATTTGAGCGGCTTGCTGACATCAACATATCCTTCCTTGATAGGGTCAAAGTCTGAGAGATACGTCTTGCCGTCAGCGATAGGCTTTGTCAGCTCATATACTTTAATGTGCATAGGCTGCAGCGAGTCGCCAATAATGTTGGAGGGCAGGACATACGCATAAGCACTGTCCGCAACAATATTCTCAATAGGGATATTTGTCGTGTCCTTTAATTCCTTAATATCGGGATAAGTGCTTCTAATGGAGTCTTTGTCTGGCAAGAATCTTCCAGGAAGCAGATAGAATTGTGTTGTATAACTACTTCTTATGAGGGCTCCTGTGTCATAGTCTCTGATACATCCTAAATTGGCGTATGAACTGCGTGCCATAACGGCACCAGTTTGCTTTGTTTCCGACGTGACTAAGAAAGTGTCAGCCTTGATGATGAAGTTGTCCATGTTGCCTGCCAGTCCTGTGCCGATAGTGTCTGTACTCTCGTCGCATGCTGTAAAACAAAGTAGCAAGGCAAAGAAAAGTAATAGTGTTGGTGTTTTAAATTGATTCATAGAATTTCATATATTCTTCGGCTATGTTATCCTCACTTATTGGTTCTGCTAATAGTGGCTTTTCGGTCTTTCTTGCATAGTCGATGATAGAAGTGTCAACGTCTTGACCTGCTATAATTACAGCGTCAGAATAGTCAATAGATATTTTCTGAAGTTCGGTAAAGTCTAACTCTTTTGCGTAAGGCTTCAGCACGGACTGCCTAACACCCTTGAACTCAATGGTTTTCTTGAATTCCGGGGCGATACCGTTCTTGAGTTCGTTCTTGAAAATGGATGTTACAATCTTAGCCTCTTTGAACGCTGGGTCTTCGCTGAATGAGCGCTTTATGTACATAGGCACGAGCGAACTCATCCATCCTTGGCAGTGGATGATGTCTGGCGTCCAGCGGAGTTTCTTCACTGTCTCCAGCACGCCACGCGCAAAGAACACAGCACGCTCTGCATTATCTTCAAACTCTTTTCCCTCTGCGTCGAAAGCCATTTTGCGTCCGGCAAAGAAATCGTCGTTGTCAATAAAATACACTTGGATGCGTGTCTGCGGAATAGACGCAACCTTGATGATTAGCGGGTGGTCTGTTTCGTCGATAATAATCATTATGCGCGAAAGTCGGATGACCTCATGAAGCTGACCTCTGCGCTCGTTCACATGTCCCCATTTGGGCATGAAGGAGCGAACCTCGCACCCTTTCTCCTGAATAGAGCGTGCAACTTGGGTTCCGAGGGTTGACATTTCAGTCGCGTCAACGTAAGGAGTCATCTCCTGATTGATGTATAGAACTTTCTTCACCGTAGAATGATTTTGTGTAATTTTGCATGAGTTGCCCTTTTAGGGCATATAATTATCGGTGCAAAGATAGTGAAAAAAAAGGGAAGTTTCTTCTTTTTTTTAATGTTTTTATGAAAACTGCTCATTTTTATGACTCTTTTTAACACTTTCTTTTCATTAATTCATAAAAAAGTAGTTATTTTGCACCGAATTTCATCCTATGTAAACGGTGAGAATTTTATGTTCCTCAACATTGCATAGGGGCGTAAATCAAGATACAAATGAAAGTATTCACTTCAATAGTAGAGCTTCAGAACGCACTTTTTGAGGCAAGAAAAGAGAAGAAGTCGGTAGGTTTGGTGCCTACAATGGGAGCGTTGCATGAGGGGCATGCGTCGCTCGTGCGTATATCCGTCAAAGAGAATGACGTTACTGTAGTGTCAGTTTTCGTTAATCCAACTCAGTTCAACGACCCTAAAGACCTTAAGACATATCCGCGAACTCTCGATGCTGACTGCCAACTGTTGGAAGAGTGTGGCGCAACCTATGTGCTTGCTCCTTCGGTTGAAGAGATGTATCCTCAGCCCGATACTCGCCAGTTTGAGTTTCCGCCGGTGTCAACAGTTATGGAGGGCGCTCATCGTCCTGGTCATTTCAATGGTGTCTGTCAGGTGGTCAGTCGCCTGTTCTACATCGTAAAGCCAGACAACGCGTATTTTGGAGAGAAAGATTTCCAGCAGATAGCAGTAGTGAAAGCAATGGTAAAGTCTCTCGGAATAGGTGTGAATATCGTTGAGTGTCCTATTGTCAGAGAGGAAAACGGCCTTGCACGCTCTTCTCGAAACACCCTTCTCGCTCCGGAAGAGAAGGCCATTGCCCCGAAGATTTTCGAGGCTATGAAAGCAAGCCTTGACTACGCGAAGAAGCACACGGTGAAAGAGACCCATGACTTTGTCGTGGACACAATAAATGCTGTTGACGGACTTGATGTAGAGTATTACTCCATTGTTGACGGAGACACGCTACTTGATGTCAGCGCGTGGGACGAGGCGCAGCATGTTGTAGGCTGTATAACAGTCTATTGTGGTCAGAAGCCAGTCAGACTTATTGACCATATAAGATATAAGTAGTACCAGCCCATCATCCCCCTAAGATGGAGTTTGCTATGGCCAAAGCCAAAGTTCAAAGGTTAAAGGTTAAAGGTTTTAAGGTTAAAGGTTAAAGGTNCAACCTCATAACCTCCAACCTCATAACCTCCAACCTCATAACTAAAAAGCCAAGGCCAAAGCCAAAGCCATCTTAGCGGGATGAAGGTTGACAAATCATAATTGTAGAAATGCAAATACAAGTACTTAAAAGCAAGTTGCACTGCTTCAAGGTAACAGAAGCCAATCTCAACTATATGGGCAGTGTGACAATCGACGAAGACCTGATGGATGCGGCAAACCTTATTGCCGGAGAGAAAGTCGCCATTGTTAACAACAATAATGGCGAGCGCATAGAAACCTATGTCATTAAGGGTGAGAGAGGTTCGGGATGTTTATGTCTCAACGGCGCGGCAGCCAGAAAGTTCCAGGTTGACGACACGGTGATAATAATGTCGTATGCGTTGATGGATTTTGAAGAAGCCAAGACATTCAAACCTTGTGTTGTTTTTCCAAAAAAATGACGATGTCTATATCACGACTGATATTATATAAGATTCTCGGATGGAAGACGGAGATAACCGTTGCGTTTCCTGAAAAGTATGTTATGGCTCTCGCACCACATACGAGCAACTGGGACTTCATTCTCGGGCAGTTGTTCTGTTTGGCGGAGGGCGTGCGCATCGGTTTCCTGATGAAGAGCGAGTGGTTCTTCTGGCCGCTCGGACCTGTCTTCCGAAAGCTTGGTGGCATCCCTGTTTACAGGCAAAAGCACATGAGCATGACCGATGCCATTGCCGCGACAGCCGTTAAGGAAGAGAAGTTTGCACTTTGCATCACACCAGAAGGCACGCGGAGGGCTACGAGCGAGTGGAAGAAGGGATTTTACTATATCGCTCTGAAAGCCAACATCCCGATTCTTCTTATCTCGGCTGATTTTGAGAAGAAGCTTATTAAATGCACAAAAGAGGTTATTCCGTCGGGAGATTTCGACAGGGATATCAAAGAAATAAAGGCATATTTCAAGGGCGTAAAGGGAAAAAAGCCTGAATGTTTTATATGCGATTAAGACTAATATTATATATATTAACTCTGCTTTTTATTTTCTCTTGTGGAAGTAAAAAGCAGATTGTTGTTTCATATCATAAAGGTTATCCGCAATACGAGGGACAGTCGTGGGTGAGAAACCTGTCTAAGCCTTATCGTGTGACGAAAGGGCTTGACAACAAGCATGTCGCTGTTACCGCAAGTCATGGCATTTATTTCAACACACAGAAGGACAAGTGGGAATGGCAACGCCCTTTCATGAACGGCACTCGCGAGGACATTTTCACCCGGACAATCGTTGTGCCTTACCTCATTCCCATGTTAGAAAACGCCGGAGCCAATGTGTTCACCTCCCGCGAGCGTGACGAGCAGACGCAGGAGATAATCGTAAGCGGCGGAAAGGAGTATAATATCTTCGAGTCTTGGACACAATGTCCAGTGAGAGGTTTCGCCGATACCAAGGCATATTATACCGACAGCGACCACCCCTTTGAGAACGGAATGACAAAGATGGTCAAGGCGCACAAGAAGAAAAAGTGCGAGCTGCAGTTTGTGCCACAGATTCAGAAGGCAGGCAGATATGCTGTCTATGTGTCATATCCTAAGTACAAGAATCAGAATGTGCCTGACGCAAAATACACCGTTTGTCACGGCGGAGTGTGTACCGAGTTCACTGTAAACCAGCAGATGGGGCAGGGGACATGGGTGTATCTTGGCAGCTTCCATTTTGAGCAGGGCAAACCCGCCAACAATTATGTCTCCCTCTCAAACCAGAGTCAGTTCAAGGGATATGTCACGGCTGGCGCGGTCCGTTTCGGCGGTGGCATGGGAAGAACGCTGCGCGGTGGTGTGGTCAGTGGAGAACCGCGATGTCTTGAGGCGGCGCGATATTCTGCTCAGTGGTACGGCGCGCCCGATGAGGTGTGGAACACCTTCAAGCACGAGAACGACTATAACGACGATATCCGCACGCGGCCGCTAATGGCCAACTGGCTTGCAGGCGGTTCTTGCTTCAATCCTAACGAAAACGGACTGAGCGTGCCTTTGGAGCTTTGCCTTTCGGTGCATAGCGACGCCGGGAAAACTCCTGACGACTCTTATATCGGCACACTCTCCATTTGCACCACAAACCATAATAACGGCAGACTCGCCTCTGGAGCTTCGCGTGACGTCTCAAAGATGTTAGCATATAATCTGCAACGCAACATCCTCGTCGATATCTCCAACAAATACGGCAGATGGCAGTCGCGCGGTACTTGGGACAAGAACTACGGCGAGACACGCCTTCCCGCGATGCCGTCAGCCATTGTTGAGACGATGTCTCACGAGAATCCCGCTGATATGAGCAAAGGCCACGACCCGCAGTTCCGTTTCACCCTTGCCCGCAGTATGTATAAGACCATCCTCCGTTTCCTTGCCGTACAGCACGGCCTGATGACGGTTGTGCAGCCTTTGCCGCCCACCAGTATGAATGCCTTTATGCTTAATGACGGCAGACTGCAAGTGCAGTGGGAGGGGCAGCCGGATATCACTGAGCCTACAGCGGAGCCTGCGTCTTATGTCTTATATATTGCCACCAACACTGGCGATTTCGATAACGGCCAATTAGTGAGAAGCAACGCCATTGCTTTTGTGCCAAAGCCAAATACAATATACAGTTTCAAGGTGACGGCTGTCAACGAGGGCGGAGAAAGCCTTCCTGCTTACGCCGTATTTTACCCTTAGCCCCATGCATATATACGAGAATTACTCACTCCTTCACAACAACACCTTCGGCATTGACGCCAAATGCTGGAAATTCGTTGAAATAGAGACTGCCCAGGAAGCGTCGGAAAAGCTGCCTTTTGTCGCAAAATGCACAAAGCCGCTGATGGTCATTGGCGGTGGAAGCAATCTGCTGCTGACAAAGGACTACGACGGCATCATTGTCCATTCTAACATCAAGGGTATCAGCATACAGCCTATGGATTCTCCTTCGTCAGATGTGCTGCTTACGGCAGGCAGCGGCGAGTGCTTTGATGATGTTGTTGCCACGGCTGTCAGTTTAGGTTATTATGGCTTGGAGAATCTCTCGATAATTCCCGGTGATGTGGGTGCGTCGGCGGTTCAGAACATAGGTGCTTATGGCGTGGAAATCAAGGATTTGCTTCATAGCATAGAGGCTGTGGAGATAGCCAACGGCAGGAAAGTCACAATCCTCAACAGCGATTGTCAGTACGCCTATCGTCAGAGCCGTTTCAAGAATGACTGGAAGAACAAGTATTTCATCACGAGAGTGACATACCGACTCTCTACAGAGTTCTCTCCTTGTCTGGAATATGGCGGTGTGCGCAAAGCGTTGGAATCCAGTGGTATCGAAGAGCCGTCGGCAATGGATGTGCGCAATGTCATTATTGAAACGCGTAACGCAAAACTCCCCGATCCGAAGGTCCTTGGCAATGGCGGCAGCTTCTTCATGAACCCCGTTGTCGGCAAGGAAAAGTTTGAGAGCCTGTTGGCTGTTTATCCTGACATGCCGCACTACAATGTGGATTCCGACCACGAGAAGATACCGGCAGGATGGATGATAGAGCAGTGCGGATGGAAGGGCAAATCACTTGGTAGAGCCGCCGTTCACGACAAGCAGGCGCTCGTCTTGGTTAATCTCGGAGGAGCGTCAGGAAGCGAGATTGTCGCTCTCTGCGAGGCTGTCCGTAAGGATGTTATGGACAGATTCGGAATCGATATACATCCGGAGGTGAATATTGTGTAAAAACACCTCCCCCTAACCCTCCCCCCCATGGCGGGGAGGGAACGGAATAGTTACCTTTCGTAAATATCCGATTTTGCAGTATAATTTAGAATAGTTTATAACTTTAACCCTAATCCCATAGATGTTTTATCCAGGTTTATGACAATAATTCTTCTGACGATGAATTTTTTCTGATGAACTTTCTGGGTTAAATAATGGTGAAAAAATAACTTGGGACGATTTGGTTTAGATTGTTAGATAAAATGCTCTCG
>JABUUE010000090.1 GCA_021443335.1 Bacteroidaceae bacterium
CTTCCTAAAAGATGAGCGAGTTTCCTTCTGCAAAGATAAAAATATTGATATCAGAACGGCAGTCCGACAGCGAAATGTAGGGCGAAGTCGCGCTTCAGATTCGGGTGGATTATCGCCCAATGGTCATTGTCTGACTCATACGCCGGGTTGATAGCCTTGATACCGCAGTCAAGACGAAGGATGAAATAATCGAAGTTCAGTCTGACGCCAAGACCGTAAGACACAGCCAAATCTCGCAGTATATTCTTAAAATGGAACTGTCCGTTGGGCTGGTCGGTATAGTTGCGGAGGGTCCAAATATTTCCCGCATCAATGAAAATGGCATAGCCTAACTTCCAAAACAAAGGCGCGCGGAACTCGGCATTGAGGTCGAGCTTCAAGTCGCCGGTCTGGTTGATGAAGTCGATGGCTCCGTCAGTGCTGCGGAAATGTCCTGGTCCAAGTCCGCGTACACTCCATCCGCGTACGGAGTTCGGTCCACCGGAGAAGTAACGCTTCTCGAAAGGTAGCACCTTGCTGTTGCCATAAGGATATGCTATGCCGAGGTTTGCGTGCAGAGCGATGTCCGTCTTCGGTGCCACAGTATAAATCTTAGTATAGTCGAAGTCGAACTTCACATACTGCGCATAAGCGTTATTCAAGACCGTTCGCTGACCATTGGAATTGATTGGAGCCTTCGCGAGTCGTGCTATTGCAGACATAAGGTTTCCTGATTCCTCAATGGCAACACGGAAAGCCTCATGACTGCTCTTATAAGAAAGGATGATGCCCGTCTTCATAATGAAGAGGTCCTGATAGTTATATCTTAAGATGGCGTTCTTCTTGCTACCAGAGTCGAGGTAAGTACTCTTGAAAGTCTCTGATATCCATGGCATTGAAATGAAGTTAAGGTCAAGAAGGTCGAACACATAAGAATGAGATTTCGACTTGCTTTGCCAGCGATAACGCCAAGTGGCGCGGAAGACTCTGCGATGAAATTCCGGCCTGTTCTGCGTGTTGAAATTAAGCGAGAGTTCTGACGATGCTAATTGATTTCTCTTGAAACTCTTCTTTATGAAAGGGGCGAGCAGACGAGGAAACTCCAACTTCGTCTCTATGCCCAACTCCATATAGTTGCTATCCGAGTAGCCCTCCAGTCCTTTTATGGCCTCGAAAGCGCCGCGAAGCTGTACGCTAAAAGTCTCGCTGCCATGGAAGATGTTCCTGTTGGAGTATGTGAGAGAGGCTGCCGCACCGAGGTTTCCCGCGGTATTCGTACCCTCAGGCATGAAGGATACGCTGTTTACAGGGTTCTGCAACAAACGAATTTCTACATCGGTTATTCTCTCGTCGGGCCTTTCCTGAAGATTTATCTGGGTAGATCTCACCGCATTAAGTCGCCCGAAACGGTTGTATGTATTCTGCAGGTCTGTCTGTCGAAACAGTTTTCCCTCCTCAAACATGGTATTGTTCTGCACCACGCTCTCGCGTAAGAACAACGGGGGTTCAATGATAGAATCACCGATAAACACATGCTTGCTGTATTTGCTTGGAATAGTTTTATATGTGATTTTTCCTATCCTATACTGTGGATGGTCGATTGGCAGCATATCTCGATTGGCGCGATACTTGGCTATCTTCATCGTGAGCCATACGTGATTGTCGCCCTCTATGGTATCGGCATCAACAGAGATGAAGTCCTGATTGAAGCGCGTGTAGCCTTTGTCGAGGAGGAAGTCGGTGATGCGCTTGCGCTCATTGTTCAGCATTGTGGCATCGAAAGGCTTATTCTTTATGTCGGAAGGATTTGGCAGGGCATTGTTCTTTCTTAGCAGCGAATCCATGTGCTTGTCGTCAATGTCCATACGGAAATCGCTTACTATCAGCTGTTTTCCCGGCTTTATCCTATATGTTACATTCATTTCGTTCTTGTCGTTGAGCACAGTGTCTATGTCAACAACCGCCTGCATATAGCCGTTATTATTAAGGATTGCCACGAAGTCGTGCCTTGAAGCCTCCGTCTTCTTAGCATCGAAAACACTCTTTTTCTTTCTGTTCAAAATTACATCCAGGAAACTCCGGCTCGACGCCTGACGCAGATAAGGCTTCAACTGCGACACAGGCACCTGCTCAGTACTCTCCATATTAACCTTGCCAAGGAAATGTTCTCCCTCGGCAAGCTTGACGCTTTTGCACGACACAAGCGCCAAAAGTAATAATATGAATAGTCCCAGACGGGGCAAGGTGGCTTTTTATTGATTAATGATTGTTGATTAATGATTAATTTTCGAGGGCCCGAATTTTCGATTTTTCGAGAATTCGAGGATTCGAAGGCCCGAGGCTTCAGGATTTCGAGGCTTAATCCCCTCTCCTGAACTCTGAGCATGTTATGGCGGTTGCTATTGCCACATTAAGGCTTTCGGCAGTATCGCCATTGGAGAAACTTGGTATAAGCAGCTTGTGGGTTACGAGTTTTCGTACCTCATCGGATATTCCCTTGCCCTCGTTGCCCATTACGATAACACCTTCCTTTGAGAGTTTCTGCTGGTAGATGTTATCTCCGTCAAGAAGCGTTCCGTATATAGGCATACCTGCCGGCAATGTTTCCAACCATTCCGACAAGCTATCCACATATATTATATCAATACGCGCAAGGCTGCCCATAGTGGCTTGCACCGTCTTCGGGTTATAGGCATCGGCAGTATCCTTGCTGCAGACGATGGTCTTTATGCCGAACCAGTCAGCAATACGGATGATGGTGCCGAGGTTGCCAGGGTCTTGCACGCCGTCAAGGGCAATGACAAGCTTGCCTTCAAAGACTTCCTTATCGCCCTCTGACTGCTCAAACGAAGGTATCTTAAACACCGCAAGCATGTCCTGCGGATGCTGCAGGAAACTCACTTGCCTGATATCCTCCACATCAGTCAGCAGAATTTCCGGCTCCTGGTACTTCATAAATTCGCGCACAGCCTTAGGACCCTCCACGACAAAAAGTCCGTGGAGGGTTCTATATTTCTTATGTTCAAGTGAGCGGATTAGTTTCCTCTGCGCGTTGCTTAACATCGTATCAATTATGATTTATTCAAGTTTCGCAAGCGAAAGTTGAGTCATAAATGTTTCAGACTATCTATGACCGCATGAGGATTGTCGGCTTTGAACACATGACTTCCTGAAACGAGCACATCAACACCCGCCTCGGCAAGTCGTGGAGCAGTCTCATCCTGCACTCCACCATCAACCTCGATAAGAGCTTTTGAGCCCTTACTTTCTATCAGTTGGCGCAGACGCTTCACCTTGTCGATGGTGTTCTCAATGAACTTCTGTCCGCCGAAACCGGGATTTACGCTCATCAGCAGCACCATTTCGACATCACAGATAATATCTTCAAGTACACACACAGGCGTTGAAGGGTTCAAGGTTACACCAGCTTTCATGCCCGCATCATGAATCTCTTGAATGGTGCGGTGCAGATGCGTGCAAGCCTCATAGTGTACATTCATCATCATCGCACCGAGAGCGGCGGTCTGCTTGATGTAACGCTCTGGCTGCACAATCATATAATGCACGTCAAGAGGCTTCTGGCATATCTTCGCCACCTGCTCAAGAACAGGGAAACCAAAAGAAATGTTTGGAACAAAACTACCATCCATGACATCCAGATGGAGCCAGTCGGCATTGCTCGTATTGAGCATTTCTATATCCTTGCGCAAGTCAAGGAAGTTTGCCGCAAGAAGTGAAGGAGATACAATCATAGCAATCAGTTGATTGAATAAACTATTTTCCCACTGTTTGTCTTCATTATTCTGAACGAGTGTGCAAACTCGCGGATGAATGAAAGTGTGCGTTCCGATGGTAGATAAGAAGAAGGAGTAGAATTTGGCATAGGCTTACAGTTTTTGTTTTAAATCTATATTCTATTTATAACTCTATATTCGATTTTTTTCTTTTTCTATTCAATTAAAAAACGAAATTACGGAAAGAATATTTTACTTACAGTGAAAAAATATTGAAAAAAATTTGGAGGTTTTTGATTAATTCCTACCTTTGTCGGCATAAAAACCGTAGTAAATTACTCTCGCTCTACAATTTGAAGGTGAGCTCTAAAATATATAACAACTTTGAATGGTGGAGATGCAACTTGGGATTTAACCAAAAATTATGATAATCAAAGTTTGCGGAATGCGCGAGGCGCAGAACATAGCGGATGTAGCCGCTCTCGGTGTTGATATTATAGGATTAATCTTTTATCCTAAGAGTAAGAGATATGTAAGCCAGATACCAACGATGGCTGGTATTATCCCCGACAAAGCAAGCGACATAGGGGCTAACCTTTCAGACAAGAAATTCCCCGCTCTCTGCGGTGTGTTTGTTGACGATATGCCACAAACCATACTGACAAGAGTGATAAACTACCATCTCTCCTACATACAACTCCATGGCAACGAGTCGCCAATAATGATTGACAATCTCAAACGCACACTAATCCCTGACTTCGTGCCTGAGATAAAGATTAT
>JABUUE010000091.1 GCA_021443335.1 Bacteroidaceae bacterium
AACCCGACAATAACTCAAAAACCCCTCAAAAACAGCATGGAAGAATTTGACGACTTCAAATCAGTAGTTGAAGAGCCGGCTTTTGTAAATGAAGCCATCAGCAGAATAATGGAGAAGGAATTAACAGCAGTTGAGCAGTTCAAGGAGGAGCTTGACGACCAGCTGATGATGTCTGACAGCCCCAAGGACCTGTTGACCGAAATGATTGTCGGTTACATCCAGGGCTGCGGTGACGTCAACCAAGTAAACATTTGCTCGTACAAGACCTCGAATGGCGTAGCGCTTGACGGCTGGGGCTTCAACGGCGACGATGAGCTGACAACCATAGACCTCTTCCTCACCGTTTTTGTCGACCCTGAGACGAAGAAGACAATCTCCGCCAACGACCTTGACAAGCAGTTCAACTGGCTTCAGCGTTTCTACGACCAGTCAGTAAGCGGTACGCTTCTCGGCAAGTTTGAGAATGACACAAAGAGCGACCTTTATCAGGTTGCCGACCTTATCCACAGCGCAGACAAGATTGACCGCATTCGCCTGTTCCTGCTAACCAACGCCATTGCCCCTGCAAACTACGACAAGGAGAACTTTGAGCATGCCGACGGGACCGTCTGCGAGTTTTATGTCTGGGATGCCAAGCGAGTGATGCAGCAGGACAACATTATTTCGGGCCGAAACCCTATTATCGTCGACTTTGAGGGCGACTACAACTGCACCCTTCCATGCATTAAAATGCCTGATGTGTCAGAGCACGTAACGTGCTATCTTTGCATCATCCCCGGCATGGTCCTCTCGCAGGTATATCATAAATACCACCAGCAGATCCTGGAAATGAACGTCCGCACATTCCTCCAGTTCAAGGGCGCCTCAAACAAGGGCATACGCAACACGCTCATCGGGCATAAGGCAACAGCTGTGGAAATCCGTAGGGGCATCGGCGATGCTCAGGCGGAGCCTGATATGTTCTTTGCCTATAATAACGGCATCTCTGCCACGGCGTCGGAAGTCAAGCTGAACGAAGACGGCAATGCCATCACTAAAATCAAGTCGTGGCAGATTGTCAACGGCGGCCAGACCACCGCTGCCATCAGTGCCGTCATGGGCATGAAGGATGTCGACATCACGAAGCTTGCATCCGTATATGTCGCTATGAAGATTTCCGTCATCAAGGACAAGGACAACCTCAGCACTATAGTCCCGAAGATTTCGCGCTATGCCAACACGCAGTCCGCCGTCAAGAAGTCCGACTTCAACATCAATGAGCAATTCCTCGTAGAGCTGGAGCAGCGTTCGCGTGAGGAATGGGTACTCAACGCCAGCGGCAAGCCTGTCAGCAAGTGGTTCTTTGAGCGCACCCGCGGCCAGTATCTCGACAAGGCCAAACGCCAGAACACAACTAAGGCCGAGAAAGAATTCTATGCAGAATACCCCAAGAACCAGATGTTCGACAAGACCAGCCTGTCAAAGTTTGTGATGAGCTGGGAGCAAAATCCGGCCAGCGTATGTAAGGGCGGCGAGAACAACTACACCATATTCTTTGACAAGATGAAACGCAACGGCGCACGCTTCGACAAGACCCGTTACCAGCGCACCATTGCCAAGGCTATTCTCTTCAAGGCCATCGATGCTCTCTATGGCAAGGACGGCATAGCCTTGCCCGGCTATAAGTCAAACATGGTGGCATATACCGTAGCTCTGCTCTCATACAACTCCGGCCGTGCGCTTAACCTGGACAAGATCTGGGCTGAGCAGTGCGTCATTTCTCCTGCCGTTTACAACGAGCTGTCTATCGACATATATAATGTTTATGCCAAACTAATATGCGGAGCCGAGCATATCACCTACAAAATCAAGGAGGTTCATGTTGGTGCCGACGGCAAACGCAGGAACCATTATGTTGCAAAGGAAATACCGCAGGAAGACATTGACCACATCAAGCAGACAACCCTCTACAAGGTCCTGCAGTATGTCAAGACGGTTGAGCCATTCATCTACAGCCATCTCACCAAGATTAACGAGGGCGAGAACATCAATGAATGGACCAAGAAGACACTCTGTTGGGACGCCCTGAAGACAAAGCTTTCCAACGAGGGTACAAAATACAACATCCCGACTGAGCTCATCGGCTCAACCGGCGACGTTGACGTTGAGATTACCGAAGGCCAGAAGAAGAAGATGGACGAATTTGCCGATATCGATGCAGAGTTATGGTTCCGACTCAACCGATGGTCAAAAGACAACCCGGGCGAACTCACCCCGAAAGAACAGGCATTCATCGGACAGGTGGCTTTCAACGTGAAACGTGGCCGAGCACTCACTTACAAACAGTCAAAGTGGGCACTCGACATTTACGACAAGGCCGTTGATGCCGGCTGGGACGAAGCATAAAAAACCCGAACAACACATGATAAGAGACGACGCATATCTTGACGAAGAGGTTGACGTGGTAAAACCGTTCAACCGCCCTGCCATCCGCTTCTCGCACATAGATCCGGATGACATCGGGCTGCGTCCATATCAGGCCGATATGAAGCATGACGTCTATGCCCTCTGGGACAGGATTGACAACGTCATGCTCCAGATGCCCACCGGCACCGGCAAGACCGTCGTCTTCACCTCTGTGGTTAAGGACATCCTTCGCTGGTGCCAGCGCAACAGCAAGGACTCCAAAATCCTGATCATTGCCCATCGCCGGGAACTAATCCGTCAGGCAAGCCGCAAGCTCGGCAAACTGCCTCACGGCCTCATCATGAGCGGAACGCCACAGGAGATGCGGAAACCCATCCAAGTGGCGAGCATACAGACCTTCATGAGCCGCAGGCATTACGAGCAGATGCGTCGTGAGCGTTTCGACTTTATCATCATTGACGAAGCTCATCACTCCATGGCCCCCGGCTATCAGAAGCTGTGGGACATGTTTCCCAACAGCAAGAAGTTAGGGGTAACGGCCACGCCGTGGCGTATGAGCCACAGCGGATTCACATCGCTGTTTGGCGACATCGTTCTTGCCAAGAGCATAGAATGGTTTGTGAACCACGGCTTCCTGAGCAACTACGACTATGTCAGCATACGCCGCGATTCCGAGACACAGCACATTGTCAACAGTATCGACCGCACCGGAGCCGACGGCGACTATCTGGAGTCAGAGCTTAGCGCAGCCTTCGACAAGGACAAGATTCGCGCCCAGCTCTACAAGAGCTACCGGCAATTTGCCAAGGGCAAGAAAGGCATCATCTATGCCATCGACCGCCAGCATGCACGCAACATCTGCGACCTCTATGCCGTCAACGGCGTCAGCATATGCATGATTGACGGCACCACCCCCACGGCCGAACGTGAGCAGCTCATTGCTGACTTCACGAACGGCTCCATTGATGTGATTGTGAATGTCAACATCTTCTCAGAGGGCTTTGACTGTCCTGACATCGAGTTCATCCAGCTGGCACGTCCTACCAAATCGCTCTCGCTCTACCTGCAGCAGGTGGGCAGAGGTTTGCGCATCTCTCCGGGGAAAGAGGCTACTGTCATTCTTGACAACGTAGGCCTCTACAACCGCTTCGGTACACCTATGAGCAATCGCCATTGGCACTATCATTTCATAGGCCATGACGAGGGCGAAGGCTTCAACGACGGCACGGGCATCAGTCGCGACCTCATTCTCGACTCAGACCGCGAGTACGACCCCGACTATAGCGAGGACGACGAGCAGATGGTAGTTGTGGAGCATGCCGAGGGCAATGCCCAGATACGTCCGGACGACGCAAACAGCGCCGCCAGCCTCGCCGAATATAACGTCTTCCGCAAAAACGGTCTCTATGGCGTGTGTGACCACAGGAACCGCATCGTCATTCCCCCTATCTACGAAGAGATGCACCCTTGCCACAATGGGTACATCCCTTTCCGCCAGGACGGCAAATGGGGCATCCTGCTCACCAACGGCACCGTCAAGGTCAAGCCGAAGTATTTCCGGATTGGTCCCTTCATCGACGACCGCGCCGAAGTACAGAATACCGCCGACAGCGAGGTCTATCACATAAACGGGAAATTAGAAAGAATACAGTAAGAACACCATATATGAAAACCGAAGATATAAAGAATCTGTTTGAAAGATTTGAAGCCATATCATGCGAATACGAAGGCGTAGAATGCTGGAGTGCCCGCGAG
>JABUUE010000092.1 GCA_021443335.1 Bacteroidaceae bacterium
CAATACTCTTTTTACACTTTCCTTAATCAGTCTGTGTAATTGTGACTCTGTGAGACGAATCTTACTCTTGTATGACTTTGATTCACCTTGCACATTGTTCGTCACAGTAAAAGGAACTTCGTTTTGGTTTGTTGGTGAAATATTTCTTTGGCCTCTTATTCTTGGTTGACTTATCTGTTTTAGTTTGCTGATGGATATACGTTGTTTAATAAAAGCACTTAATGAATTATTAATCGTATTCTCAAGAAATTGTAAAAAGCCATTCAAATCATTAATAGTCCTACTACCTCCATTTTGTTCCACAGATGTCATGTATTGTGGAATTTGTTGTTGAAATATAATTTTGAGATTATTCCATACACCTGTTTCATAACTTCGTGTTGGGTCAATGCTTGTGTCCTTTGGTGTGTTGTTTTGTGAATTATTTGTAAAATGTTCCATAATATTTGTACTTTTACAATAAATATCTTATCTTTGCAAAAAAAAATAAAAATATTTTGACAAAAATGGGATATGTTTATTATTCACAAGCATTTAATGAACAATTAAAACAATATTGTTCGAATGAATTTATTTCAATAAACCTTCAAGAACTTCAAGTGTTGCCACAAAATACTACAAATCATGTCAATTTAATTGATGTCTCTAATTGGTTAATAGAAGGTGATACTTTACGGAAAGTGAAATTCTGTTTGGCGTGGTTACAAGCAGTAACAGCAAATGTAACACATCCACAATATGGAATAGTGTTAATTGATGGTATTGGGTTCACATCAATGAGATTTACAGATTTTTTATGCTATCTGACAGAGCATGGTATTGTAACAAGAGAACAACATATGTTACTATCACAAGAATGGTTAGATATTACATATGGTTTACCCTACTATGATGTTGACTAATTCTAAATAAATTCAAAGCCTTATAACTATATTGCTTACTTTGAAATGGTAATTTGTGTGCCTAAAAGTATATAGTTGCCTAAAAAAAACGTAAAAGGTAAACGTAAACGTAAAAATAATTGCGTTCATGTAATGGCACGTTAAGGCAGTTATTGTGTGAAATAACGTTGTTCATGTAATCACTTTGTGAAATCTCAAATCGTTGCTTTTCAATGGTTTGAGATTTTCTTGCCTAATAAATGCGGCTTTTTGAGTGTTAGTTGCCATGATACTACCAACGAGTATCAGCGTAAAGCGACCGAGTATCGGCGAAACAGCGACAGAGTATCGGCGAAACAGCGGCAGAGTATCGGCGAAACAGCGGCAGAGTATCATAGGAACACCTGGTGCGTTCCTCGTAAGAATGTAAAAAGGAGCGACAATAGAGCCACGCCCTTCCTTTCTTTTTGTGAAAATAATCTAAAAATATTGTTTTTTTATTAAATAGAACGGTGATTGTGTTTTTTTTGTGTAATTTTGCACGCGTTAAGGGCAAAGCCGATTTACAATGACTCAACTCTCAAAATATAATATTCTCCTTTTTACAGCCTTGCTTCTTGTTCTTTTCTGCCCCTTCCTGATAACGGGTGCGGCGGCGCAGGAGAGAATAAGGGGTGTGGTTGTTGACAGCGAGACGGGCGACAGCATCGCCATGGCGAGCCTGCAATACAAGGGCGGGGACGGGAAATGGACCTGCGACCAATCGGGACTTTTTGACATAGAGCGTGCGGAAGAGGACTATCTTCAAATCACCGCCGTAGGCTACAAGCCACTGAAGATTCTTGTTGCCAGCAACACTCCCGACACTCTCAGGATAACGATGAAGCCCGACTCAAAACACCTCAAGCAGGTGGAGGTGAAGGGGAAGAAGAAGAAATACTCCAGGAAGGATAACCCTGCGGTGGAACTGATGAGAAGGGTTGTGGCAAACAACAAGGCTGCAAACCTCAAGAACACGCACGACTTCTACAAGTTCACCAACTACCAGAGACTTACGCTCGCCGTCAACAACATGAACCCGGCGGAACTGACAAGGGCGGGAAATCTGAAGAAGAGGCAGTGGTATATAGACCAGCTGACATACTGCGAGGAGAACGGCAAACTCATTCTGCCACTATCCACTGACGAGACGGTAACGGAAAGGTGCTACCGCCGATCCACCGACACGGAACGAAACATCGTCAAAGGTCGTAAGGTGGAAGGCGTGAACCAGCTTATCGAGACGGGCGAACTTGTCAACAAATACGCAAAGGAGATATTTGCCAACATCGACCTCTACCAAGACCAGATTCCCTTCCTGCGCAACCGTTTCACCTCGCCCATCGGCTCAGGAGCGATAAGTTTCTACCGCTTCTATCTCGTTGACACGCTGATGATAGACAACGACCGCTGCATTCACCTTGAGTTCCTTCCAAACAATCTTCAGGATTTCGGCTTCAGAGGCGACCTTTATGTCCTTGCCGACTCATCGGCTCACATTCGCAGATGTGAGTTGACAATACCGAGGAAGAGTGATGTGAACTGGATAAACAACATCAAGATAAACCTGGAATACGAGAAGTTGGCTACCGGCGACTGGGTGCTGACAAAGGACGACATCTTCAGTGAACTTTCCATCGTGGGCAAGATTGGCGAGGTGGCGGTGTTCAGAGTCTCGCGCAACACGGGCTACGACTTCTCTCCCCTACCCGACAAGGTGTTCTCCGGATATGCCAAGGAGGTTATAGAGGAGGACGCGGAGTCAAGGGACGACTTGTTCTGGGCGCAGAACAGGACGGAGAAACTGCGGCCCGGAGAGGACAATCTGAAGAACTTCATGACGGGGCTTAAGAAGTCTTCTGGCTTCGGCGTGATACATGCCGGTCTGAAGATTCTCACGGAGAATTTCATAGAGCTTGGCAACGACAAGCATCCGAGCAAGATTGACATTGGTCCGATAAACACCATTGTTTCGTACAACATGTACGACGGCTTGAGAACGCGCCTCAGCTTCGTGACGACGGGAAACCTCTCTCACCATGTGTTCCTGAAGGGTTATGTGGCTCGCGGCTGGAAGAGCAAGGGCACCTACTACAACGCTGCCCTCACCTATTCGTTCAACAGGAAGAAATATCTCGTGACAGAATATCCGCAACGCTCCATAACGTTCATCTCGGCTTACGACAACATGTCGCCTTCCGACCGTTTCGGTGCGCACGACAAGGACAACTTCTTCACCATCCTGAAATGGGACAACGACAACAAGCGCCTGCTCTACAACCAGCAGGTCTTGGAGTTTAACTATGAGTTCAACGGCGGCCTGGAGACTTTCTTCTCGCTGAAACACGAGAAGCAGAGGGCCATCGGCGACCTTGACTTCGGCGACCTGACAATCTCTGAGGCGAAGGTGAGCATACAGTTCAAGCCGGGGCAGTCGATCGTGAACACGAAGCAGCGCCGCGTGCAGACGAACTACGACAAGCCTGAATTCTATATCTCGCACGCCATGGGATTTGACGGCGTGTTAGGCAGCAATTTCCCTTACAACATGACGGAGGCAAGTATCTATAACCGCTTCTGGCTGAACAGCTGGGGATATATCTCTTGCAAGCTGACGGGCGGAATACAATGGAACAAGGTGCCTTACATGCTGCTCATCATGCCGCCGTCGAACACCTCCTTCATCGCGCAGGACTTCAACTTCAATCTGCTGAAGAGCATGGAGTTCCTCAACGACCGCTACGCGAAACTGGATGTGAGTTGGAACCTGAACGGAAAGATTTTCAACCGTATTCCGCTGTTGAAGAAACTGAAATGGAGGGAATACATCGGTTTCTCATGCCTCTGGGGTACGGTGTCAGACAAGAACAAACCGACAATAACGATGGTGGAAGACCCGGCGAATCCGGGCATGATGATAGAGAAGTCGTCATGGCCGGAAGGTGTCCGCATGATGGACCCGAAGAAACCTTATATGGAGTTTGTCGTCGGCATCCATAACATCCTCAAGATTTTCCACATACAGTATGTGAGACGATTGAGTTACACGGGCTATGAAGGGGTACAGAAAAACGGTGTAAGGTTCAGAGTAGAAATATCGTTCTAAAGCCTCACCCCTAACCCCTCTCCATCAGGAGAGGGGAATGATTACCTTTATAAAGTAGT
>JABUUE010000093.1 GCA_021443335.1 Bacteroidaceae bacterium
GCAGACTTAAAATCTTCTGCTCATTTTGGGCGTGCGGGTTCGAGTCCCGCTCGCGGCACCTAAATATTTATTAACTTTTTTATCCATTTTTCTCCATGCGTAAAAATCTTTTTATTCTTTTTTCTGCATGTGTAGCAATGGTGCTCACTGGCTGCTCGGGCAAGTTGGGCGCATTGTCTGCAGATTATTTCAAAGTTACTCCAAACCCACTCGAGGCTCAGGCTGGACAGGTTCCTGCTTCAATCGCAGGCTCTTTCCCTGAGAAGTACATGAACAAGAAGGCAGTCGTGACTGTCATCCCAGAACTCCGCTACGGCAACGGCGAGGTGGCACAGGGCACTCCTGCTACATTCCAGGGCGAGAAGGTCACTGGCAACGACCAGACTATCTCTTACCGTCTTGGTGGTCGCTACACAATGAAGACCAATTTCACCTATGTTCCTGGCATGCACAAGAGCGACATGTACCTCACATTCCAGGCAAAGGTCGGCAACAAGACAGTAGAGATTCCTGCTGTAAAGGTTGCTACTGGCGTCATCTCTACATCTGAACTCTACAAGAAGACCATCCTCAGCGATGGCGGTTGCTTCGCTCCTGACACATTCCAGCGTGTAACAAAGCAGAAGCAGGAGGCTAACATCAAGTTCCTCGTCAACCAGGCAAACATCCGCAAGACCGAACTGCAGAGTAATTCTGTACAGGACTTCGTCGAGATGCTCAAGAAAATCAACGCTGACCAGGAGCGCCTCAACATCAACAATGTAGAGATTCAGGCTTACGCTTCACCAGAGGGTGGTTTCGACTTCAACAACAAACTGTCTGAAAAGCGTCAGAACGTTACTCAGGACTACGTTCAGAAGCAGCTCGAGGCTACCAACGTAGCGACTGGTATCGATGCTCACTACACCGCTCAGGACTGGGAAGGTTTCAAGCAGCTCGTGGCTGTAAGCAACATCCAGGACAAAGATGTCATCATCCGTGTTCTCGACATGTACAAAGATCCAGAGGAGCGTGAGCGTCAGATTCGTAACATGAGCGCTGGCTTCCAGGAACTCGCTGACGGCATTCTCCCAGAACTCCGTCGCTCTCGCATGATTATCAACTATGAGACCATCGGCCGCTCTGACGAGGAAATCGTTTCACAGTTCAACAGCGACGCTTCTAAACTCAGCATCGAGGAACTCCTCTACGGCGCTACTCTCGTTGAGAAGAACGAAGAGAAGGTAGCTATGTACAAGAAGGCTGCTGAACTCTATCCAAAAGACGCTCGTCCTGTAAACAACCTCGCTTCAATGGCAATGATTAATGGCGACCTCTCATCTGCTAAGCAGTATCTCAGCAAGTCTATCAGCGTAAATCCAAAGCAGGCAGAGGCTCTCGCTAACCGCGGTCTCATCAGCCTCGTCGAGGGTAACGTTGCTGCTGCAGAGAACGACATCGCTCGCGCTACAACTCTCGGTGACGTGAAGTACGCTCAGGGCGCTCTCAACATCGCAAAGGGCAACTATGCTGCTGCTGAGGCAAACTTCAAGGGCGAGAACACCAACAGCGCTGCTCTTGCACAGATTCTCAACAAGAACTATGCTGCTGCTGTGAACACTCTCGATGGTGCTACTTATAAGGACGCAATGACAACATACCTCCACGCTATCACCGCCGCTCGCCGTGATAACAAGTACGCTGCTTCGTCTTATCTCAAAGAGGCTCTCGAGCAGGATCCATCTCTCGCTGAATATGCAGAGAACGACATCGAACTCGCAGTCACAAGAGAGTAAAGTAGGGCAAAAGCCCTCAAAGTTTATAAGGTTTGTAAAGTTATAAGGTTCGGGGCAACCCTACCTTAAAAAAACCTTGGGGCGAAAACCCCACCCTACAATGAATAAACTATCTTGTTTGATTCTTCTCACCCTGGTTCTGGTATCGTGCGGCACCAACAGCGAACAATTTACGCTTGAAGGTCGCCTGCTCAACCTCAACCAGGGTGAGTTCTATGTCTATAGCACCGATGGCGTCATCGATGCTATAGATACTATCCATGTGCAGGCAGGACGCTTCACTTATACGGTCGACTGCCAGACAAGCGGCACGCTCGTCATCGTCTTTCCTAACTTCTCCGAGCAACCTGTCTTTGCCGAACCGGGTGAGGAATGCAAACTCGAGGGCGACGCGTATAAGTTGAAGGAGGCAAGGGTGACAGGCACAAAAACCAATAAACTGATGAACCAGTTCCGCGAACAGATAGAGAGCGCCTCACCAGATGAGATGAGGAAGTTTGCCGAGATTTTCGTCAACGACCATCCGGAGTCCATCGTGTCCATCTATCTCGTGAGGAAATATTTCATTACGTGCCAAAACAGCGACTACAAAAAAGCCCTCCAACTGCTGCAAATAATGCAGAAAGCACAGCCCGACAACGGTCGTCTGAAACAGTTGGTAGATCAAGTGTCCATGCAGGCACAGACCGCCATCGGATGCCCCCTGCCGAAGTTCACTACCACCGACATTAACGGCAACACCATCACACAGGCTGATTACTCCAAAGGCGAGGCAATAATCTACCTGTGGGCATCGTGGGAGTACGAGAGTTGCAACATACAGCGCTACCTCCAAGGCAAGTCAAACGACGGTGCAAAGGTGCTTGGTATATGTGTTGACGCCTCCATCAAAGAGTGCAAAAGGCTTCTCGACCGGGAGAATATAAGCCTGCCTGTCGTATGCGACGGCAAGATGTACGATGGTCCGTTAATAAAAACCTTGGGCTTCACCTCCATCCCCGAGAATCTATACATAAAAAACGGCAAGATAACCGACCTCAACCTCACCTACCAACAAATTAGGAAAAAATTCAACGATTAGGAGTATTATATGTTAGTAAAGACCTTCTGTGCAGCTGTCAACGGCCTTGAGGTGACCACCGTCACCATCGAGGTCAGTATTGTTAACGGTGTCATGTACCACTTCACCGGTCTTGGCGACACGGCAGTGCGAGAAGGACGCGACCGTATTGCGTCGGCGATGCGATATAACGGATTTAAATTCCCTCACGCCGACATCACGGTGAACATGGCGCCGGCAGATTTGCGGAAAGAAGGCAGCGGCTTCGACCTGCCTTTGGCAATAGGCATCCTCGCGGCAAACTCCGATATCCAAAGCGACAAGTTAGGCGAGTATATGATGATGGGCGAACTCGGACTTGACGGTCATCTGCAACCAATCAAAGGTGCATTGCCCATCGCCATCCGTGCCAGGGCAGAGAAATTCAAAGGGCTCATCGTGCCAAAAGACAATGCCATGGAGGCAGCCGTCGTCAATAACCTCGAGGTTTACGGAATGGAAAACATTGTGGAAGTCATTGATTTCCTAACAAACAAAAAGGAATTCCATCCCGTTGACCTTGACACACGTCGGGTATTCTATGAACAGCAGTACAAGTTCGACCTTGACTTCTCTGACGTTCGTGGACAGGAAAGCGTCAAACGAGCATTAGAGGTGGCGGCAGCCGGCGGACATAATCTAATTATGGTTGGTCCTCCTGGCAGCGGAAAATCAATGATGGCGAAGAGACTGCCCTCAATCCTACCACCGCTCTCTCTTGCAGAAAGTCTGGAAACGACACAAATCCATAGTGTCGCAGGCAAACTCAAAAAAGACTCGTCGCTTATCTCCCAGCGTCCGTTCCGCTCACCGCACCACACGATTTCGGAGGTCGGCCTTTCTGGTGGTTCGAGTATTCCGCAGCCTGGAGAGATAAGTCTTGCACATAACGGAGTGCTTTTTTTGGACGAACTTCCGGAGTTTAATAAGAGAACTTTGGAACTCTTGAGACAACCGTTAGAAGACCGAAAAATTACGATATCAAGGGCGAAATACACAACGGAATTCCCATGTTCGTTCATGTTTGTGGCATCGATGAACCCATGCCCTTGCGGATACCATGGCGACCCTACCCACACTTGCGTCTGCACACCGGGACAAATCCAGCGATACATGGCTAAGATTAGCGGCCCATTGATGGATAGATTTGA
>JABUUE010000094.1 GCA_021443335.1 Bacteroidaceae bacterium
AATAAATCCTCATTTATTTGCATTGTTGAGCGCAAGTAACTTATCTAAAGTTACGATTTAATCCAAAAAGTTACTACAAACATCAAGTTTTCTTTGCAAATTGCAGAATTTTGTTAATAATTGTGAATATATTAAGGATTTTTTGTAATTTCGCGGCATAATTGCCGAGATGAATATAACTAACTCAACTTTCTAACCTGAAAAACTTATATACTTTTTTACCATTACATACCTATTAACTAATTTAATAAAATCTATGAATTTTAAAAACCAACTCAGAAGAGCGTTTATGCTGGTGTGTGTCAGCATGATTGCTTTGGTGTCTTATGCCCAGCAGGCTGTGTCGGGCGTAGTGAAAGATGCCAATGGTGAGCCACTTGTTGGTGTTTCAGTGATGATAAAAGGCACTTCTCAGGGTGCGGTCACTGACATCGACGGCAAGTTCTCTATTCCAAGCGTTAAGGCAAGCGATGTTTTGAGCTTCTCTTACATCGGCTTTACAACTCAGGAAATAAAGGTGGGCTCAAAGAACACTTTAACTGTAACACTTTCTGACGACAACAAGTCGCTCGACGAAGTAGTCGTTGTAGGTTACGGCACTGTGAAACGTCGCGACCTTACCGGTGCCGTGGCATCAGTAACAGGCGAGAAGCTCGCGCAGAACCCGGTGGCTAACGTGGCTCAGGCTCTGCAAGGACAGCTCCCAGGCGTCAGCGTTACTTCACAGGACGGCCGTCCGGGCGCGTCAATGTCCATCCGCGTTCGTGGTGGCGGTTCAATCACTCAGAGCAACGACCCGCTGTTTATCGTTGACGGAATGCAGGTGTCCTCCATCGACGACATCGCTGCCGACAACATCGAGAGCATCGACGTGCTGAAAGATGCAGCGTCAACAGCCATCTACGGTGCACGCGGTGCCAACGGCGTTATCCTCATCACCACAAAGAGCGGTAAGGAAGGAAAAGCGACCGTGAAATACAATGTTTACTTCCAGCTCAAGCAAAACCCAAAGATGCTCGATGTGCAGGAAGCCTACGACTATGTCTATAACACATGGGCGTACGCCACTGCTTACAACGAAGCGTCTCTCGGCGACGGCGTTGCAAAGTATTTCGGTCTCGGCTCCAAGTACGGCAACCATCTTAACGACTACAAGGATGTGCCTACCCACAACTACACAAACGACCTCATCAAGACTGCCAAATCATGGAATCACGACGTGTCAATCTCCGGTGGTAGTGCCAAGACTAAATACTACGCTTCAGTCAACTACACCAAGGACGACGGTATGCTCGTGAACTCCGGCTTCTCTCGCTGGGCAGCAAACCTCAAATTGGAGCAGGACATCACAAGAAACCTCAAGTGGAACGTCGATATACGCTACGGAGAAATGAAGTTCCGCGGCTCTGGTTTAGGATGGGCAACGGCAGCCTACAAATACCGCCCTGTTGACCCGGAGTATGTAAAGGGTGACGTGACAGCAACAAAAGGTTTCGGTAACAGCGACACAATGATGGAAGATTCATCAAACCCGCTGACTTACATGAACACCATCTGCAACATCCGCTCACGCTATCGCATAGCAGCACGCACCGGTCTATCATGGAACATCATCAAGGGACTCAACGCACGCACAGAACTCAACCTCAGCCGCAACTGGAGCGAGGAGAAGGATTGGGACTCAGGCGAGTCGTCTCTCTCCGGCCACACCGGTTACAGTCAGGCGAAACTCACCAAGGGCGACGGCTACGGAGTGCGCTGGACAACAACTCTGAACTACGAAGTGCAGGGACTCGGCGAAGACCACAACCTTTCGTTCCTGCTCGGTAACGAGGTGCTCTCAAGCAAGTCCAACTCTTCCTACATACAGGGCGCAGGCTACTCTGAGCTGACCATGGACCAGGCTTTCGGACAGATTCACGCCACCAACTCAGCACTCGGCAAGGACGACTTCGACAACACTATCGGAACTCCTAACCACACCAACTCTTGGTTCGGCCGCGTAAACTACTCCCTCTTCGGACGCTATCTCTTCACCGCCACTTTCCGTGCCGACGGTTCCTCAAAGTTTGCACCCAACAACCGCTGGGGCTACTTCCCTGCAGGTGCGATAGCATGGCGTATTTCCGACGAGCCTTTCATGCAAAACACCAAGAACTGGCTCTACAACTTGAAGCTCCGCGCATCTATCGGTACGTCAGGTGCCGACAATATCGACCCGTCGCTCTGGACTTCTACTTGGAAGAACAGCACTATCAAGGTTGACGGAAAGGATGTTACAACATACGTTCCTGGAGACCAGATGGCAAACCCTGACCTCAAATGGGAGACAACAATCTCACGCAACATCGGCCTTGACTTCGGCTTCTTCGACAATAAACTCTACGGTTCTGTCGAGTTCTACTGGAACACTACCAAGGATTTGCTCATGAAGGTGCCGTTCTCCGCAGCCACAGGCTACAGCTATCAGACTCAGAACGTAGGTCAGACCTCAAACAAAGGTATAGAACTGTCGCTCGGCGCAGAAATTCTCCGCACAAAAGACTGGTCGCTCTCCATGAACGCCACTTACAACTACAACAAGAACAATGTTGACAAGCTTGCAGAAGGCGTGCTCGTTGACGCGCGCGCAGCAGGCAAGTGGGGCTCGTCAATGGCTGTCCCTGCTTACGACTACATCGTTAAGGAAGGTTCACCAGTAGGATGTATCTACGGCTTCAAGTCTATCGGCTACTACACCACCGACGACTTCACATACGACGCTGCCACAAAGAAATACAAACTGAAGCCAGGCGTGCCCGACTGCGAGAACATCTCCAACTACGCTGCCGGTGTAGCCGCTCTTGCTGCTACCGACCAGGTGGCAGTGCCAGGTATGGCGAAGTTTGAGGATGTCAATGGCGACGGAATAGTAAACCAGGAAGACGCTTGCAAACTTGCAGAGGCTGTTCCTCAGCACACCGGTGGTTTCAACATCAACGCACGCTACAAGCATGTTGACTTCTCTGTAGGATTCACTTACGCTATCGGCGGCAGTGTTTACAACGCCAACGCCATGCAATCGCTCATGGGCGACAAGGACAACAGTCTCGGCTTGAACAGACTTGCCATCGCTGCCCAGTCTTACAGGTATTATAATGTTAACGCAAACGGCGACCTCGTGCTTGCAACAACTCCTGAAGAACTCAACGCGCTCAACGTGAACACCAAGTACTCTTCTTTCTACTCTGAGTACGGTATCGTAAGTTCTGAGTTCATCGAGAGTGCTTCTTACCTCCGTCTTAACACTATAACCATTGGCTACACCATTCCTAAGGTATGGACAAAGAAAATCGGCATCAGCAATCTGCGTGTCTATTTCACGGGTGCCAACCTCTTCCACATCTCAGGATACTCTGGTCTCGACCCAGAAGTCAACACTAACTCCAACGCCGGAGGTCAGGGATTCCCTACTCCATACTTCGACTATCAGTCATATCCAAAGGCACGCTCATTCACTTTCGGTCTTAATGTTGCATTCTAATATGACTCAACTTTCGCAAGCGAAATCTTGAGTTAATGATTATTGATTAATTATTATTGATTAATTATTATTGATAATTTATTAATGCGGTGGATTTATTGCTCCGAATTAATCATTAAACATTAATCATTAAACATTAATTATTATTGATTAATTATTATTGATAATTTATTAATGCGGTGTTTATTCACTCCGAATTAATCATTAAACATTAATCATTAAACATTAAACATTAAACATTAAACCATAAACCAAATAAAATTGTTATGAAAAAACTAAATATCATTGCTTTCGGCATTCTTGGACTGATGGTTGCTTCATGTAGCGACTACTTAGAGACAAGCTCACCATCTATAGTGGATGCCGACTTCGTGTTCTCTAACGAAACACGCACTCGTGGCGCGCTCGACGGCGCTTACGAGACCTGGAGAGACGCTGCACAGAACTCAGTGTTTGGCGACGGACTTTTCTATGCTGCCGATGTGGCAGGCTCCGACATCGAGCGTCACCCGGAAGGTTTCACCAACCAGATGCCACGCCACTACCCTGAGTGCTTCTACCAGAACGGCACCTACACTTCTCAATACACCCTCGACAGCTACTTGAAGAACGACCAGACGCACCCTTACAACCGTCTCTTCAAAGTTATCGGCCAGGCAAATGCTATAATCACTGCCATCGAAGGCTCGGCAAAATTCGGGGAAATAACCAAGGAGAAGTCTGCCCTCAGTCAGATGTATGGCGAGGCGATGGCGCTGCGCGCCGTTTCATACCGCGAACTCATCAAGTATTTCGGTGATGTTCCCTATGCCGGCACTAACGGCAAGGTGTCTGCCGGACTCGTCAGCCGCGACTCCATCTACGACATCTGTATCGCCGACCTGCAGAAGGTTGTCGGTCTGATGTACCCATTAGGACAAATGCCGGGCGTTGAAGCCAGCGACAAGCACTACTTCTCAAAGACATTCGTTCAGGGACTCATCGGGCGTCTCTGTCTTGAGGCCGGCGGCTATCAGACACGCCGTAACGACATCAAGCCTGTAAACGGAAAGGGAGAGGCGCTCACCATCGAGACAAAAGGCGCTGAAAACCAGAAAGCCACCTACGGCCGCCGCTCCGACTGGAAGAATCTTTACGAGATAGCAAGGACACACCTTGCCGACCTCATCAACGAACCGGGCACAGTGAAATTCCACGAAACCGACCCTCGCGGAACGACCGATAAGTCTGGCCGCACGTTCAACTGTCCTTACCAGTATTTCTTCGAGCAGATGATGATGGCTGACGCTGCTTACGCCGACGAGTCAATCTATGAATATGCCATGACTCAGGGTAGCGGCAACGATGGCCGCCCTTACTCTTTCGGTCGCCCCTCATCAGGCGGTTCCAAGAATGCCTACCCATGCAAGTCTTACGGACAGGGACGCATCAATCCGGCCTACTACTACGGCAAGTTCAACCCGAAGGATATGCGCCGCGACGTTTCCATCTGCGTTACCGGTTCTGCCGGCGATGGCACAGAGAAACTCATACCTTTCAAGCCAGGTTCCAAGTCTGACGCGGGCGGTCTGTCGCTCAACAAGTGGGACGAGAACCGTCAGGTTAACCCGTGGACAGCCGCACAGCGTACCTCCGGCATCAACGGCCCTTACATGCGTATCTCGGAGATGTACCTTGCTTACGCAGAGGTCTGCGCCGCCCTCGGCGACGACAACACCGCAACAACATATCTCAAGAAGGTGCGCGAGCGCTCATTCCGCTCAGGACAGGCTGACACCGAAACCTTCATCCGCGAGTGCGGCAACAGTGTGTGGCGTGCAGTCATCGAAGACCGCGGCTTTGAGTTTGCAGGCGAAGGCGACCGCCGCTGGACACTCATCCGCACAGGACTCATCGGCGAGGTAATCCTCGACATCAAGTCACTCACCACAGAGATGATGAACGGACTCGCAGCCAACGGCTACTACACATTCAAGAACGGAAACCAGATCAGTCTCTATGTTTGGACGAAGATGGTGGACGCCAAGACCGACAAGGGTCACCGCCTCACTGCCAACGGCGTAGGTCTCGAGGACGACCCAGTGCTCTATCCAGGATGGCGCGGACAGAACGACAACTGGGAGAGCTACGGAGCAAAGGCCATTGCGGGAAACAAGACCAACCTCGCCATCAAGGGACTCTTCAAGCACATAGCTCCGGATTCTGAAGAGGCGAAAAGCCTCGAGGCTGACGGATACACAAAGCAGGATTGGGGTAAAGGGTTGCTCAACGCCCGCGACGAGTACGAAAAGTATCTATTCTACGACTACGACGGAAATAAAGCACCAATCTATCTCTGGCCGTTCACACACAACATTCTGGTTACCGGCGGATTCACAAACGGCTACGGCTTCAAGAACGAATAATCTGGCTTTGGCCTCCTAAAGTACTAAGTACGAAGTACAAAGTACAAAGTATGATTTGCTT
>JABUUE010000095.1 GCA_021443335.1 Bacteroidaceae bacterium
CGCTGAAATTCAGCGTTTTTATTAGTTCCGTCCACGGACGATTTTCGGACGAAATAGGGCAAAAATGGGCATTTTATGCCCACAAGCAGTATTGAAAATCAACGAGTTACGAGAGATGTCGGATTGCTTTTCATTCCCTCTCTCTCCGCCCATAGTTCCGTCAAATTGTTGTAAATAAGCAATTTGGCGGTTCTCTTTTTTAGATAGCCCCCCAAAGTAGTCCCCAGCCACTTATTCTTCTTTTATAAATTTTTAACATGGAAATTTCCTCGAACGCATCATTTCGGTCTTGTAGACCATGTATGCTCGGAGTTTTCTATTTCCATAGTTCAAGCCGTTTCTCTATCTCACATATAGGGAGTCGTCTGTTGTGTTGGCTTATAAACTCAAGTGCAGCGTGAGCTACATTTGTCGATATCACAGCATGCTCCACCATCTTGTCAATGACATAAAGTACGCCGTGAACTTCCACACCATTTTGTGTAGCTTTCCTCCGGAGATTTGCGTCACCTGTAAGCAAAGCTCCCCCCATAATTGATGCCAACAGCCACACAGAGCAGTCGTTTACCGAAAGATTGCTTCCTGCGCCATTATAGAGCACGAGCAAATCTAAGAATTTCTCGCCCTCTAATGATGTGACATGCAGATGTCCATCGTCAATGTACTTCTTAATAGCATCCCTTTGTTCTATCTTCAAGATTTCTTCCAATATATACGTCGTGGTGTGTATCTCGAAAGGCAGAGCGAAAAAGGCATCAATCACACCTGCGTCAACCAAATCGATGAAGATATTCGTGTCGCTTATTACTATATTCGGTATCATTATTCAGCAAGCGGAGTGAGCATTGTACGAAGGTTCATCATTGAAATGTTCAGCAGCATGGCAGCCTTAGAACTGGATATGGCTTCAAGCGATAATGCACGTAACACCATATTCACGAATTTATGTGAGGTTTCCGCCTTGGCTCTCGATGACTGTTCTACACGACTTCTCAGGATTTCATCGCTTGACCTTTTTTGTAGGTAGGATTTATATGCCGTATTGCTGACAACACCAAGCCTTCGCATTTTGAAAAGCAACGCATCGATGGAGATGCCATAGCTGTCGCGAATATTCTCCAACTCGTATATGAACAGTTCTTTCACTTTTGCCCCAAGAATTTCCTTAAGCCTTTCATCGCTTATTAGCATCTCACCTGCAAAGATGTTGCACAGTTTCTCCATCTGCTTGGCGTCGTGGTCTGAAGCAATAAGTATATGTCCTAACTCATGCAATGCAGTGAATCGCTTGCTCTCGTAGTTGAGTGACTTGTTGAGTACGATGATTGGGTAGATATCATCAACCCATCCGCTCAATCCTTGAAAACCTTCATTGTCATCAATCTCGATGACGATGACGCCATTCTGCTCAAGAATCTCTATGACATTGCCAAGAGCACACTCGCCGATATTCCACGATTGTTTAAGTTCCTTCACCATAGCTACAATATCCTGTCCGTCGCCAACCTGTTTAGGCCAGACAGCTGAGAGAGTCGACATATGCTGCCTGGAAACCTGCACTGCTTCAAGGTAACGCTCTACATGGTCGCGGACAATCTCATTGATAGCTTTCACTCCGGGTGCATTTAGGTTTGACTTCTTATTGAACGCTATCTTGCTAATACTTACAGTCTGCTGACGGAAGAAATAGTCAATAGCGACATTCAGGGCATTGCTCATTGCAAGCATTACCGCACTGCCGGGGATAGCCAGCCCTTTCTCATATTTCGAGATTGCCTGCTTGGTCACACTGGGGCTCATCGCTTTCGCCAAAGCTTCTTGCGACATACCCTTCATTTCACGCGCCATCCTTATCCTGCGCCCCATATTTTCTAGTAGCTGCTTTTTCATAACTTTTACCTTTTGGTTGACAAAGTTACACAAATAATCCGAGAAGTCAACTTTATTTGACGAGAAAAACAAATCTACTCCATAATCTTTAGCATTTATATGCGTTTTTGAAAAGTTGTGAGTCACATCCGTTTATAACACTACGTCATATTTGGTAGCGGTGTCAGCCATGAGTAGAGTCTATGCCATCCGATAGTGGGGCAAAGTTTGGATAGACTTGGTGACTCGCTCTGGAATCTTATCCGGATTGACAGTATTTCTCTATCACTTGTCGATAAATCGAGTAGGAGGTGAACACTAATCAGAGGTGTTCGCCTCTTTTCGTGTTCACTTGTCCTCTCACACCACCGTACAAGCGGTTCCGCATACGGCGGTTCCTCAACCTTTCGGCAATGCCGAAGCATTGTAGTAACAACCTATCCACACATAGCCGTCGTTGTAAAGGGCGTCATTGCCATAGGCTTCCGCCATTATCCAACTGCCTGCTATGCGCCAGTATCCCCTGCTTGTGTTGCCCCACTGATAGGCCTGCGCTTTGTCGATGCCGCATTTGACAAGGTTCTTCACCCTTGTGCGTATTCGTTTCCACGCTTTCCAAATGCACATGCGCAGTCTGCGGCGTAGCCATTGGTCTATGCTCTTGGCCTTGTCGCCCATGTCGGCAAGGTTGTAGTATTCCACCCACCCTCGCAGATATTGCTTCAGGACGGTTTTGCGTCGCCCATATCCCATGCCGTTACTTCGCGAGGTAATGGCTTTGAGGCGGCGGCGCAGTTTGGCTTCGCTCTTCGGATGCAGTCGCAGGCGGCATTTGCCGTCTCTCATGTAGAAGCCGTAGCCAAGGAATCTCAGCTTGCCTATATAGGCGCATTCGGTCTTTTCGCGGTTGACTTTCAGTTTCAGTGTTCCCTCTACGTATCGGGTGATGCTCTCCTTTACGCGCTCGGCGGCTCGGCGACTCTTGCAGAAGATTAGTCCGTCGTCGGCGTAGCGCACAAAAGGGTGGCCTCGCCTTTCAAGTTCTTTGTCAAGTTCATTCAGCAGAATATTGGCGAGAAGTGGACTCAGCGGACCGCCTTGCGGCGTTCCCTCTTCGGTCGGCTCCACTCTCGTGCCTATCATTACGCCTGCGTTGAGGTAGCGGTGGATGAGCGATATTACGGCGTCGTCCTTGATGGTGCGCTGCAATATGTCTATCAGCTTGGCATGGTTAACCGTGTCAAAGAAGCGTTCAAGGTCTATGTCAACCGCATAGCGGTATCCGCTCTCGACTATCTTCGTCACTTGTACCAAGGCATGTTTCGCTCCTCGTTGCGGGCGAAAGCCGTAACTCCCCTCACTGAACTGCCGTTCATAGATTGGGCTTAACACTTGGGCTATGGCTTGCTGTATCACGCGGTCAACGACCGTCGGTATGCCCAGCAGGCGCTTCTTGCCGTTGTCCTTGGGTATCTCTACCCTGCGGACGGGGTTGGGACGATACGTCCTTTGGCGTACACTTTCCGTCAGTGCGTCCTTGTGCCGCTTGAGGTAGTCGCACAGATGGTCGCAGTCCATTCTGTCAACTCCGGCGGCTCCATGATTGCGTCTCACTTGGAGATACGCTCTGTTGAGGTTGTCGGGTGACAGAATTTGCTCCAACAGAAGGTGTTGTGTAGGTTGTTCCGTCGTAAAACATCCGTCCACCACCCGCATGAAGGTCTGCACTCCATCATATCTTTCGGCTTCCGGCCTGTCCTTCTGATGGCAGCTATCACTCTTTGTTGATATTTTCTGCATTCTTTCCTTCACGCTATGATGTTTGTGGTTGTTTACTTCGGTTGGGTTCAGTCCTTCCCTGCCGCTACCCTTGGCAGGTACTATGACCTCGGCTGACTTCTCACGGCAAGTTTTGCTCCACGGCTTTGAGTGGTTGCGTCGCCGCCGCGTCCGTGAGACCTCCCCGATTAAGAACATAATCTTTCACACTTATGCCTGCTTGATT
>JABUUE010000096.1 GCA_021443335.1 Bacteroidaceae bacterium
CTGTTGTAAATCCTTTAATGATTAAACTTATGGGCACTAATTTATAGAACCCACCTTAACAATATATTTGCCACAAAATTAAGCAAAAAATGCCTTTTTAGGAAAATAAATCAAGAGAAAAAGCAAGAAACTATGCTATAAATCGTTATTTCTTATGAAAAAATTTGGTATTTTGTTAATAATGTGTAATTTTGCGCCTAATAATAGCGCATTATTGCGCCCAATCCATTAAAGTATATTAAAAAAGTTAAATCAAAATATTAATTAAAACAAAGCAACTATGAAAATCGTGAAGATTCTTCTCGCAGCCGTTTTTGCTGTAACATCTCTCAGTGCTTCTGCACAAGAGAAGGATGAGTACATCTTTGTAAAGCATCCTTACCTCCAGTTCCAGGGTGGCGGTCAGTACACTCTTGGTGAGGACACTAAGTTCAAGAACCTTATTTCTCCTAATGCACAGTTCGCATTTGGTTACCAGTTCACTCCAGTTGTTGGTGCTCGTATCCAGGCTAACGGTTGGCAGAGCAAGGGCGGCGCTATTGATATGAAGAATGAGAGCCAGTCATTCAAGTGGAACTATGTTGCTCCTGGTATTGACGCTATGTTCAACCTCAGCCACCTTATCGGCGGTTTCAACCCAAAGCGTGTTGTTAACATTTCTGCTTTCCTCGGTGCTGGCGCAAACATCGCTTGGGGCAATGAAGAGGCAGCAGCTCTCCAGAATCCTAAGAATGTGATGAGCCACTTGTGGAGTGGTACTCAGGTTCTTTTCGTAGGCCGTGGTGGTATCGCTATCGACTTCCGTCTTTGCGACGCTGTTTCACTCGGTCTCGAGGGTAACGCAAACATCCTTAACGACCACTATAACTCAAAGCACACTAACAACCCAGACTGGTACTTCAACGCTCTCCTCGGTCTCCGCATCAACCTTGCCAAGACTTTCAAGGTAAAGGAGAAGCCAGTTGTTATTGCTCCAGAGCCAGAACCAGAGCCTGTTAAGATTGCTTGCCCAGGTTGCAACGATGCTTACGGCAACGGTAACTGCCCAGAAAGCGAGTATGGCAAGTGCAAGAACAATTCTAACTGCTCACACGCTCTCACTTGCAAGTGCAAGAAGGATAAGCCAGCTCCAGTTGTTGTAGAGAAGAAGATTGACGTATTCTTCCTCATCCGCTCAAGCGTAATCAGCGCAGAGGAGAACGTAAAGGTTCAGGATATGATTGCATTCCTCAAGGCTAACCCATCTGCAAAGGTTAAGGTTACAGGTTATGCTGACGCTGGTACAGGTAACCCACGCGTAAATATGGGCTACTCACAGAACCGTGCTGATATTGTAGAGAAGGCTCTCCTCGACGCAGGTATCGCTCCTGAGCGTATCACTAAGGAGGCTCTTGGTGACACTGTTCAGCCATTCGCAGAGAATGACCTCAACCGTGTAACAATAGCAATCGCTAAGTAATATATACACATATATTATATATATATAAAGGTGGGCCCGCAAGCCCACCTTTATTGTTTCCCCGTTAACTAAGGATAGATTGTTATGTAAAAACCGCAGATTCAACCAAATTTACGCAGATTATTTGTTTATGTCCTTTATGTCTGCGAGAATTTGGTTGAATCTGCGGTTTAATTATTGAACCTTGAATCTGTGGTTTAATTATTTAATCTGCGGTTCAAAGTATTGAATCGAAAGTTCGTAAAGAAGAATTAGAACTCGCTTGTGAAGTGGAAGCGGATATGCTCAAAATCCTCTTGTGCCATTTGTAATACGTAGGAAGAGTCAGCGAGGAACACGTCTCGTCCATCCTTGTCCTTGGCCATGTACTGGTATTTGCGCTTCTTAAAAGCTTCGAGTTCTGCCTCGTTGTCGCTCTCTATCCAGCAAGCCTTGTAAAGATGTACAGGCTCCCAGCGGCATTTTGCGTTGTATTCATTCTCCAAGCGGTATTGGATGACCTCAAACTGCAACTGACCGACAGTGCCGATAATCTTCCTGCCGTTGAACTGGTTGACGAACATCTGCGCCACACCCTCGTCCATCAGTTGGTCGATACCCTTGTTCAGCTGCTTTGCTTTCATCGGGTCGTCGTTCTCGATGTACTTGAACATCTCAGGAGAGAATGAAGGAAGTCCGCGGAAATGCAGCTTTTCGCCCTCGGTAAGAGTGTCGCCAATCTTGAAAGTGCCGTTGTCGGGAAGTCCGACGATGTCGCCAGGCCATGCCTCGTCGATGGTACTTTTGCGCTGTGCCATAAACTGTGTTGCGGCAGAGAAGCGCAGTTGCTTGTTGTGGCGTACATGCAAGTATGGCGTGTTTCGCTGGAATTTGCCGGAGCAAACCTTGCAGAATGCGATACATGAGCGGTGGTTAGGGTCGATGTTGGCGGTGATTTTGAAGATGAAGCCAGTGAACTTAGGCTCCTCTGGCAGTACTTCGCGCTCCTCCGCCTTGGTCGGTTTCGGTGATGGAGCAATCTCAACGAAGCAGTTGAGCAGTTCCTGTACGCCGAAGTTGTTCAGGGCAGAACCGAAGAATACAGGGGCAACCTCTGCAGAGCGGTAGGTCTCAACATCAAATTCAGGGTAAACACCATCGACGAGTTCAAGGTCTTCGCGTAGCTTCGCTGCGTCCCTTTCGCCGACATGTGCGTCAAGCTCTTCGCTGTTGATGTCAACTTCCATCTTCTCTGTCACCCTCTGCTTGTCGGGCGTGAAGAGGTCAAGCTTGTTTTCATATATATTATATACACCCTTGAACTTGGCTCCTTGGTTGATAGGCCATGACAGGGGGCGCACCTTTATCTCCAGCTCCTGCTCAAGTTCGTCGAGGAGGTCGAACGGGTCCTTGCCCTCACGGTCCATCTTGTTTATAAATATGATTACGGGAGTGTTGCGCATACGGCACACATTCATCAGCTTGCGTGTCTGCGCCTCAACACCTTTCGCTCCGTCAACAACGATGATGGCGGAGTCAACGGCGGTGAGAGTCCTGTATGTGTCTTCGGCAAAGTCCTGGTGACCGGGGGTGTCAAGTATGTTCACCTTGTACTCCCTGTAGTCAAACTCCATGACCGATGTGCTGACGGAGATACCGCGCTGCTTCTCTATGTCCATCCAGTCGGATGTGGCGGTCTTGCGAATCTTATTGCTTTTTACGGCACCCGCCACTTGTATCTGTCCGCCAAAGAGCAGGAACTTCTCTGTCAGGGTCGTCTTTCCCGCGTCAGGGTGGGAGATGATGGCGAAGGTGCGCCTACGTTCTATTTCTGGATTCATGCTTTTTTTTAAATTGTTGGGAATGCAAAGTTACGTGTTTTTTGTCAAAAGAGGAAAGCCAATCGCCTATAAGTTTTGATAATCATCAAACAAATTTGGGAATACTTTATTTTTTATGGTAAATGTTTTGACAGTTCTTTAAATAGTCTTACCTTTGCATCCGCATTCAGAGGAATGCTGCTTTAAAAGGCATAAGAAATGCGGAAATAGCTCAGTTGGTAGAGCACAACCTTGCCAAGGTTGGGGTCGCGGGT
>JABUUE010000097.1:0-2766 GCA_021443335.1 Bacteroidaceae bacterium
CAATCGTCAAAGACTATACGCGCGCGTACATTTTATCTATTATATATCTGAGGAGTTCAGGGAGTTTTTTAAGGAGTTCAAGGAGGCGCAAGGAGTTCAAGGAGTTCAAGAGATTTGTTTTTTGGGTTTAGATAAGTTCTTCAAACAGGTATTCCCATCTATCAATGGAGTTTTTTTTAACTCAAAAAAAGCCATATTCGGTGTAAATTTGTAAAAAAATCATAAAAAATCGGGCAAAAAGACAAATTTTTACCCAAAAAGTAATTTATTTATGATTATTTATCATTAACTTTGCAGCAAATAAAAACATATTAAAAATTATTAATCATTAAAAAAAAATCACATGAAAAAGTTATTTTCCTTTATTTTAGTTATGTGCTTTGCCTCAATGACAGCGAGCGCACAGTGGAAAGTTGAGTCTGTAAAAAGTGGAGAGCCAAACACAAAGCTCCTTCAAATTCTTGAGACAGAAAAATCAGTTCTTATTTATGCCACTTTTGAAAAAGAATTTGAAGACTTTAACCATGTTTATCTAAACAGAGACACCCACGTAAAGCAAAATGGGTTGAAATACAAAATTTTGAACTCAGTGAACTTCCCTATCCAAGACGAAGCGGAGAAAAGAGCAGTCTTTATGCAAATTGGAAAGAACGAAGTCAATTTCGTTATGGAATTTGAAAAGTTTCCCGTTGAAGATGGTTTCGACATTATAGAAGGGTCAAAAGAAGGAGATTTCTGTTTTAATTTCCATGGAGTTTCTGTTAGCCGTATTGACTCGACTCAATTAATAGACACAGAGCGTTTCCTTGACAGCGCAGCACCTGTAATAACTGGCAAGAATGTCAAAGGCGGCACGCACTATCGTTATCTCATACGCAACGGCGTATGTATAACCTGCAACGCTGTGATACAGGAAGGCGATTGGTTTTCTCCTGACGACATGATATACTACCTCGACATCGTCAATAATTCCGACCATGGCATAATGTTCGATTTCAACACAGTCTCAGTTGTAGGCAAAAAGAAGAAATCTAACGGAAAAGTTGAAGAAAAAGTATGGCCAAAATACACCCCTGACAGCTACGAACGACACCTTGCAGCACTTGATTACGACGAGGCGCGTTACCAGACCAGCTCGGTACTGAATGACATCGGCAGCCAAATAAATAGAGAGAAGAATAAGCCTGGTACAAACTCATGGGAAAAAATCGGTTTGGCAGCTCTCGGCGCACTGAATGAGCACGCTATACAGAACCGCATAGCCGAATACATGAAGGCACATCCAAAAAACCGTCCAAGTGCACTTAGGAGCGAGAGCATCAAAGCAGGAGAGTCCATTCACGGCTACATTGCGTCCAAGAAGAAGAAGGGCGATGAGGTGGTGCTCACAATACCTATCGACGGTTTCGATTTCAGATTCTTATATAATGCAAAATAGGAAAACACAGAGTTCAAGGGTTAACTATTGAACTCCGTGCTTCTTTATAGAACCCACCTTATAACATTCCTAAGGGACGCTGATAATTTCTTCCCGTGAAACATCTCAAAAGTCCCACGAAAAAAAATTCTCCCTAAGTTTTGCCCCACAAGTCATAGTCAAAAACTGAACGCTTCGCTGTGAAACAAAAAAAAGATTGCCAAAGATTTTGTAATACAAAATTTAATCTTTAACTTTGCATCCAGAATAATATCAGATGTGACCGAATTATGACACAGCTTACATTAAACATAGAGAAGCCTTCTGTTCTACAATTGATAAAAAAACTCGTTGTAGAATTGGACGGAGTGTCTATCGCAAAGACACCTCGTAAAACAACCACAAGTTCAGCAATAACCTCACAGAAAAAAAAATGCGGGCTTAAACAAGCCATGGAAGACATACATGCAGGTCGCGTAAACACTTATAATTCAGCAGAAGAATTATTTGAGAAACTTGGCATATAATGGCATATCTAATTCGCACCACTCATCGTTACGAAAAAAGCGTAGCCCGTTGCAAACGCAGTGGTATGCCCATGGAAGAATTAAAGAAAGTAATTCTTCTGCTTGAAAAAGACGGTACACTTCCTGCAAAATATCACCCCCATAAATTAGTGGGCGATTACGAAGGGTGCTGGGAATGCCATATAAAACCAGATTGGCTATTGGTGTGGGAGCAAGACAACATGGAATTGACACTACTTCTGATTGATACAGGCACACATTCAGACTTATTCTAAAGAAAAGTTTTATAGTAACAACGCCGTTTCCTTTTTGGAGGAAACGGCGTTTCTTCACCCATATGGTTCATTATTACAATGAACTTTTGGGATTTAAGACAATATATTACCTAATGAACAACAATTCGCGATACTTAGGCAGCGTCCACAGCTCGTCGCTTACCACGAGCTCCAGTTTGTCTATCTGGTAGCGTATCTCCTCCATCTTCGGGCAGACAGTGTCGTGATATGCTATAGCCTTCTCGCGCTCGTTCTCTATTTGGTTGGCCTCCTTACGAGCGTTCACGAGGTCCTCAACACCCTTCTCTATAAGATGAGTGCGGTCGGCAATCTCCTCGATAATCTTGAGGTTACGGCTGCTGAGCACTGCCGCCTTCTCAGAAGGGAATATCTGACGCATACTCATCACGTTCTTCGCGAGTTGGCTCTGATAGTGAGTAGCCACAGGAATGATATGGTTCATTGACAGGTCACCGAGCACGCGCGCCTCAATCTGTATCTTCTTTGTATAAGTCTCCCACTTCACCTCGTTACGTGCTTCCAACTC
>JABUUE010000097.1:3511-6919 GCA_021443335.1 Bacteroidaceae bacterium
GAACCGTTGATGCCAGCGAATGGCTTTTCGTGAAGAAGAACACGGAAACCATGCTTGCGAGCCACACGCTTCATCAGCGACATGAGAAGCATATTATGGTCGATGGCGAGATTTGTCTCCTCAAAGATAGGAGCTATCTCAAACTGGTTTGGTGCAACCTCGTTATGACGAGTCTTGCAAGGAATAGACAGTTCAAGGGCGCGAATCTCAAGGTCTTTCATGAACGCCTGAACCCTATCAGGGATTGTTCCGAAATAGTGGTCGTCCATCTGCTGGTTCTTTGCAGAATCATGTCCCATAAGAGTACGGCCAGTAAGCATCAAGTCTGGGCGTGCCAAGTAGAGAGCCTCGTCAACAAGGAAATACTCCTGCTCCCAACCGAGATTGGAAATAACCTTCTTTACATTAGGGTCGAAGTAGCGGCACACCTCAGTAGCAGCAATATTCACTGCCTTCAAAGCCTTCTTCAACGGAGCCTTGTAGTCAAGAGCCTCACCAGTATAAGAGATGAAGACAGTAGGAATACAGAGGGTATCGTCGATGATGAACACAGGAGAAGTAGGATCCCATGCAGAGTAACCACGAGCCTCGAAAGTGTTGCGGATACCTCCTGATGGGAAAGATGAAGCGTCAGGCTCCTGCTGAGCAAGCAGTTTACCAGAGAATTTCTCTATCATACCGCCCTTGCCATCATGCTCCACGAAGGAGTCATGCTTTTCCGCAGTACCCTCAGTAAGAGGCTGGAACCAGTGAGTATAGTGGGTAACTCCCATTTCCTCCGCCCATTTCTTCATACCTTTTGCCACCTCGTCGGCGATGGAACGGTCAAGACGTGCGCCATTGTTTATCACGTTCATCAGCTGCTCATACACCTCTACAGGGAGATATTTGAACATCTTCGCACGGTCGAACACATACTTTCCATAGAACTCAGAAGGGCGCTCTGTTGGCTGAGGCACTTCAACAGCCTTCTTCTTAGAGGCTTCTTCAATCGCAGAAAATCTTAGATTTGTCATTTTATTTAATCAGTTTAGTTTATCTATTCTGTTTTTTCGGTGGCAAAGGTACGACTTTTCCCCAAACCAGCAAACTTTTTAAAGGCCTGAAGGCAATTTTTTCTTACAGTTTGAAATATTGTAAGCCAAAATTCGCAATTCACTTAACAACAAACGCAAAATAAAGCCTTTTTACTTTCAATCCGTAAGAATAGAAAACAAACTTAACATACATCAAATAAAAACGAGAAGACACAAAAAAGAGGATGCTCATCGCATCCTCTTTTTTTATTTATTTTGTCATAACTCTAACCTTGTCACCAGGCTTAAACACATAGTCTGGTTCTATGTCCACCCAAGAAGATATTTCCTCATCAGGTGTCAGACCCACAGGTATGAATGGATTTTCCGGCATTTCCGAAACCTCCTTGGCTGTTTTGCCGTCATACAAGTCGCCATCAGCCACCATCAGCAGCGATACGGCTATATCATGACCACAGTAGCGAGGCAGATTGCCTGTCTGCATCTTAGCATGTGCAAAGAGTTTGCCCCAGAACTTGGCGAAGAATGTTGTTGGCTCGCCATCATCTTTTTTCGCCTTCTTCTCATTGTTAAGTTTCTCAAGGAGTGATGCAGGGATGAGCTTCGATACCAAATTATATGCAGGGTCAGCACCCTTTATCATATAAGGAGTGAAGAAAGTGGTGATTACAGACACAGCGACAACAATAGGATAAATCTCCGGGAGTATCGCACTTGTGCCATCAGCCTTGATAGTGTTTATACCAACGCCGGCGATGATGAACGAGAACTCACCAATCTGCGACATAGCGAAACCGCTACGGAAGGCAGATTGCAAAGGCTGTCCACCGATAAGATAACCCAAAGTACCGAATATCGCCTGACCAATCATTATAGTGAGCACGAGGATAGCGATAGGCTGCCAGTAGTCAACAATTGTCTCCACCTTCACCATCATACCGACAGAGATAAAGAATATCGCGCCGAAGTAGTTCTTCATCGGCAGCGTAACCTGCTCTATCCTGTGCGATTCGAGAGTCTCAGCGAGAATAGAACCCATGATGAACGCACCGAAAGCAGTGCTGAATCCTAACATATCGGCAAGCAAAGCCATGCCGTAAACCAGTACGATAGAGATGATAAGCAGCATCTCGTCATTCATCATCTTGCGCACCAATCGGAAGAATGTAGGCAGCACGAGCAGACCAACGATAAGCGACACAGCTACAAAGATACCAAGCTGTGTAACGGTACCCATAATCTCTCCCATATCGCTAACACCCTTAGCAGTAGCGGAGAGCATCACAAGCAGTACGATGGCGATGATATCTTCAAGGATAAGCACGCTCATCACCTTTGCAGTAAAGCCCTTTCCACTAAGTCCAAGGTCATCAAAAGCCTTGTTAATGATGGCAGTACTACTCATAGCAAGCATACCGCCGAGGAAGATGCAGTTCATTTCCGACCATCCCATCATTGCTCCTACGACATTTCCAAGTGTCATCATACAGATAATGATGAACAAGGCGGTGATGATTGGCGCGGCACCCATCTTACCGAGTTTCTTGAAAGAGAACTCCAAGCCGAGTCCAAACATAATGAACATCACACCAAATTGGCCTATCGCCTCAGCATCCAAAGCCATCTGCTCTGTCATACCAAGTGCCTGCATATAAGGCATGTGAGGGCTTGCTAAAAAGCCTGCGACAAGATAGCCAAGCACCATCGGCTGGCCAAGTTTCTTGAAGGTCACCAAAACAAATGCCGCAAGAAACAAAACAAAAACGTAAATAAAATCCATATAAAAAGTTCTTTAGGTTATCTGTGTATTGGATATTTATGTTGCAAAGTTACTGTTTTTTTATATCATTAAGGTCAGAATAGCAAGTTTTTTTCATTTAAAACACCACTTATTTGATGGATTTTACGGAAAATGCCATATTTATATCCTAAATCTTTGTAATTTTGCAACCGAAAAAAAGAAGATAAAGGACATGAACAGAGTAGAAGAAGGCCTGAAGAACTTAGGCAAAAAGACAGAATACCGCATGGACTATGCTCCGGATGTGTTAGAGACTTTCCAGAACAAGCACACAGAGAACGACTACTGGGTGAAGTTCAACTGCCCGGAGTTCACCTCGCTCTGCCCTATCACTGGGCAGCCTGACTATGCGGAGATAGTGATACGCTACATCCCCGACCAGCGCATGGTAGAGAGCAAGAGCCTGAAGCTATACCTGTTCAGTTTCCGCAACCACGGCGACTTCCATGAGGACTGTGTGAACACAATAATGAAGGACCTCATAAAACTAATGGAACCGCGATACATAGAGGTCATCGGCTACTTCCTTCCTCGCGGCGGCATCTCCATACATCCCTTCGCCAACTTCGG
>JABUUE010000098.1 GCA_021443335.1 Bacteroidaceae bacterium
AGGTTCAAGACGAATGTTTCTCAGTTGAATATGCCGGGCTTTCTAAATGTGAAGGACGAAGATGCTCTGTTCACTTACATGCCATTCAATGAGTTCACGACAACGGAACTTGGTTGTGAACGAGGAAACAACATCTTCCAGCTTATCCAGAGATTGTCTTCGCCTATCTCAGATGCTTACCTAAAAAATTTCTCTGACTTCTGGCAGGACAGTGAAAACTTTGCAGATGTTACGGAGGCTGTCATTGAGAACATCGAGAATGTCTATCGTGAAAACTCTCCTGACTTCATCTATTTCGTAACGCTCTACAATATCTTCAATGAGTTCCTTGAGGATATTTCTGAGGATGTGCTGCCTAATGAGGCTACAGGCTTCAAATCTTCGCAGATTTGGAACAAGCTTTATAATTTTCAGAAGGACGCTGCGCTTGCTATCATCCACAAACTTGAAACATACAATGGCTGTATTCTTGCCGACTCCGTAGGTCTCGGTAAGACATTCACCGCCATTTCTGTCATCAAATACTACGAGAACAGGAACAAGTCTGTACTCGTGCTTTGCCCTAAAAAGTTGTACGACAACTGGAATACATACAAGGGCAACTACAAGAACAACCCTCTTGACAAAGACCGTCTGCGCTACGATGTGCTGTTCCATTCCGACCTTAGCCGTGAGCAAGGTAAGTCGAATGGTATAGACCTTGCCCTGCTCAACTGGGGCAACTATGACCTTATTGTCATCGATGAATCTCACAACTTCCGCAACGGAGGCAAGATTACCACCGACGAGGATGATGAGAATCCGAAGGAGAACCGCTACCTTCGCTTGATGAACAAGGTCATTCGTGCCGGAGTGAGGACAAAGGTGCTGATGTTGTCGGCAACGCCTGTGAACAACAGATTCAATGATCTGAAGAACCAGCTGCAGTTGGCGTATGAGGGCGAACAGGCGCAAATCAATGAGAAACTTGATACTGACCGCCCAATAGAGGATATTTTCCGACAGGCGCAGACTCAATACAATGCATGGTCTAAACTTGATGAGAAGGAGCGCACTACAGAGCGACTTCTTGAAATGCTTTCGTTTGACTTCTTCCAAGTCCTCGATGCTGTTACCATTGCTCGTTCCAGAAAGCATATCGAAAAGTATTACGACACAAAGGATATTGGCAAGTTCCCAACACGCCTCAAACCAATCTCTAAGCGTCCACACCTGACAGACCTTAAAGAATCGGCGACAGTTACATACAAGGACATCTCGGAGCATCTCAACATGATGAACCTCGGTGTCTATGCTCCTTCTGACTACATCCTTCCGTCAATGCGTTACAAGTACGACCTTGACAAGGATGGCAGCCACAAAAATATTGGTATGTCCGGGCGAGAGAAAGGCTTGAAGAAACTGATGGCTATCAATCTGCTGAAGCGTCTGGAATCTTCTGTAAACTCCTTCCGTCTTACGCTGCAACGAGTAAAGACACAGATTGATGTTACTCTCAAAGCGATTAACACTTTCCTCGAAACACGGCAGGACATTCGTTTAGAAGTGCAGTCGCTCGATGGTATGTTTGATGGGGATGATTCAGAGAATGATTTCCTTGTGGGTGGCAAGAAGTCCAAGATAGCACTTGCCGATATGGACTGCCGTTCATGGAAGCGCGACCTTATTGCAGACCAGGAGATATTTGACCTTCTGCTTTTCATGCTGAAAGACATTACTCCTGAGCATGACAGCAAACTGCAGATGCTTATTGAAAACATCCGTGATAAGTTCAATAACCCTATCAACGGAGAGAACAAGAAGGTGCTTATCTTTACGGCGTTCTCTGATACGGCTGAATATCTTTATGAGAACCTTGCTCCTGCTATCAAAGCGAAAGCGGGTCTTCATACTGGTCTCGTTACTGGCGATGCCATACGCTCCACAGTAACGAAAGTGGGTAGCGACTTTAACAGCATCCTCACACTCTTCTCACCCATATCAAAAGAGAAAGACAAACTTCTGCCGAAAGTCTCGGAGGAAATTGACCTGCTGATTGCTACGGACTGTATTTCGGAAGGTCAGAACCTTCAGGATTGTGATTATCTTATCAACTATGATATTCACTGGAATCCTGTTCGCATCATTCAGCGGTTTGGGCGCGTTGACCGTATTGGCTCACGAAACGATGTCATTCAGCTCGTAAACTACTGGCCTGACATTGAACTGGATGATTACCTCAAACTCAAAGGGCGTGTGGAAGCACGAATGGCTGGCATGGATATTACTGGTGCTGGCAGCGGAAATGTGCTTCTCAGTAACGAGGAACAGTCTGACCTCGACTATCGCAAGAGTCAGCTACAGCGTCTTCAGGAGGAGGTGGTTGACCTTGAGGATATGGACACTGGCATCAATATCATGGATCTCGGTCTTAACGAGTTCCGTCTTGACCTTCTCGCCTACATGAAGGACAACCCTGATATAGAGCATACGCCTTTCGGTATGAGTGCCGTTGTCCCTGCCTCACAAAACGCTGCTCCTGGTGTTATCTTCATCTTGAAGAACAGAAACAATGCGGTGAACATCGGACGGCAGAACTTGCTGCATCCGTTCTACATGGTGTATCTCTCTCACGATGGAGAGGTTATCATCAACCACCTTGCACCGAAACACTTGCTCGATGTGATGCGCTCGGCATGCAAGGATAAAACAGAGCCTATTATGGAACTTTGCCAAAACTTCAATCGTGAAACTCGTGATGGAAAGTCCATGTCACACTATAGCGGACTATTGAAACAAGCCGTGGCAAGCATCGTGCAACAAAAGCAGATGGCTGACCTTGAAAGCCTGTTCTCTTTCGGTGAAACGACGGCTCTCGTTGGGGATATTGCAGGACTTGATGACTTCGAGCTTATCTGCTTTCTCGTCATAAAGGGAGGAGGTTGCCATGGATAATATACTCAAATATCCTCAGTCTTGCATTGTTGACCGCGTTGTGCCAAAGGCAATGTTCTACAAGTTCATGGAGGTGAACCCTCGCATGAAAGCACGCTTTGTCAACGATGTGGTGAGCATCACTTGGCTTTATAAGTTGTCGGCTCAATCGCTGAATGTTACCGACTCGGACAACATGAAGGAAATCGAGGTCTTTGTGGCACAGCTCAAAGGACCTGATTGCCCACCTGACTTGTTCTCGTTCATTGATGCGAATATGCCGCATCATATTGTTTTCGTGCTTACCTACGATAACAATGCCATGATATTGCTGAACTATAAGGATTGGACGGATGCTTCTCATAAAAAGTTCCGCATAACGCAGTCTTTTACCTCGCCTTGGGTTTCTATAGATGATTTGCAGC
>JABUUE010000099.1:0-3316 GCA_021443335.1 Bacteroidaceae bacterium
TTACACGCTATTTCCATATTATTGTCTATTGTTGGTTGGCGATTTTACTTCACTTCTTCAAAAATAAGAAATGATGTCACTGACTGAAAGGAAGTAACTTTCCTATATCAAAAATAAGAAATGATGTCACTGACTGAAAGGAAGTAAATAAAAATAAATTGAATTTTATTTTGTCTTTCTCTCGCTTATTCGTAATTTTGGCTTCGCCGAAGTTACTTTCGCTCGGAAATAAAAATAAATTGAAATTTATTTTGTCTTTCTCTCGCTTATTCGTAACTTTGTCCACTGAAAACATTATACTAAACAAAAATACTTATGAGTAGGAAAAAGAAGAATGGCGGAAGGGTGTCGGCGAACAAGCTTGTCGAGGCTCTGAGGGCTTTGTTCAGTGCCAACCCGGACAAGGTTTTCTCTTACAAGCAGATATTCAAGCAGCTGCATCTGGACAATCATCCTAAGAAGATGCTTGCCATCGATGTTTTGGAGGAGATGGAGTGGGATGATTATCTGTCGCGTGTTAGTGACAGTAGTTTCAAGCTGAACCTCAAGTCGCAAATTCAGGAAGGTATATTCATTCGCAAGGGTAATGGCAGAAACAGTTTCCAGCCTGCCGAAGGCGGCAAGCCAGTGCTTGTGACGGAACGCAACTCGATGTTCGCGCTCAACGGCGACAAGGTGCGCGTGGCGTTCCTTGCGCGTAAGCGTAACCATACGAAGGAGGCTATCGTGACGGAGATTTTGGAGCGCGCGAGGGAGCAGTTTGTGGGCAAGCTGCAGGTAGATAAGAACATGGCGTTCCTCGCTGTGGATAACGGCACTTTCGCGCAAGACATATTAATCCCGAAGAACAAGCTGAAACGCGGTCAGACGGGCGACAAGGCTGTGGTGAAGATTACGCAATGGCCTACGCCTGAGCGGCAGACGGTTATCGGCGAGGTTGTGGATATCCTCGGCAAGCAGGGAAACAATGATGCGGAGATGCACTCTATTCTTGTGCAGTACAACCTGCCGTACAAATATCCTGAGGCGGTGGAGAAGGCTGCCAACGAGATATCTGCGGAGATTACGCAAGAGGAGATTGACCGCCGCGAGGACTTCCGCGCCACGACGACATTCACCATCGACCCTCACGACGCGAAGGATTTTGACGACGCGCTGTCGATAAAGAAGCTGAAAGACAATCTCTGGGAGGTGGGTGTGCATATCGCCGATGTGTCGCATTATGTTCATGAAGGCAGCATCATAGACCGCGAGGCGCAGAAGCGCGCAACGAGTGTTTACCTCGTTGACCGCACTATCCCGATGCTTCCTGAGCGGCTGTGCAACTACATCTGCTCTCTGCGCCCCGACGAGGACAAGTTGGCTTACTCGTGCGTGTTCAACATCAACGATAAAGGCGAGGTGAAGCATTGGCGGCTTGTTCACGCCGTGATAAGGAGCGACCGAAGGTTTGCATACGAGGAGGTACAGGAGAAGATAGAGAAGGTGCGCCGGGAATGTAAGGGCGGCGACTTCCACGCGCAGGGTGTCAAGGGTGATTTCAAAGGAAAGGAGAATGATTTCCTGAACGAGATTCTTGTGCTTGACATGCTCGCCAAGAAGCTCCGCGAGAAGCGTTTCGACAACGGGGCTGTGAAATTCGACCGCGAGGAACTGCGCTTTGACATAGACGAAAACGGCAAGCCTACACGCTGCTATTTCAAGAAAAGCCTTGACGCCAACCAACTGATAGAGGAGTTTATGCTTCTCGCCAACCGCTCTGTCGCCGAGATGATAGGCAAGACTCAAAGCCAAGGCCAGAGTTCAAAGTCAAAGTCTGAGACAGAGTCAAGGTCAAGTTCAAAGCCGAAGCCAAAGACGCTGCCATACCGCATTCACGACTCACCAGACCCGGAGAAACTCGAGACGCTGAAATCGTTCATCCGTAACTTCGGCTACAAGATGAAGAGCACGGGAACAAAGGGCCAGACCTCACGCTCGCTGAACGCGCTGATGGATGATGTGAACGGAAAGCCCGAGCAAAAGCTGATAGAAACCATTGCTTTGCGTGCCATGATGAAGGCGAAATACAGTGTGCATAACATCGGACATTTCGGACTGGCTTTTGAGTATTACACTCATTTCACCTCGCCTATCCGCCGTTACCCAGACACTATGGTCCACCGTCTGCTGACGCGCTATCAGGACGGCGGCCGCTCTGCAAACGAGAACAAGTATGAAGAGCTGTGCGAGCACTCGTCAGACATGGAGCAGATAGCGGCACAAGCAGAGCGCGACAGCATAAAATACAAGATGGTGGAGTTTATGGCGGGATATATCGGCGAGGAGTTTGACGCCCATATCTCAGGCATCAACTCGCACGGAATATTCTGCGAGATAGACGAGAACCACTGTGAAGGTCTAATCCTTGTGCACGACCTTGACGATGACTACTATGAGTTTGACGAAAAGAACTATTGCATGGTGGGTTGTCGCCGTCACCGCCGCTACCAGCTTGGCGATGCGATAAGAATAAAGGTGGCAAGGGCTAACCTTGAGCGCCGTCAGTTGGACTTTGTGTTAGGACAGAAATAAACCGCCTTGCCACCTTGATATGGTCGTGGTGGCGACGGATATATTCCACGGAATCAGCCTTCTGCTTTGTGATATCGGCACTGAGCAGAAGGTTTTCTATTTGCTCATAGACGCTCTCTTCCGTGGGCTGCACGTTGACAATAGGCCGCAGTTCTCTCTCGTTAATAAACTCATACTGTTCGGGTTCGCCGCCGCCGACAACTATTGTTCCGCGATTCATCGCCTCAAGTGCGTTCATCGCCGGGGTGTAGGAATATAGTTGGTCGAGAATGACATCGGCGTTATCAATCATGGTTTTATACTGCTCGAAAGGTACGCCTTCAGCCACAAGCAGTTTCACCCGTTGCGGATATTTCTCGGCGATGCGCTTGGCGGCACGAAGCATAATGTCGGTGCCTTTATAAGCGGAGCGGTTTTTGCTTATGCCGATGAAGAGACGGACGGGGAAGTTGGTTGGATGCTCGCAGGCTTGCTGATTAGCATTGGCGGCTTTTATGGGGAAAGGCACAAAGTGAGTCTTGTTCGCGAAGCCTGCCGTACGATAAACGATATCGTATTCGTAAAGACCTGTGATGATGGCGTCGCAGTCGTTGGCGATGTATTTGTTAAGCCGCTCCTTCTCGGTGCCCACCCAGTCGTTGTAGTCGCGCATGGCGATTGGGTCGGTGCGGCGAGTGTTGCCAAAGTTGAAATCGGAATAGCGCAGAGGCTTGCTGTGGGAGTTTATGTACGCCCAGTAGTG
>JABUUE010000099.1:3346-4718 GCA_021443335.1 Bacteroidaceae bacterium
TTCTTGTTATGTCGGCGAAGATAGTTGTAGAAGAAGTACAAGCGCTCTGCCTTCAACTCTAAGAACATGGGGTTTATGAGCTGCACAATGTCGTAGCCGCGCAGCTTGGGCAGCAGACTGAGCGCTTTTAGGTAATAGGTGATGCCGCCAATCTTTCCCGTTTTTCGCTCAAGGTTGATGTCTCGCGGATAGTTCTTCCAGTAGTCGCCATTAGACACGACAGTAACTTCGTGTCCGATGGCACGAAGTCCTTCTGCTAAAGTCCAGTGGACATTGCTGTATTCACCAAGGAGAAGAATGCGCATTTATAGGACCCACCTTAAGTTTTTCGAGGCTGGTTATTAGAACTTTGCCTTTATTAGTTTCAGTATCTCTGGCTTCCTCATTCCGCTTTTTAACCCTGCGAGGATGTCGGTCCAGCGAGGAATGTGCTGGAGTTTTGTGTGCTCGGAAGCATCGGTTTGCTTGTTGTTCTTATGGAAATCTTGCCTTACGTTCAGCATTGCGGCAAACAGTTTTGCGTACGCCGCCCCTTTGCGTCGCTCGTCAGGCAGTCGGTTTATCAGGTTTGTCAAAGCCTCGAGGTGGTCGGCGTACTGCTTTGCGCCCGATGTTTGGCAGATGCCAATCTCGTTAAAGGTGTAGAAGTAGCAGCCGCCGTCGGAGGTGACTATTCTGTGCGCCCTTGACAGTATGTCGGGCAGGAGTGCTATATCTTCAAAAGACTTGCCTTCGGGGTAACATATTGCCGGTGCTTGCGGCAGGTCAGTTTGTGACTGTTCGTCGAAGAACACTCTGCGTCTGTAAATCTTGTTCCAGGCGTAGGCGTGGCGAAAAGCTTCTGTCTCGTATAGGTAATCTATAGGATTCTCATAGAAGTCAACCGTGAAGGTAAGCATCTCCTTCTTCAGGAAATTGTTGTAGAACTTGGCAACGGGAAACTCAACGATGTCAACATCGGGCGAGCAGTCGAAAAACTCCATCTGCTTTGAGTAGGTGTTCTTGCCGAGGAAGTCGTCAGAGTCAACGAAGGTGATGAGGTCGCCTTTGGCTTGTGCCAGTCCGGCGTTACGCGCGGATGAGAGTCCGCCGTTGTCCTTGTGTATGACTGTTATCTCGCAATCCTCGTTCTCGTACTGCCTCTTTATGTTGTCGCACATTGCGCCGCTGCCGTCTGTCGAGCCGTCGTCAACAAGTATTAGTTGCATCTTGTCCACTGGTTGCAGGACGATGCTGTCAACACAACGCATAAGCGTCGGCATCACATTATATACAGGTATTATTATTGAGAGCATCAAATGATTGTTGAATGTTTATTTATTATTTATTAATTATTATTGATTAATGCGGTGTTTCGTCGCTCCGAATTAAT
>JABUUE010000009.1:0-13463 GCA_021443335.1 Bacteroidaceae bacterium
TACTTTGTACTTCGTACTTCGCACTTACTACTTACAAGACAATTGTCTTGAACTCCTTGCAACTCCTTGAACTTCTTGAACTAGTTGTTCTGCTGTCTTGAATAGTTTGGAGCCTCAGAGGTGATTGAGATATCGTGTGGGTGAGACTCAAGCACACCGGCGTTTGTTATGCGCACGAACTTGGCGTTGTGGAGAGAGTCAATGTTGGCAGCGCCGCAATAGCCCATGCCTGAACGGAGACCGCCCACAAGCTGGTAGATAACCTCCTGCAAAGTTCCCTTGTAAGGCACTCGTCCTGCAATACCCTCTGGCACGAGTTTCTTGACATCATTTGTGCCCGACTGGAAGTAGCGGTCTTTTGAGCCGTTCTCCATAGCCTCAAGAGAGCCCATGCCACGGTATGACTTGAACTTACGGCCGTTGAAGATGATTGTGTCGCCGGGGCTTTCCTCTGTTCCTGCAACGAGCGAGCCTATCATCACTGAGTTTCCGCCGGCAGCAAGAGCCTTGACAACATCACCGGAATAGCGGAGACCACCATCGGCAATCAGTGGCACATTAGTTCCCTGCAGGGCGGTAGCCACATCATATACGGCTGAAAGCTGAGGAACACCCACACCGGCAACGACGCGTGTTGTGCAGATAGAGCCAGGACCGATACCAACCTTTATGCAGTCGGCACCGTTATCAACGAGCATCTTTGCGGCAGCGCCAGTAGCCACATTACCCACAACTATGTCAACATTCGGGAACGAAGCCTTCGCTTCACGAAGTTTAGCGATTACAGAAGCTGAGTGTCCGTGGGCAGTGTCGATGACGATAGCGTCAACCTTGGCGTTAACGAGAGCCTGCATACGGTCGAGAGTGTCCATCGTAACGCCCACACCGGCAGCCACACGCAGACGACCCTTGTCGTCCTTGCAAGCCATTGGTTTGTCGGCAGCCTTTGTGATGTCCTTGTATGTTATCAAGCCTATCAGCTTGTTGTCCTTGTCAACTACAGGGAGCTTCTCAATCTTGTTCTCGAGAAGTATTTGCGCTGCGTCAGAAAGGTCAATCTGCTGGTGAGTGGTAACGAGATTTTCTGATGTCATCACATCGTCGATAAGTCTGTCCTGATGCTGCTCAAAACGGAGGTCGCGGTTTGTTACGATACCTACAAGATGGCAGTCGTCATCAACAACAGGGATACCGCCGATATGATATTCTGCCATCATGGCGAGAGCATCGCCAACAGTCTTTCCGCGACGAATAGTAACAGGGTCGTAAATCATGCCGTTCTCGGCACGCTTCACGATAGCCACCTGACGCGCCTGGTCCTCGATAGACATGTTCTTGTGGATAACACCGATACCGCCCTCACGCGCAATGGCTATTGCCATCGCCGACTCTGTCACAGTGTCCATTGCCGCCGTAACAAACGGAATGTTCAAGCGGATGTTGCGGGAGAACTGTGTTGACAACTCGACAGTGCGCGGAAGCACCTCTGAATAGGCTGGAATAAGGAGGACATCGTCGTATGTGAGACCGTCCATCACGATTTTATCTTCTACAAATGATGACATAATTTTTTGAGTTTATTTGGCGGCAAAGTTACTAAAAATCCGCAAAAGAGAGCTATTCCCAATGCGTTTTTAATAAAAATTATACATAAAAATCAAAGATTTCCCCTCTCCGTTCTGAACATTGCTATGAGATACGCATAAAAAGTCCCCGTGAAACATACCAAAACTCTATGACAAAATTTTTTTTCTCCCTGCGTTTTGACCCAAAAGTCATAGGGAAATTGAGCGTTTCGCTGTGAAACATTTTTCACGCCTCGCAAAGCTATTCCTTACAAAGCTCTGCGAAAGGGCAGTTGGAGCAGACGGAGAGGTCTGCGGGAATGTCAAAGAAAGGCTTGTTGAATATGTCGTTCAGCACCCTGTTCAGATGTTCCTCGTATTCTGCTTTTATGGTGCTGATATCATTCAGAGGCTTGCCGCCAACAGTGAGTATTGGGTCGAACGTCTCCTCATCATTGCCCACATTCTTGTTTCTTATGTAGTAGAGGGCGGGGGCTACGGGCAGATATTCGGGTGTAAAGTTCCCCTCAGCCTTTCCTTCGGAGTGGGAAACATTAGCAGAGTTCTGAGATTGGAGATTAGCAGAGTTCTGAGGCTGGAGGTCGGCAACGGCTATGGAATAAAGGCAGGTCTGGCGATAGTATGCCGAGCCTTGCTTCGTGTTGTCAAACATATCCGCCACCTCTTCTATCTTCACGTCGCTGTGGTCGGTGCCTGTCTTGTAGTCAACGATGCGGAGACAGCGGTTGTCGGGGCTGAGTATTTGGTCCAGACGGTCAACGGCTCCGCCAATGCTGATGGTCTTTTCGCCCTCGGGAGTATTGACAGTGTAGTTCTTTTTGTACTTGTCTTCCAAGGTAACGATGCTGAACGGCGTGAACTTTATGTCGTTGCGCAATAGTCTGACCATGTATTTGCGTACGATGCTCTTCAGCAATTGTTCCATGCCCGTTGACTCATTCCCCACAGCGTTTGCCGCATGCTTTTGATTTTCAAATATTTCCTCCCTTGTTTTGAGCAATGCTTTATTGACGAAAGGCTCAAGTAGGGTAGGGGTGTCAACATATCTTTGCAGCATGTCTGCTGTTATTGTCACGTTGCCAAAGGTGCGATAGAAGAGTTCCGCCGTGTTGTGGAAGAAGGTTCCAAAAGCAGCGGCATCCATTGTCTCATCCTCGTCTTTCTCCTCTCGGAGTCCGCGGAAATACTGATAATAGAACATTTTCTCGCAGCGCATGTATGTGTTTATCGCTGACGGAGAGAGGAATGGCTGGTATTGTCCTTGCGGCGTGGCAGTCAGTTTCTCAATGTAACGGTGCAGGTCGTCGGGCTCTTTGTCCTGAGGCTTCGGCACTTTTGTGCGTGCGTGGAAGTCGGTTTGCAGGGCTATGCGCCTTATCTTTTTTGGGTGGTTGACCAAAAGATTAAGCAGAAAGCGGCTCATCTCTCCCGGCGAGGTGTCGCTGTTGCTGGAGTTATATACTAATGTTACGTCCTTGCAGCGCTTCAACAGCCGGTAGAAGTAGTATGCGAAGATGTTTGTGCGGTCGTCAGATGTGTTCAGTCCGAACGCTTTCTTTATGGTATAGGGTATCACACTCGTGTCGCTCGCACCTTTCGGCATTATGCCCTCGTTACAAGAGAGCATAAGTATGTGGTCGAAGTCGAGGTTGCGCGTCTCGAGCACGCCCATTATCTGAATACCCTTCGCCGGCTCTCCGTGGAAAGGTATGGTAGTGGTAAGGATAATCTGCTTGTAGAGTCGGGCGAGTGTCAGCGGCTCTATGTCTAAGAAACCTTGCTCGTGAAGGGTCTTCAGGCGTGTTACGATGTTGTGAACTCGGAAGAGAGCTTCTGCGAGCCTCGCCCCTGATCCCTCGGCCCCCCAGCCCCCTAAAGGGGGAGAGGGGAATGATGTGTTAGAGGCTATAGTGGCAATGGTAGAGAGGAGAATATCAAGTAAGTACTTAGTACTTTGTGCTTCAAACGTATTGAGGCTCTGGTGTAGCGGATGGCTCTCAAGGTTACGGAGATAGGATTTGCGGAAGTGCTTGCCGTCCTTGGTAAGTCCCTCGGTGTATAGTTCAAGAAGGGTGGCTATGTACGATGCCGGCTGTGTCTCAGCGAGAGGAAAGCCTGCAGTGATATTAACTTGTAGTGGCTGCGTGGTTGAGGACGGAAGGCAATAGGTGGCTGCTGGCAGCAGATGTTCATCGCAAAGGATGATGGCGGTGCGCCGGCCGTCGGCTGTGCGGTTGTTCTTCAGCAGCCACGGCTCTATATATCGCGTCTGCAAGTCGTCGGTAAGTGCCTGAACAATATTTATCTGCGCCTCGGGATGCACAGTATCTACACTCGCCTCATCATTCCTTATTGTCAGTTTGTCGGCAAGTACAAGAAACAGCTTCTCCTCGCATTTCAGCAGTTTGTTGAAGCCCACCACATAGTATTTGTCAAGCTGGAAGTCGTCATAGGAAATGTTCTCCACAACATCGCGGTAGAGCATTCCCTCATAGGCTATGCCGAGACTCCGCAGGTCAGCCTTGAAAGCGGTGTATATGTCAAGGAGGTTGTTCCATAGCGAGATGAACTTCTGCTGAATCTTTGACTCATGACCGAAAGAGAATGAGTTGAAGAAGCGTACAAGGAGTTCTTTCTGATGCTCGGACAGATAGTCCACGGAGTCCATCTCATGCAGTCCACTGATGTTTCGGAACAACTGTTCGGGGTCGGCAAGTGACTTGTCAACATTGTCAAAGTCAGCAAGGAGTATCTCGCCCCACGCATAGAACTGGTCGAGTGTCTGCTGCTCGGCTGTTATCTTGCAGTAAGCCTTGTGCAGCATGCTTACCAACTGTATATGGTCGGCGAGTGTCAGTTGGCTATGCTTCTGGAAGAACTCTGTGATGGAGAAGTACCGCGGCGCAAACACCGCCTCCCCGCCCGCCTCGATGAGGTAGTCGTTCATCCATAGCGACGCGCGCTTATTGGGAAATATTATCGCTATGCGCGCGAGGTTGTTGCCGTACTGGGATATAATATCTTTTGCTAAGGTTTGAAGCATAGAATTTAGGTGGGTAAAGTTCTAAGTATGGCTACCTTATTCTCATACACATACCAAAGATATGCGCTTACACAGGGCATTCCCATCTGTTCAAGCAGTTGTTTGTATGTGTTCACCTGGTCTATGTGCTCAGGTTTCGGCTTGCCAAACTTGAAGTCAATGACTAATGTCTCCTTGCCGTTGGTGATGACGCGGTCAGGGCGCTTGACAGACTCCTTTGTGAGTATAGGACATTCGTTATAGACCGTCCATCCCGGCGCAAACCATTTTCGCGCATATTCGTTGTCTGTGATGCGCTTACGGATAAGGTTTGCCAACTTCTTGTCGCTAAGCAGACCTTCCATCTCCATATCCTTCAGCACCTTTTCAACATCGTCGATGGTGTCGATGCGTGAGAGGACATTGTGGAGAAGCAGACCTGTGGATATGTAGGAGTTAGAAGTTGGCGGTTGAGAGTCGGAAGTTGACGGTTGAAGGTCTTCGATACTTTGTGAAACGAAGTCCTTACTGCGGTTACTCTGCACAAAGACAACCGATTGCCGACTGTTGTGTAGGGTAATCTCCTCGGTAGCTATCGGCAGGTCAAAGACGTTTATTTCGCCTGCGTCAGTGTCAGTGTCTGCGTCAGTGTCAGTGTCTGCGTCAGAGTCAGACTGGGCAAAGATGCCGAAATGTTTTATGTAGCATCCCTCGTCCCAAAGGGAAGAGTCGGGAGCAGTACTTGGGGAGACGGTCTCCATGTCATTAGCTACGCCTTCATCCAGGCATTGCTCCACGAGTACAGACATTGTAGTTTTCTCGTATTTGTCAAGCTTTTCGTTGCTTCCTATCTGCTCGGGAGACTTTTTTGTCTGACCGTAGAAGTAAAGGTTCTTGCCCGCTCTTGTGAATGCTACGTATAGCAGGTTAAGGTTGTCAACAGTGTTTTGCCAGCATTCCTCCTCGTAATCGTCCTTGAAGATTGTGTTTGCAAGTTGCTTGTTTAGTTGAACGATGCTGAACGAGATATCGTTGAATGGTTGCTGGTCTATCTCGACCCATATACGATTGCGGCGGCCGTTGGACTCCCAGTTGCCGTCGGCAATAATGACATTGTCAAATTCCAGTCCCTTGCTCTTGTGGATAGTCATCATCTGCACACCGTCGGCAGCCTCGGTTTCAATGGACTTAGCGCATATAACCTCGTCCCAATATTTCACGAAATTCCTGATTGTTGAGGTGTTCTTGCTCGCAAAGTCTTTGAGGTAATCGAAGAAAGCAGAGATGAATGCGCTGTCATCCTTCATTGTCTCTAAGTCTAACGTGAGGAAGATGTCCTGCACAACATCGAGTAGCGGCCGTGTCTTGTCAATAGCGGCAAGCAGTTCCGCCGACTCTTCCATAGGTCTTCCTGTATGTTTTGCTATTGTGGCGAGAAGTATGCGGTCGTCGGGATTGAGCAAGTGTTTCAGCGCGCAAATTATGATGTTCACCGCGGTGGAGGCGTTAAACTGGAAACTCTCCATGCTGACCACACGGATGTGTGGGAACGCGTCCATAAATGTCTTCGACAGTTCTTTCAGGATTGCTGAGGTGCGGGCGAGAATAGCTATTCTTTTTGCCTCGACACCATGCTGTATCAGTTCGTCAACCTTCTCGCAAATAAGCATCTGGCGCGACTTGTAAGCATCGGGTGAAAGCATGATGAACTCTATCTCGCCAGTGGGTGCCTGAGCGGCTTTCGCTGATGGTATTTTTTGTTCAACATCGTCGTAGGCGCTCTCAATGCCGCAGATGTCTTTGCAACGAAGGAAGAAACGATTGTTGAATTTCACGATGTTTGTCGCGGAACGATAGTTTTCTGCTAATGTCTCTATCCGTGTTTCACCGTCATTGAACTGCGACTGTATGTCGTTGAGCAGTCGCCAGTCGCCGTCGCGCCAGCGATAGATGCTCTGTTTTACGTCGCCGACAATCATTGAGCCTACCGTTTTTCTCGCAGCTTCCGCATCGTAATAGCTCATGCTTTCAAGGAGCAGATGCTTGAAATTCTGCCATTGCAGGGTGCTTGTGTCCTGAAACTCGTCTATCATCAGATGCCTTATCTGCGTGCCAATCTTCTCGTAGATGAAGGGAGAGTCGGCGTCGGCAATCATTTCCGACAGCAGTTGGTTGGTGCTTGAGAGAAGGAAGCGGTTGGCGTTGTGGTTGCTCTTATCAACAGCATCCTCTATGGCTCCGAGAAGTTCTAAGTTGTTGAGGTTTTTTATCAGCACATTGCAGGTACTCATCTCCATGGCAAGTCGCTCGTGTATCTGCAGGAAGTAGTTCAGGGCTGGCATGAAAGTGCTTGTTACTATCTGCGTACCGTATATCTTCTCATCTTTTTTCGAGAACCATTCATGCTCGTCTTCCGCATATTTTCTTACAGTCTTGGGTATAACATCTTCTTTGCCGCTCATCATGTTCTGGAACATCTTGCCTAATCCAGACTGGTTGCTCCGCTTGAAGATACTCACATCTATGCCTTGGTCGTCGAAAATCTGATGCAGTTGTTTTGCCGCATCCGCTATCTCTTTCGCTGCGTGAGTCCTGATGGCATAGAGCTTTTGCTTGTAATCCTTGAACAGATTCGTGTTGGCTGCCAACCGTTGCTTGTAGTCGTTGGCATGGCTTTGGTAGAAGTTTGAGAAGATGTTATCGCCGAAATCCTTCAGACTGCCGATGATGTTCCATGTCTTGCCATCGTTCATGTTCTCCTCGGCAAACGCCTCTATACGCTTGAATATATGGTCGGTAGGCTCAAGGTTTTCAATCATCGCGTCAACAGCCTTGTCTTTTACCTGCGTTCCGTTGAGTTCCACGCGCATATTTGCACTGATGTCAAGCTCGCGAGTCATATTGCGAAGCACACGCTGGAAGAAGGAGTCGATGGTCTCAATGTGAAAATGGTTGTAGTCGTTGAGTATCATCTGCAACGCTTTTCCTGCGTTCTTCCTTACCTCATCTTCTGACAGTCCCATCTCCTCAGTGATGCGTTTCATGTATCCTGATGAAGACGACAAACCCTCTCGCAACCCATACAGTTGCGAGAGGATTCTCGTTTTCATCTCTTGCGTCGCCTTTATCGTGAAGGTAACGGCAAGAATGTGCCGGTATTCGTCGGGGCGAAGCATCAGCAGTTTTATGTATTCCACTACTAAACGGAAGGTCTTTCCCGCTCCTGCCGACGCCCTATATATTGTTAAAGGTGCAGACATTTCTAAACCAAAACTCAAGTTATAAAGTTCTAAGTAGTAAGTACGAAGTACAAAGTATGATTACCTACTTAAAGACTGAAAAGAAACCTCCGAAGCAAATCATTCCCCTCTCCTGATGGAGAGGGGTTAGGGGTGAGGCTTACTTCGTACTTTGTACTTAAAATCTGTATCCTAAAGTGCAGAGAAGTTGGTGACGATTGTTAGAGACGTTGTTCTTGTCTGTATGGCAAGATGCGTAGTCAAATGGTGCGAACTCACCTTTTGTTGTGTTGTACTGATATGCAAGGTCTGCGAAGAAGTGCGTACTCTGATATCCTAAACCGCAGGTGATGCGGTGGGTAGCCTTCCAGTTTGTGAAGTCTGTTGTTGAGGCATAGTATGTTCCTGGCGAATTCAGTGATACGTCGCGGAAGCCAGCGGTCTTATACATAGGAGAAACATAGTTGTAGCCTACGCGCAATGCTATCTCTGATACTGGTTTAAACTCTATACCTGCCTTCACTGTCGATACTCCCCTTAATGTCTTGCTTGTATGGGAGTTCATTACTTTGTCGTTTGTTGAGCTGCTGTAATATCTGCCCCATCTGTCGGTGTAGCCGCCATTGTTGATGCCGCTCTTGCTTGCGGAGTAGTCGGAATAGTCGTAACTAAGACCCAATGCAACCTGAGAGCCGATGGTTGTACCAAGGCTTACGCCAAACTGCCATGGGGTGGTAAGCCTGTAGTTGTAGGTTTCGCCTATGTCGCAAGAGTCGTAATCGCCGTATCCTGTTTTATTCTTAATATCTGTACTGTTGGACGTTTTGAGACTGTACCATGTAGGTGTGGCGATAGAGACGCCTATACGCAATGGACTTGCCTCGATAGGACGAACGATGAAACCAAACTTTGCGTTGAAGCCTGTTCCCGTAATCTCGCGGATATCGTTAAGGGTTACGCTGCCGCAAGATACTGGAGCTGAGAGTAGCTGACCATCTTTTGACTTGTTTGTCAGGATGTCTTCTGTGTAGCCGGTGTTGTTCTTGTAGCGAACATTCTTGACACCTAAGGTAAGACCAAGGTAAAAGCGGTTATGGATGTTACCCGAAATGTTGAAGTCGTACTCACCAATATATCCGCTGCGCTCACGGTTTATACCATATCCTGAGGCGTCATTGTAGTATAGCTTGTAGTCTTTGCCCGAAGGGTCTGTCTTAAGTGCTAAGGTGTTGTAGTACAGATAGTCCACTTGTGAGCCAGCGTCGTTTTCAACACAGATAAAGCCTTTTGTGTCCATATAAGTGCCGACGGTTCCGTCGTCCTGCTTTAGGTAGGACACCTTGTTCTGTGAACATTCTTTCAATGCTCCGACAGCCGATAGTATCTGGTTGAAGTTATTGCTTTTGTGATAGTTGAATCCGAAATTGATGTAGCTGTCATAGCCTGAGTGTGACGCAATGACAAAGCCAGCCTGGTCAAAACTTGCAACAGTTTTGTTGTTGCCGTTGTTGTAGTCGCTATTGCCGCCGTTCTTGAAGATGCCAAGTCCTGCGGAAATGCTCGCTGTCGATTTACGGAACAAGCCGATACCTGCTGGGTTAGTGCCTATCACGGAGATGTCGGCACCTAAGGCCTCCATCGCGCCACCCATACCTACATAGCGTGCAGTACCGTTGAGGTCTTCAGTCATCAGTTCTGCATTCTGGTATGTTTCTTGTGCAGCTGCGCCCATTGATGTGAGCAGAAAAGCCGCTATAAATATCTTTTTCATAAGCTTCAAATAATTTTGATTATTTATAAATGCGGTGTTCCATCTCGCCCCGAATTAATCAATAATCATTAATCAATTATTCAACTTTTCGCAAGCGAATGTTTGGATTATCTTCTTCCGCCAGAGTGTCCTCCAGCTCCACCACCGCCACCGCCACGGTAGCCGCTACTTCCGCCAGAGTGACCTCCTCCTCCTGAATAACTTCCACCAGAATAGCTGCTGCCGGAATAGCTTCCATAGGATGGAGACGAGTAACTGTTGGTGCGCGAGCTGTTATAGTTGTCGTAAGTCCTGTTTCTGTTAGGGGTGCGTGTGGATGTTCTGTAACTTGAACTGCCGTGATTGCGTGTGCCAGGACTTGTGCGTACCCAACCGCCGCCGTCACCTGGGTGGTAAGGGATGAAGCCTCCTGGGCGGTACCAAGGTCTGTAAGGATGGTGCCAAGAGATGCCGCCATACCAAGGGTCGTACCAAGGGTCAAACCATGGGTCGCACCAAGGCCGCGGATACCAGCCGCCGTAAGAGTAGTATCCCCATCCATAGAAAGGATGGCTACCATAACGCCAATACCAAGGTCTGTTATAGTAGAATGGGTCCATCCAAGGGTCGTACCAGTCGTGAGCCAAATGGTTGAAGTAGAAGTTGAGACCCTCAAAACGGCTCAGCATCTTAGAGAAGCGGTAGTCGCTCTTGGCATTGTAAAGCGAGTCGTACTCGTTGTTGAAGGCGATGCGGTCGTCGCCAGTGCCAAGAGAGTCGTAGGCAAGAGTGTCGTTGGGGTTATATTGGTAACGCCGATTGTACATATCTACATCGTCATGATAGATGCGCATATACAAACGTGCCATCATTTCCTCGTAGGCACGTTGCTCGGCCGCTTCCTCAGCTCTTCTCTTCGCTTCTTGTTCGGCCTTAATCTTAGCCTTCTCCTCAGCCGTATATTTCTTTGGAACGAAGTACATATCATCTTGCGCCAAGGACACGGTGGTGCCTGTCGCAAAAAAGATAGTCATCAAAAGAATAAGCCTTTTCATAATTTTAATGGTTTTTTATTTTCGTTGCAAAAATAAGTTGTTTCCGTTTGCAAAATTAGGGATTTTCCCTATAATAGCAAAGGAAAATCCCTAATTTGTCTAATTAATATCTGAAAAAATCCTAATTTTGCAGCGAAAATATGATAGCACTTTCTCCTATCCTAATATTCCTTATTATATATCTTGTCACCTCCATCTTTGCTGGCGACTTCTACGCTATGCCCATAACGGTGGCGTTCGTGGCGGCGTCTATCTATTCCATCGCGCTGATGAATGGCAAAAGACTCGAGGAGAGAATAGATATATTCTCAAAGGGCACGATGAACACCACGACGATAATGATGATATGGATATTCGTTCTTGCCGGGGCGTTTGCGCAGACTGCTAAGACAATGGGAGCCATAGACTCGTTAGTGGGCATACTTCTTACCGCCCTTCCCAGCCAGGCCGTGCCTGTAAGCATGTTCATCGCCGCCTGTCTGGTGAGCATGAGTATCGGAACAAGTGTGGGAACAATCGTTACTCTTGTTCCGATAGCGGCAGGTTTGGCGAGTTCTATCGGAATGCCTTTGGGTATGATGACCGCGATAATCGTTGGTGGCGCTTACTTCGGCGACAACCTTTCTTTCATATCAGACACTACCATCGTTGCCACCACCTCGCAGGGATGTAAGCTAAACGACAAGTTCAAAGCCAACATCTACATTGCCTTGCCTGCAGCCATCATCTGCTGCGTGCTGTACTTTGTCGTTGGATTGCAGTATAAGTCGGCAGACAATATTCCTGAAATATCCCTTCTTACCGTTATCCCATACCTGTTGGTCATTGCGGCAGCTATATGTGGACTTAATGTAATGCTTGTGCTCACGCTCGGCATTCTGTCGTCTATCTTCATCAACTTGTTCGCTTCGCCCATCACTATGTTGGAATGGTGCAAGGCGGCTGGCGAGGGAATTCTTGGAATGGGAGAACTGATAATAGTGGTGCTTCTCGCCAGTGGCATTATGGGTGTTATAAAATATCTTGGCGGCATTGAATACATTGTAGATACACTGCTGAAACGTCTCTCTACAAAACGCAGTGCGGAATATGCGACAATGCTTTTCATCTGGATAGTGAACATCTGCACAGCAAACAATACTATCGCTCTTATCACCACTGCAGACATTATTCGAAAAATATCGGAGAGCCTTAAGATTGACCCGCGTAGGGCGGCGTCTGTTATGGACACTTCATCGTGCATTATACAGGGGGTGCTTCCTTATGGCGCACAGATGCTTATGGCAGCGACGCTCGTAAAACTAAGTCCGCTGGAAATTCTCCCACACCTTTATTATATATATACGCTCGCCCTTATGCTTATCCTGTCAATAGCATTCCAATATCCGAGGAAGTTTACGCATAGAACAGGTCCCTGGCTTGCAGATAGCATGCGGCTTCGGGACCGAGATTAAACAAAAGGTCAAGGATAGAGAGGTCGGGCAAGAACCCTGTTTTAGCACGAAACACTTGGTAATAGGGCGGTGTTATAAGACGACTGCTGACGGCGGTATAGTCTTCACCAACGAAGGTGTCGGTGAAGGTCAGTTTGTGGTCAATGTCGAAAAGTTCAAGGACCTTACTGATGCTCGCCATGTCATAGTTGAAAAGGTCTGGTTCTTGGGAGAAGATAACCTCCTTTATGTCATCTGCGTAATAATCAAAAAAAGCACTCTCGCCGTAGGCTGTGCTTATAGCGTGCCAATGCTTGCGCTGGAAGTCAAGTGGATAGTGGCGCTTGCCATCGGAGGATGGTGCGCCAACAAGAGGAAACCCTTGCGCCATCCTTACCACTGGCACTGTCAGTCTCTGCACACCATCGGCAGTGGCTATGTGGCAGCGGTTGCGTATGGTCTGCTTCACATAGTTCTCGTGACGTTCTATCACGCCGTTGTTGTTGAGCAATGCCAAGAACCACGATACGGGAGGGAAATATGCGATGGGGAGAATCATATCTGTCCTGCCTCTACTTGTTTCACAATGGCATCTATCTCCCTGTCATCTTCATTGTTCTCTGGGTCGAACTTCTTGGCGAGCGATGCGCCGAAGGTCCATGCGAATGCCTGGTAGAAGCCAGCGCGCACAGGACCGAGGAATGCCTTCAGCAGTCCGTAGCCCGATGAGTTCGTCTCGCGATAAACAAGTTTTATGAGCAGTTTGCCTTGCTTGAGTGTCAGCTTCTTCATTCGTGGCGTGTAGGTCGCCTTTATCTCCTTCTCCACCAACTTCATGTGTTCTTGCCTCTCCTTCTTGTTGGGGATAGTCGCAATTGTCTCGTAAGTCTCTATCACTATGCCTCGCACCTCCTTTGCTATGGGCAACACTTTCTTGACATTATACACCATGCGGTCGTATTTCTGCTTCGCTTTCTCGTTCTTGAAAGTCCGCGGCGGATAGATATATAGTTTGTTAAGCTCCACGCGCTGCACCATTTCGCCATCGAGCTTCGTCTCGCCTACCTTTACAAGGGGCACGAAGGTGGCAGAGCCGGTGTTCAGCCCTTGATCCTCGGTCTTCGTCTGTCCCATGGCAGACAGTGAAGACAGCATGACGAGTATGAATATTAGTTTGCTACGCATGGAGATAAATCCGAAAATACTTTAAAGCTCTAATGCGCTCGGCTCTGCCGCTTTGCTTGCAAAGAACTTTCTTCTATCAGATAGATAATGATGTCACTGACTGAAAGGAAGTAACTTTCCTCTATCAGATATACAATGATGTCACTGACTGTAAGGAAGGACTCGGCTTTGCCGCTTTGCTTGCAAAGAACTT
>JABUUE010000009.1:13659-26496 GCA_021443335.1 Bacteroidaceae bacterium
GATTCGAACCACCACAAACAGAACCAAAACCTGTTGTGCTACCATTACACCATAGTCCAAACAACATCGTGCAAAATGCGGCTGCAAAGTTACGAAATGTTTTAATTAGAAAGGCTGCGACAATATCGGATTTTGTCGCAGCCTTGATTTATGTCCTATAATTTAAAAGTTATTTCTCATCTATCTACCCTTGATTGCGTTAGCGCTTAGCCTGTTTTACGAAATCGTTTATGAGTTTAATTGCGTCGTCATTATTGCCGTCAGGATAGAAGCAGATTCCTTTGCACGCTCTGAAAGAATCTGTGCCAGGATTTGTTGAATAGCTGTAAATTTCTATTTCGACAATTGTTTCTTCCTTGAATTTATATCCGTCCTTCAGTTTGAATGTGGCGTTTATCTGGGAAGGTGCCTCTTTTGCTGTTGTGCCTACCGATACTCCTCTTATTGCACTTGCTGTGCAGTTCAGTTTTTCCATTTCTATCCGTGTTTCTATGCTTGCTAATTGAGCCTTGTCTGCGAAGTTATTGTCTGCAACGGCGAAAGTAAGAGGTGTCTCTTTGTTGTTGCCATCAATGTGTGTGGCATTGACCTCTAAAAAATCTAATGCGGGAGTGGTTATTGCAATACCTACGATTGACTCAACAGGTGTTGGTGTTGGCTGAGGAGTAATTGGGCCTGTTGGTGAATCATCAGAACTGCAAGATGTTAATGACACTGCCATCATGGCTAACATTGAGAAAAGAACGCTGATTTTTTTTGAAAAATTTGTTTTCATAATTGTTAATTTTTAAAGTTGTGATAATTAATTAAAAGAATAAATGTTTTTAAGTGTTTGTAAGTTTGTTTTTGTAAGTTTGTTTTGTAAGTTTTTAAATTTTGATATGAGCGAACCGTTTTTTCGCTGTTTTCTGACTGCAAAGTTACAGCCTTCCCATCCATACTTGTTAACAAAATTATTTCAAAATGTAATAAAATCGTACCAATGTAACGAGATTATCGAAAATGTAACGAGGTTTTCAGGGTTTTAATTGTTTTTTGATTAGTTTGCAAAGTCTTTCAAATAAAAACAGCCTTAGAGATAATCTTTCTCTAAGGCTGTTTGATGTGATTTACTTTTTTATCTGCGTGAATTTGGTATAATCTGCGGTTTAAAAGAAGTATCTCCAGTTGGGTTTTGTCTCTTGTGTCTTTATTTCGTTGCCGATGCGTAGTCTGATTGTTCCGCCCTTGGTGCTACGGATGGCGATGCGTGTGGGCTTTCCGTCCTTCCATGTGAGTTCGTCGATGACGAAACCGCCGCGGCAACGCAGTCCTTTCACAGTGCCTTCCGTCCATACGTCGGGGAGGGCAGGGAGGATATGTATCTCACCATTCTGACTTTGTACGAGCATCTCTGCTATGCCGGCGGTGCAGCCGAAGTTGCCGTCAATCTGGAATGGTGGGTGTGCGTCGAAGAGATTAGGGTATGTGCCGCCTGCCTGTCCGTGGCCTTGCTTGGTAGGAGTCATCTGTGCGGTGATAATCTTGTAGGCGTGGTTGCCGTCGAGAAGTCTTGCCCAGAAGCACACCTTCCATCCCATAGACCATCCTGTGGATATGTCGCCACGTCCTTCAAGGGTCTTTATCGCCGCCGCGTGCAGTTCAGGAGTGTCGAAATAGTTTATCTGGTTGCCGGGGAACAATGCCCATAGGTGCGAGGTGTGGCGGTGGTCGTCCTTAGGATCATCGTAGTCTTCCAGCCATTCCTGTATCTGTCCCCATCTGCCCACCTTGATAGGAGGCAGTTCGGAGGCGATGTTGCTGAGGGAGTCGATGAAGAGAGTGTCTTCGCCCAACAGTTTGGCAGCCTCGATAGTGTTGCAGAAGAGGTCGGTAAGCATCTCGTTGTCCATGGCGGCACCAGCCACAATGCGGTGAGAACGCTTGCCGTTGACCAACGGAGTGTTCTCTGGCGAGTATGATGGCGCTACTACAAGATAGTTGCTCTTTGGATCGCGGGCGAGGAAATCAATGTAGAACTGGCACGCACCCTTCATCAGCGGATATATCTCTCGCAGGTAACTGTTGTCGAGACTGAAGAGATAACGGTCGTAGAGATGCTGGCAGAACCAAGCGTTGCAGGTGGGCCATACGCCCCATTCTGGACCATCGACGGCACCTGTTGAGCGCCATATATCAGTGTTATGATGGAGCGTCCAGCCGCGGCAGCCATACATCTCCGCTGTCTGACGTCCCTGCTCAGCGCAGTCTTTGATGAGCTGCAGCATAGGCTCGTTCATCTCGGCGAGGTTGGTAGGCTCGGCTGGCCAGTAGTTCATCTCCACATTTATGTCGGTAGTGTATTTGCCATCCCATGGCGCATAGCGTTGGTAGTTCCATATTCCCTGCAGGTTTGCCGCCTGACCTCCTGGTTGCGATGAGCATATAAGCAGATAGCGGCCGAACTGGAAGTAGAGAGCGGCGAACGATGGGTCGATGGTTTTTGCGAAGTCGCGCACACGAGCGTCGGTGGTCTTATGCGAGAAGTCGGTGTTCACCAACTGTTTTGTAATCGTGTCTGCCATAATCTTCGCATCGAGTTTCAGCTCCACACGGTTGAAATACTTCTGGTATTCGGCAGTGTGTGCCTCCTTTGCGCTGTTGTAGTCGCGGTAGGTGTTGGTGAGTTTCATCATTGCCATGTTCCACTCGTTGCCCGACACGTCCTTGTAGTTCTTGAAGTTTGTACCTATAGAGATATATAGTATCGCCTCGTTAGCCTTTGTGACCACGATTGTTGAGTCTGTTGACACCATTTCTCCGCCTTTGATACACGTCTTGAGGATAGAGTTGAAGCGCACCTTTCCTTCCACTCCTTCGTGGTCGTCAGCTTTTCCGGACAGCGACAGAAGGGCTGTGGTGTTGTTGCTCGTGAGGAGTTTCTTTATGGTGTAAGTGCCTTGTTGATAGGGTGTGGTGTAGCTTGCGGTGAACGATAAGCGTCCTTTCTTTGATGCCGTAAGACGCACGATGATAACATCGTCGGTGAAACTGGCGAAGGTCTCTCGGGTGTATGTTACGCCGCCGACCTTGAACCTTGTGGTGGCGATGGCATCAGAGATGTTGAGGTCGCGGTAGTATGTGCCTTTCTTGCCTAAGCCCGCGATGTCGGCGCGGTCGGTAGCAGCCTCAGCATCGTAGCCTTTTATGTCGAAATTCAGATGCAATGAGCCGACAGTTTGGTAAGCCATGCCATTGCCAAGTTTAGAGCAGATGGCATCGCCACAGATGCGTTGCGCCTCAATGTTACGCCCCTCAAAGATAAGTTGACGTATTTTGCTGAGCGAATCCTTAGCGCAAGGGTTAGTGTTGTTGTATGGAGAGCCTGTCCAGATGGTCTCTTCATTGAGCTGAAGTTCTTCGTGGGCGATGCCGCCATAGACCATAGCACCGAGACGACCATTGCCGATGGGCAGTGCCTCCTCCCATTGTTTGGCAGGTTTGTCGTACCAAAGTTTCAGCGGTTCTTCCTTCTTTTGTGCGGCGAAGAGCGTTGCCGTAACAAGGAGTGAGAAGGCAACAAACAAAGTCTTTTTCATCATTTTCAGGATTTCAGTTTGTTTATAAAATCGTCTATCTTTCGCATCTCGCGAGGTATTCTGATGTTCTGCGGACAAGCCTGTTCGCATTTCCCGCATCCGATGCAATGGTCAGGTTGACGCTCTGGCTCCACACTGCGCGCCAGTCCGATGAGATAGTTGCGGCGCAGGCGGGCATACTCCGATGCGTTAGGGTTTACGGGCATCACACCTTCGTTAAGACACTTGTTGTAATGAGTGAATATTCCGGGAATGTCTATGCCGTAAGGGCATGGCATACAGTAGGAGCAGGCTGTGCAAGGAATGGTCTGCACGCCGCGGATATCCTCAGCAATATCATAAAGGAAGTTCATTTCCTCGTCTGTCAGTGGCTTCAGTGGACAGTAGGAGAGGAGGTTATCCTTCAGATGTTCCATATATGTCATGCCGCTAAGAACGGTGAGCACATTCTTTGGTGTGCCAGCATAGCGGAATGCCCATGATGCTGCGCTCTTTTGTGGGTCGCGCTCTTTAAGCTTTTTCAGCACAAACTTAGGCAGTTTCGCCAGACGTCCGCCGAGCAGCGGCTCCATAATGACCGCAGGAATGCCGCGTTTCTCCAGTTCATTATATAGATAATAAGCACTGATATTGCGCTCATTCGGCTGGTAGTTGGGGTACCAATCCACATAGTTCATCTGTATCTGCACGAAATCCCAATGGTATTTGTCGTGGTTGGCAAGCAGCCAGTCATAGACTTCCACGTCGCCGTGGAACGAAAAACCGAGGTTGCGAATGCGTCCTGCCTTCCGCTCCTCGAGCAGATAGTCGATGATGTTGTTGTCGATATAACGCTTGCGGAAATTGTCCATTCCTCCACCACCCACAGCGTGTAGCAGATAGTAGTCGATGTAATCCACCTGCAGTTCCTTCATCGATTTGTGGTACATTGCTATCGACGCCTCTCTGCTCCATGCCTCTTCAGAGAAGTTTGATAACTTGGTCGCCACATAATAGCTGCTGCGCGGATGACGGCTGAGGGCTATTCCTGTTGAGCGCTCCGATAGTCCTTGGCAATAGACAGGTGATGTGTCGTAGTAGTTCACTCCATGCTCAATGGCATAATCTACCAGTCTGTTCACTCCGTCTTGGTCGATAGTGCTGACGGTCTTGTCGCCTTCTGCATCTATCATCGGCAGACGCATCATGCCGTAGCCAAGTATCGACACCTTGGCTTCGCCGAGCCTGCTCCCGCTCGGCAAATCAAGCGAGCTTGTTTGCCCTCGCTCACCCGCAGCCTTGTCCTTTGTGCGGTAGGTCATCTTTCCCTTTGGCGGCTCCTTCTGGTTGTTGTAGTCGTCATTCTGTATGTTGTCGCCCTCATTGCTTGAACCGCAGCCCGCTAATTGGCTGCCTACTGCCGCTGTGCCTACTACAGCGCCAAATGTTTTGAGGAAATCTCTTCGCTTCATATAGAGTTTTATTGAAAATTAGTACTCCTTTATCTATACGTCTTGATGTCTTTCGTGTCCTTCAACATATATTGCAGAGAACGGTCGCACAGGGCAGAGGTTTTCGCATGCTCCGCAACCTATGCAAGCTGTCTCGTTGATGGCTGGCATCTTTGGCGACTCGGGGTCGTCAGGGTTTACGGCAACCATCTCTATCGCTTCCACAGGACAATGCTTGGCGCAATTGTTACATTTTGCCTCGCCTTGTGCCGCCAGACAGTTTTTCTTTATCACTACGGCGTGTCCTACTTGTATGGCTGTTCTCGCCTCTTTTGATATAGGACGGATGGCAGAGGTAGGACACACCTCCGAGCAACGGTTGCATTCTATGCGGCAATAGCCGTGGTCGAAACCTACGACAGGCTGCATGAAGGTCTCAAGGTCGGTTGATGGTCGCAGCACGTTGTTAGGACACTCGTTGATACACAGTTGGCAGGCTGTGCAGTTGCGTGCAAGATTGTCTGCAGACAGTGAGCCTGGAGGAGTTATCGGAGTGTTGCGCTTAGGCAACTGCTTACCTTCAATCTTCGCCAGTCCGCCATCAACCTTTATCTTTGCCTCAGCAAGGGCGGCGGTGGAGGTGGCAAGGGCAGTGCCCACGAGAAAGGCGCGGCGCGACATACCTTCGGAGGAGTCGGCGGTGTTGCTGCCTTTCTTGTTAATCTTGTGATAGCCAAGGCTTATTGCGTCAAAGCCACATTCCTCTATGCAGTCGCCGCACATGACACAACGGCTTTCATCAACCCTGTGGTTCTTCAGGTCTATGCATGATGCCTTGCAACTCTTGACGCATTTTCCGCAATCCTTGCACTTGTCTTTGTCGAACTTAACATGGATGACGGAGAATGGGGAGATAAATCCGAGGATGGTGCCAACAGGACAAATGGTGTTGCAGTATGTTCTGCCGCCACGCCATGCTAACACACATATTATAATAATGTGTATGGCAACAGCGGCAATAAGCACTGCAGACGTAGCATATACCTCGCGCGAATAGAACATATAGCTGTCCATACGCTCGGCGATGGCTGCCAGTCCGTTGTTGGCAAATATATACAGCGGCTGTAAGAGTGTAGAAACAGTGCGGCCATAGATGCTGTACGGCTCAAGGAGAGACACTACGGTTGACATGCCGGCGGTGATGCATCCTGCGAGGAAAAGGATAAACATTACAGTCCTCAAGATTTTCTTCTCTTTGGAGTAGGTGTAGTGTTTCTTCCCTATCTTACGATGCAGCCATGCCACACTATCCTGCATGATGCCAAGCGGACAGATGATGCTGCAGTATATTCTGCCAAACATAAGCGTAAGCAAGAAGAGAACAGCAAGAACAGCAATGTTAGCTGCATAGATAGCTGGCAGGAGCTGTATCTTTGCCAGCCAAGAGAACCATGCGTGCATAGTCCCCGTGAAGTCGAGGAACATCAGCGTGATAGCCCAAAACGAGATAAGGGCGATGATACGACGAAGGGTTTTGAAAGATAGCATACGAGGGGAGGTATGGTTAAGGTTATTGGGTTTGGGATTAGCTCCCTAACCCCCTAAAGGGGAAATTGGCTTTGGACTATATTAGCCTTATGCTCAGTTCGTAGAGTAGCCATATAGGCAGGCTGACGGCAAAGAGTGTGAAGGGGTCGCCGGTAGGTGTTATTATGGCAGCGATAATCAGTATGATTACGAAAGCGTGGCGCCGATAGTGTGACAGCATCTGTGCGTTTATCAGCCCCATCTTGCCGAGCAACCAGCACACGACGGGCAGTTCAAAGACCAGTCCCATCGTCAGCGTTAGCATCATCAGCGTGTCCATATACGAGTCGAGAGTGAGCATATTGGTAACAACTTCGCTCACTTGGTATGTGCCAAGAAACCTTACCGTCAGAGGGAAGACGAGGAAATAGTTTGTCGTCGCTCCAACGAGGAACATCAGGTAGCCTCCTCCTGCTATTCCTATGCCGTATCTCCGCTCATTGTCGTACAGTGCAGGCGAGACGAAGCGGAAGAGCATATATATAATATAAGGTGAGGCGACGAGAATTCCCGCGCACATGGCAGCCTTGACATGCACCATAAACTGCTCCGTAAGTCCTACGTTCATTAGGTTTATGCTGAAATCCTCAGCATTGAGTAGCCTATGGGTGATGAAGTCGTTACGACTGGGGGCAAGGATTATGTCGAAAAGGATTTCCTTGAAAGAGAATGCCACCACCGATGTGATGAGGCTTACAGCCACTATGCCGATGAGTGTTGAGCGCAGTTCCTCAAGATGGTCCCAGAATGTTTGTGGCATGATTGGGAGTGCTATTTGTCCTTTTCGTCAACAGTGTCTTTCACATCCTCCTCGATGTCCTTCATCCCGTCTCTAAAGCCTTTGACACCTTTGCCCAAACCTTTCATCAGCTCAGGCAGTTTCTTTCCTCCGACAAACAGGAGTATAACGAGTGCTATGACAAGCAGTTCTGGTAAGCGTAATCCAAACATATTATATGAGGTTAGAGGTTTAAGGTTATGTGGTTTAAGGTTATGAGGTTGTAGGTTATAAGGTTTAAGGCTTTAAGGTTGGAGGTTATGAGATTTAAGGTCTTAGGTGAAATTACCTATAACCTATAACCTCATAACCTCCAACCTTAATCAAAAGAGAATTATTTTACTGTCAGAAGGAAATAGTTCTTTTTGCCTCTCTGCACGAGGATATACTTGCCGTCGATGAGGTCTTCATCAGTTATCGGCTTGTCAAACTGTTGCAGTTTCTCTTTGTTTACTGAGACGCCGCCGCCCTGAACCATCTTTCGCATTTCGCCCTTTGACGGGAATATTGCTGCGTCTTGGGTGAACAGTTCAACAGCAGGCTGTCCGAGACGTTCCTTAGAAACCTCATACTGAGGTACACCGTCGAAGACATCAAGGAATGTCTGCTCGTCAAGTTTTGCGAGAGAGTCTTTGGTTGCCTTTCCGAAGAGTATGCCCGAAGCCTCAATGGCAGCATCAAGAGCCTCCTTAGAGTGAACCATCGTTGTCACCTCTTCTGCTAAGCGCTTCTGGAGAACACGTCTGCCTGGGTCCTGCTTGTGCTCCTCAACGAGAGTGTCAATGACATCTTTCTCTAACGAAGTGAATATCTTTATGTACTTCTCTGCATCGTCGTCGCTGACGTTAAGCCAGAACTGGTAGAACTTGTATGGAGTGGTGCGCTTAGGGTCGAGCCATATATTGCCGCTCTCGGTCTTGCCGAACTTCTTGCCGTCGGCCTTGGTGATGAGAGGGCATGTTATGGCAAACGCCTCTGTCTCGTTGCCGAGGGTGCGGCGGATGAGCTCTGTTCCTGTGGTCATGTTACCCCACTGGTCGTTGCCGCCGAACTGCATCTTGCATCCCTTTTCACGATAGAGGTGGAGGAAGTCGTAGCCTTGCAGCAACTGGTATGTGAACTCAGTGAATGAAAGACCGTCGCGTGCTGTTCCGTTAAGACGCTGTTGAACAGAGTCTTTCGCCATCATATAGTTTACCGTGATGTGCTTTCCTACCACACGAGCGAAGTCAAGGAAGGTGAAGTCCTTCATCCAGTCGTAGTTGTTTACCATCTCGGCAGCGTTAGGCTCCGTGCCGTTGAAGTCAAGGAACTTAGCCACTTGCGCCTTGATACACTCCTGATTGTGGTAAAGTGTTTCTGTGTCGAGCAGGTTACGCTCCTGTGATTTGCCTGAAGGGTCACCAATCATGCCTGTCGCGCCGCCAACAAGGATTATAGGCTTGTGGCCACAACGCTGGAAATGGCGCAGCAACATTATGCCGCAGAGGTGGCCTATATGTAGTGAGTCGGCGGTAGGGTCTGTGCCAAGATATGCTGTTACCATCTCCTTCTGGAGCAGTTCTTCTGCTCCCGGCATTATCTGCGCGAGCATACCGCGCCAACGAAGTTCTTCAACAAAGTTTTTCATCTATTTATAATTTGTCATTTGTCATTAGTCATTACTCATCAGTCATCGCTAAGGCACTGGGTCGTAGCCTGATCCTCCCCAAGGGTGGCACCTTAGTATTCTTCTTACTGCGAGCCACAGCCCTTTTATCGGTCCGTGCTTGATGATTGCTTGCCTCGCGTATTCAGAGCATGTCGGCGTGAAGCGGCAGGCAGGCGGCGTGAAAGGGGATATGCAGGACTGGTAGAATGCTATCGGGGCGAGTAGTATGGCTGTCAGCAGACGCTTGAGCATTATGTTTTGTGATTTGAAATCAGCTACTGATGTGACAACTTCCCTAATATCTTTACGATGGCGGCGTGTACAACCATTGAGTCTTGCGGCTCGTTGGCAAGCCATATCAAGGCTATGTTCGTCGCCTTGCTTGTGTGTGGCTTGTTCAGTCGGTAAGCCTCACGCATCTGTCGTTTCGCCCTCACGCGGTCAACAGCCTTGTGCAGTCGCTTCTTCGCCACGCTTACCAGCACCTTAACCTTCGGGTCAGTCTCGTTTTCCCTTGTCACAAAGCGGTAAACCATTCGGATTGGATATTCCGTAATGGACTTTGCGTTGCCCGGAGTGAACAGTTCGTCAATCTCCTTCTGCAGATATATTCGCTCAGACTTTGGGAATGTGTTCATTATTCAAGTTTCGCAAGTGCTCAACCTTTTAGGTCTTAGTCTTCCAAGTCCCTAAGATACTTGTTCAAGGCGCCTGTCATGGAAGGGTATCGCTCGGTGGGCGCTTCCACCTCAACGTTCAGTCCTGCCTCGTGGGCTGCCTTTGTGGTTGCTGGTCCGAAGGTTGCTACAATGACCTTCTGTCTTGTTTCTTCAGGCACATTCTTTACGAACGAAGCGATGCCCGATGGAGAGAAGAACACGCACATGTCGTAATCAAAGGCGGCAATCTCTTCTGGCGTGAAATCGTTGCTCAGTGTGCGGTACATCACGCATTCCGTATGCTTGAGTTTCTTGCTGTCGAGAAGAGCCTTTATTGTGGCGTCGTGAACGTCTGACAGCGGCACGAGGTATTGCTCGTTCTTGTGCTTCTGCATGATGACTGTCAGTTCCTCAATCTTTCCTGTTGGCGAGAAGAACACCTTGCGCTTGCGGTAAGGGATATATTTCTGTATATAGAGTGATATTGTTTCTGTGACGCAGAAATACTTCATGTCCTCGGGAATAGGCTGATGGTTCTCCTTCGCAATTTGGAAATAGCTGTCGATGGCATGACGAGAGGTAAACACTACTGCTGAATAGCTCAATATGTTTATCCTTTGCTTCCTAAACTCTAAAGAGGGAATCTTCTCAACCTTGATAAATGGGCGAAAGATAATGTCCACCCCGTAGTTTTCCGCCATGTCATAGTACGGCGACCGTTCACTACTCGGCTTTGGCTGTGAGACCAGAATCTTTTTTATCATCTTCTTTATCCTTTGTTTCAGGCGGTAAACGTCTGACACTTTACACTCGCAATGTATTGATAACCTGTACCATAATGCCATAAAAGGCTAACATAGGTACGATTTCCAGGGTGCAAAAGTACAAAAAAATCTGCAGACGAGGTCTGTTTTTTTGGAAAAAGATAGCGTAACAGCGGTAAAATGTTAGTATTTTGACGAATGTCACTACAAGAAAACAGAGTATTTGTGCCGCCATAAAGCTCATGGAATAGTAACACAACAGCAATACTATGGGTAAAAGGGGAAGTCCTTCAACGCCTACAAGGAACAGTTGCGACTTCTGCCAGCGGCGGTTTTCCTGCGACTCAAAATACACCCATCCCACTAAAGACTGTATCAACCCCTTTACAATAAAGTAGCCCATGAAGCATCCTACCAGTATCAAGATGAAGTTGTGCTGGGCGGTAACGGTGGTGATGCCGGGAATGTAGTGGGTGGTGAAAAGGAAGGTGGCAAGCGCAAGCAGGAGGCAGGTCTGGAAGCCTAAGAATATCTGGAAGCGCACCTCAACGGCGGTCTCCGTGTAAAACTCATAGTCGCGGCTTGGCTCGCGGAAGAACACTTTGAGCTCGCGGGCGAAGAAGTCGCGCGACTGCGCTAACGCCACTATTGCGACAACCACAGTAGCATATAGCAGCGACGTGATGAAATCGTCGCTCTGCAAGGAATATGGTACTGGGATGCCTTCTGTCATTTTTTTAAAGTATTAAGTATGATTTGTTTTGTAGGTTTCTCTTCCACCTTTAAGTATGTAATCATACTTAGAACTTAGAACTTAATACTTAGTACTTACTTTTAATTCCAAAAGCCTTCTTAATCTTCTCTACATAGTCGAGGTTCTCCCATGTGAAGAGTTCTACCTCAAGAGTCATCTCCTTATGGTAGCGAGAGGTGAAAGTCTTGTTCACCTTCCGGTATTCCTGTCCCATGTGTCCGTAGGCAGCGGTCTCCACATAGATAGGGTTGCGCAGCTTGAGACGCTTCTCGATAGCCTTTGGGCGGAGGTCGAAAATCTTGCTAACCTTCTTTGCTATCTCGCCGTCAGAGAGATTCACGTGCTTCTTTCCGAAAGTGTTCACGCAGACGCTTACTGGCTGGGCAACACCGATGGCATAGGCCACCTGCACAAGCATCTCATCGGCAACGCCAGCAGCAACCATATTCTTCGCAATATGGCGAGCGGCATAGGCTGCGGAGCGATCTACTTTCGAAGGGTCTTTGCCTGAGAAAGCACCACCGCCGTGAGCGCCACGACCACCATAGGTGTCAACGATAATCTTGCGACCGGTGAGACCGGTGTCGCCGTGAGGACCGCCGATGACGAATTTTCCTGTAGGGTTCACAAGCAGTTTCTCCTCGTCGTTGAAGCCGTCGAACAGTGCGAGCACTTTCCCGTTGTGTATCTTCGCCTTTGTGCGTGGCAGGAGGATGTTGCGCACATCCTCGCGGATGACGTTCAGCATAGCCTCGTCAGCGGCAAGCTGTGCGGCGGCTGTCGCATCCTCAGGCATGATAAACTCATCGTGCTGCGTAGAGATGACGATGGTATCTATGCGCTGTGGCACGTTGTCGTCAGAATATTCCACCGTTACCTGACTCTTTGAATCAGGTCTAAGATAAGTCATTTCTTTCCCTTCCTTGCGGATTTCCGCGAGAGTTTTCATAAGCAGGTGGGCGAGGTCGAGAGTGACGGGCATATAGGTGTCGGTCTCGTTGGTGGCGTAGCCGAACATCATGCCTTGGTCGCCCGCGCCTTGGTCTGCAGCCTTCTCACGGCTTACGCCACGGTTGATGTCGCCGCTCTGCTCGTGCAGGCAGTTGAGCACACCGCAGGAGTTGCCGTCAAACTGGTACTCGCTCTTGGTGTAGCCTATTTTATTTATGGTATCGCGCGCAAGGGTTTGCAGGTCAACGTATGCCGAGGATGTCACCTCGCCGGCGATGACCACCTGCCCTGTAGTGACAAGCGTCTCCACTGCCACGTGCGACTTGCGGTCGAAGGCGAGAAGCTGGTCGAGGATACGGTCGGAAATCTGGTCCGCCACCTTGTCAGGATGACCTTCGGAAACGGACTCGGAAGAGAATAGATATGACATAAGAGGTGAACAGGATTATTTCTTGAACCGCAGATTCTGCCAAATTTTCGCAGATTACACTAACTATTTGTGCGTGCAAAAGAGAAAGATTGCATTAAGGTGGGTTCTATAAATTAGCTTGAGGCATTTCTGCGTGAATTTGGTAAAATCTGCGGTTAGGATAAATTGAATTTATTGGAATACTCAGTGGTAATCATACTTACTACTTAGTACTTTGTACTTACTACTTAGTACTTTGTACTTACTACTTAGTAC
>JABUUE010000009.1:27472-72070 GCA_021443335.1 Bacteroidaceae bacterium
GAACTCGTGACCCACGCATTACGAATGCGTTGCTCTACCAACTGAGCCATATCGGCAACTTTCGGCTGCAATGTTACGATTAAGCGAGAGCAATGAAAACTTGTTTTCCAATTGCCGAGCGTGAGTAATATCGCGCCTTTCGGCTGCAAAGTTACACTTTTTATATCACTAATGAGTAATTACTAACGTTTAATAAATATCGACTGTTGATAATGGTCAAGGGTTATAGGCAGTATCGAAATTGTATTGCATTCCTTAAACATTGGCTATCGCCTGATAGCTCTGCTCCATAAGGCTTTTTACATTGTCCGCGCCCTGGCATGTAGGCACGATGGGCTTGTGGATGGTCAGACGTAAAGTTGTCCAGCGGCAGAATCCCATGTCCTTGTTGCGAGGCTTGACGATGAAAGAACCGTCTATCGTCATTGGCACTACAGGAAGTTGCAGCTCGTCGGCAAGCATGAAGGCACCTTTCTTGAAAGAGTGCATCTTGCCGTCGAGAGTGCGCGCGCCCTCAGGAAAAACCGCCAGCGAGATGCCGCCACGGAGTATCTGTCGCGCCTCCTCATAGCATTTTTTCGTCTTGCCGACGGAGCGGTTGTCAACGAGTATCTGTCCCGAGCGGCGACAGGCAGTGCCGAAAATGGGGATGTTGCCAAGCTCGTGCTTCATCATCCAGCGTATATTGCGGCGAAGAAAACCGTAAAGCAGGAATATGTCGAAAGCCCCCTGATGGTTAGCAACGAAGACGTACGACTGCCCCTTCTCGAGGTTCTCCCTGCCCTCAACCTTAACTGGCAGCAGTAGCAGACGGATGATAACCCATCCCCACCAGTTGCCGGGGTAGTGGCCTACATACTTGCCTAAGCCCAAAAGGCTGCCGATAATTATTGTCGCGCAGATGAAGAGCGTCCACAGGAAAGCGAGGGGCAGCACGATGAACAGCTGGTATATATTATATAATAATGTAAGCATAGTTTGTAGTGTTCGCAGATTTATTCTGCAATGTTACGATTAAGCGAGTGCAATGAAAATTTGTTTTCTAATTGCCGAGCGTGAGTAATATCGCGGCATTTATGCCGCAAAATTACCCTTTTTTTTCTATATTTGTTTGATTTATCAAAAAAATTACTAATTTTGCCGAAAATAATTTTGTTCACTTACTAAATCTTATGTTAGACGTTAAACAAACCCTTGCGGACGCTTCCGAAAGAATGGAAATGGCCGCCATGTTCCTCGACGAACAACTTGCGCGCATCCGTGCCGGTCGCGCCAATGTGGCAATACTTGCCGGAGTACGTGTTTCTTCTTACGGTCAGATGGTTCCACTGAATCAGGTGGCTAACGTGTCAATTCCTGATGCGCGAACCATAGCCATCAAGCCTTGGGACAAGAAGGCAATACGCGACATCGAGAAGGCTATCATGGACTCAAACGTGGGAATAACTCCTGAAAACAACGGCGAGATGATACGCCTTAACATACCACAGCCTACAGAAGAGCGACGCAAGGAACTGACAAAACAGTGCAACCAGATTGCCGAGAAGGCAAAGGTGGAGGTGCGCAACGTGCGTGCCGACATTAAGGAGAAACTGAAGAAGGCCATCAAAGACGGACTTTCCGAAGACCTTGAGAAGGATGCTGAGGGCGACCTCCAGAAGCTCCACGACAAATTCATCAAGAAACTCGAAGAGATGCTTGCTGCAAAGCATAAGGAGATTATGACCATATAAAAAGTATGAAGTATTAAGTATGAAGTACTAAGTATGATTAGCTTTTGTGGATAGAAAATGTAATCGGCATATTTTTCTGAATTTATGATGAGCAGACCCGAAGATGTCAAGGTGACAAAGAGCTTGATCTTTGCGAAACGTATTGTTAAGTTGCACAAGTACCTTGAAGGTAAAGGAATTGAAAATATGCGTTCTCAGATTAATAAATCTGGAACAAGTATTGCTGCAAACATTGCGGAAGCTGTTTATGCACAAAGTACAGCTGATTTCATTAGTAAACTATCTATAGCAAGAAAGGAAGCGAATGAAACGAAGGTTTGGCTGGAAATCCTACATGAAGGTAAGTATATAGACCAGGAATCGTTTAATTCAATAATGTCTGATTGCGAGGAACTTATAAGAATTCTTACCAGTATAATTGTTAAGATAGAGAACCGTTCCAAAGGTTAGCAGAATAAAAAAGGTAATCATACTTAGTACTTAGTACTTCGTACTTACTACTTGAGATGAACATCGTCATAAAAAATACCGGCTCATGGTACACCGTCCTCACTGAGGGTGGTGAAACTGTCGAGTGCAAGATAAAGGGGAATTTCAGACTTAAAGGGATAAAAAGCACAAATCCCGTGGCTGTTGGCGACCATGTGGATATTGTGCGCAACCAGGAGGGTACGGCGTTCATAAACAAAATTCATGACCGTCGTAACTATATCGTGCGTAAGTCGATAAACCTGTCGAAGCAAAGCCATATCCTCGCCGCCAATGTTGACCAGGCGTGCCTTGTGGTGACGGTGGCAAACCCAGAGACCTCCACCACATTCATCGACCGCTTCCTTGCGTCTGCCGAGGCTTACTCCGTGCCCGTCATCCTCCTTTTCAACAAGACGGACTTGCTCGACGATGAGCTGAAAGAGTATCAGGACATGATGGTTACGCTCTATGAGACCATCGGCTACCAGTGTCTGCAGATATCGGCGCAGACAGGCTACGGACTGGAGGAACTGCGAACACTGCTGCAAGATAAGATAACGCTCTTTTCCGGCAATTCGGGTGTTGGCAAATCCACCCTTCTTAACTCGCTCATCCCGGGTCTTAACCTGAAGACTGCCGAGATTTCCGACGCGTACAACCTTGGGCAGCATACCACCACCTTCTCTGAGATGATACCTTTAGGCGACGGCTGGCTGATAGACACTCCGGGAGTGAAGGGCTTCGGCTCCTTCGATATGAAGCCGGAGGAGATAAGTTCCTACTTCAAAGAGATATTCCTTTTCTCAAAAGACTGCCGCTTCAGCAACTGCACGCACACCCACGAACCCGGCTGCGCCGTGCTCAAAGCCATTGAAGAACACTACATTTCCGAGTCGAGATACAAGTCATACCTGTCCATGATGCAGGATGAGGACGACAACAAATATAGGGAGGCGGAGTGAGAAGATATAAGTGTCATATTGTTTCTCCAAGGAAGCCCGTTAAAAACTCCCCGTGAAACATATCAAAACTCTATGACAAAATTTTTTTTCTCCCTGCGTTTTGACCCAAAAGTCATAGGGAAATTTAAAAAAAAGCTGTGAAACATTTTTCAACCCCCAAAAAGATAATAATGCAAACGCAGATACGGCAAGAACGGATATCTTAGAATTGATAAATGTTAACTAAACAGGAGTTTCGGGAAGAAATAATGTTAAAAATGTAGTTTTGAAAAGTAAAAATTTGTTAGAAATCATAAAAAACTCTAATTTTGCGCCGATTATAGACTGCTATATGAGGTAAAAAACCACAATTTTACCACTTTTAACAGCCAATAAGAGTGTCTATATCCAACAGAACTTTGTAGGTTGAATGATGACCAGCCCCCATCCCCCTAAAGGGGAAAGTTGAGTTATGACCAGCCCTCAGCCCCCTAAAGTGGAAGTTGAGTTATGAGTTATGACTGATGAGTAACGAGCAATGACTGATTAGCCACATTGAGAAAATTGATTAATTAATATACTTTTTTTATTTTTATGAAACTAAAACTATCTATGATGTTTGCCGCATTGTTCCTTTGCATAGGGACAGCGTTGGCACAAGTGGAAGTTAAGGGAACCGTTGTCTCCACAGAAGACGGCCAGCCTATCGTAGGCGCTACGGTAAAGATTGCCAAGGAGACAAAAGGTGTCATTACAGACTTTGACGGCAATTTCACTATAAGCGTTCCGAAAGAAGGAACCATGCTTGAATTCTCTTTCGTGGGCATGGAGTCACGCACAGTGAAAGCTTCCAAGAACATGAAAGTCTCTCTCTCTCCAGACGAAGAATTGCTTAGCGAAGTTGTTGTAACAGGTTATGGTACAGCAAAGAAAATCACAAACGTAACAGGTGCTGTATCCGTTGTAAGCAGCAAGAAGCTTGAGAAGGTTTCAACTGCCAACTTCACCGACGCTCTCGCAGGCCAGGTATCTGGTCTTTCAGTACTTACAAGCTCTGGTGACCCTTCAAAGAGCGCATCTATCCGTCTTCGCGGTATCAGTTCTATCCAAGCCGGCATCACCCCACTCTTCATCCTTGATGGCGCGCCTATCACATCAGCAGTGTTCAACACTCTCAACCCTGGCGACATTGAGAACATCACCGTCTTGAAGGACGCAGCGTCAACAGCCATCTACGGTTCCCGTGCTGCCAACGGTGTCATCGTCATCACAAGTAAGAGAGGTGCCTTCGAGCAGAAGCCTTCAATCACCATACGTGGACAGGTAGGTTTCTCAAAGATGGTGGACGACAAGCAGCAGATGATGAACTCAAACGAATACATCAAATATCGTGAACTTATCGGTCAGCCTCTTGACAAATCTGTTGTTGACATAGTAAACAAGAACAATATCAACACCAACTGGCGTGACGAAATCTTCAACAGCAGCGCTCCTACCTATACCTTGGACGGTTCTATCAGAGGTGGTTCACAGAACACAAACTACTATATCTCCTTCAACCACCACGACCAGCAAGGTATCATCTCACAGAGTGGCATGCGCCGTGAGGCCCTTCGCATAAACCTTGACTCACGCATCACCAAGTGGCTCAAGATTGGTACACGCTCTAACATTGGTTACACAAAGTATCAGCAGAACAGCGAGGCTGAATCAAGCGACATCTATACCAGCAACCCAATGGTACAGGCTCGTATGGCAATGCCTATCGACAGCCCTTACTACTACACTGTTGACGAGGCTGGCAAAGCCACTTTCGGCGACAAGTCTCAATATCTGCATTATTCACAATTGCTGACACCATGGTACGTCTGTGAGACCCGTAAGTATGTGAAGGATATGATAACAGCCCAGTTGATGACTTACGAAGAGATTTCTCCTGTAAAGGGTCTTACTCTGCGTTCACAGCAGGCTCTCGACTGGTATGACTACACAAACCATTACACAGGCTACAATGTTCCTGAATTCTACACACCGATGGGCGACAAGGTTACAGAGTCCCCAGCCGGCCGCGGCGAGACCTTCCAGCGCTACTACCAGTGGACAATCACAAACACTATTGAGTACAAGGCCACATTCGGTCTTCACAACCTCAATTTACTCGCTGGCCAGGAAAGCATCACATACAAGACTCACAACTTCGGCGTATATACAGAAGGTCACACCGACAACCGTATGCTTCGCCTTGACCAAGGAACACAGGTTGCCATGGACGATGTAAGCGAAGGCATCGACGAGACCGTTTCCAACTCTTGGTTCGTCAGCGGCTCTTACAACTTCAACAACAAGTATTATCTTGACGTTACATGGCGTACAGACGGAAGCTCAAAGTTTGCTCCCGGTCACCGCTGGGCAAACTTCTGGTCTATCGGTGCAATGTGGGACATGAAGAAGGAGAAGTTCCTCAAGAACGTGTCATGGCTTGACGCCCTCGCTATCAAGGGCAGCCACGGTACAACTGGTAACTCTTCTATCGGCAACTATGCTTATTTCGGAATCATCAGTTCAGGCTCTTTGTACAACGGCGAGAACTCTATCGGCATTGCACAGGCTCCGAACTACGAGCTCACATGGGAGACAGTCCACAACACCAACATCGGTTTCAGCACTCGCCTCTTCAACCGCTTGAGCGTGAACTTCGACTTCTATATCAAGAAGACTACCGACATGCTCATGAGCGTACCTTACTCTATGACCACTGGTCACTCTTCAGGTGCTGCCAACATTGCCGAGATGTCTAACAAAGGTTTCGACCTCGACCTCAGACTTGACATCTATAGAGACAAGGACTGGTATGCAGCCGTTCATGGCAACGTAAACTACAACAAGAACGAGATACAGAAACTGTTCAACGGTCTCGATGAGCTCACACTTCTTGACTACGGATTGCAGTACAAGAAAGGCCACGCAGTAGGCGAGTTCTACATGGTTCGCCGTGTAGGCGTTGACCCACGCGATGGTAAGCAGATATGGCTTGATGCCAACGACAACGAGACAAAGGAGTACAACGAGGAAGCAATGTCTGTACTTTTAGGCAAGAACCGCTACGCTCCTTGGTCTGGCGGTTTCGGAGCAGAAGTGGCATGGAAGGGTCTTTCCGTACGTGCCGACTTCGCTTGGCAGGCTGACAAATGGCTTATGTCAAACGACCGCTACTTCATCGAGAACAACAACTTCGGTACATCCTTCAACCAGACAACAGCCATGCTCAACACATGGACAACACCTGGTCAGGTAACAGACATTCCTAAGGTGGGCGAGGCAACGCAGTTTGACGACCATCTCCTTGAGGACGCTTCTTTCTGCCGTCTGAAGAATTTAACCGTACAGTATCAGATGCCGGCACATGTGCTTGCACACACTAAGTTCATCCAGGGCTGCAACTTCTTCTTCATCGGCCGCAACCTTTGGACCATCACCAAATATACCGGTTTCGACCCAGAGCCAGACACTAACCTTGTGAAGTTCAACTATCCTAACACCAAACAGTTTGTTTTCGGTCTGGAATTAACATTCTAAGGCGAGGCTAATTAACTTTCAATAAAAAAAACAGAAGATATGAAAAAGATATTATTAGCAACACTACTTGCCGGCTCTGTTCTTACCTCATGTAACATGGACCTTGCTCCGGTAGGTGAGTTAGACAACACAACAGCCGTTCAGACTGTTCAAGACTGCCGCTTGATGCGTAACGGCCTCTATTCCGGTCTGCGCAGCATGCACTCTGGAGGCTATTTGTCATATCCAGAGATTCAGATGGACCTCTTCCACGGCATGATAAACAATGGTAACCGTTACGGCGAATGGTCAAACGGACTGCTCACCCCGGGTACTTCTCAGTTCGCAAGCTTCTGGGGAGGCATGTACTCCGCTATCAACACAGCCAACTTCCTCCTTGAGAAGATTCCAGAGGTTACAGCAAACACCACAGACACCATCGGAAGATGCCAGCTGAAGCAATACGAGGGCGAGGCACGCTTTGCCCGCGCTTATTTCTATTTCTGGCTTGCTGACCATTTCTGCCCTGTTTATTCTGAAACAACAGCAGGACAGAATGTAGGTCTTCCTATGGTAACAAAGTACTATCCTACCGGTGACCGCAGCCTGTATCCTGGCAGATCAACTCTCAAAGAGACCTTCGACTTCATACAGTCTGAGATGAATACCGCCTACAATCTGCTTGCAGAGTATGAGCTCCTTTTCCCAAAAGAAGGTCCAAAACAGAACAACCCTTACCTCTCAACAACAGCCATCAAAGCTATTCAGGCACGCGTGGCTCTCGTAAAGGGTGACTATCAGACAGCATACGAAGCAGCGACATCTATCATTAATGATGAAAGTGAGACATTCTCTCTGACAACGATCAAAGACTATGAGACTCTGTGGTATGATGACAAAGGAACAGAGGTAATCTTCCGCCCATTTATGTCAAATACCGAGCTTGGTTCAGCATCTGGTGCTCCTTATCGTAGCAACGGTAACACCAGCGACTATATCCCGACTACCGACATATTAGACCTGTATGGTGACGGCGATATCAGATGGTATGCTTTCATTGATCCACAATACCTAGTTATAGAGGGCGAAGAGGTGCCAGCATACACTTTCAACAAGTTCCCTGGCAACGAGGCGTTGTGGACAACATCAGAGAACAACTTCGTCAACATGCCTAAGGCTATCCGCCTCAGCGAGGTTTACCTTATCGCAGCAGAGGCAGCAGCCTACCTCAACAAAAACCAGGAGAGCACATACTACCTTAACGAACTGCGTGTAAACCGCATTGAGGGCTACGACACAGAAACAGGAACAATGTCGGGCGAGCTTCTTAAGAAGGCTATTCGCGAAGAGCGCCTCAAGGAGCTTATCGGCGAAGGCTTCCGTATGAGCGACCTCCGCCGCTGGAATCTAGGATTTAAACGTAATCCTAAGCATACTGAAGTAGATGGACTCGACAAATACATCGTGAAGATAGGAAGCGACCTCAGTTATCCTGCTGGCGACCATAGATTTGTATGGCCAATACCTACATCAGAGATGGAGAACAACCCTCAGCTCGCTGGTCAGCAGAATTCAGGATACTAATTTACAGAACCCACATAAAAAAAACAAAATAGAAGTTCTTATGAAACTAACTAAAATATTAGGTCTCGCCCTCGTTATGCTGGCAATGGCATCTTGTTCAAAAGACCAGGATTGGTCCTGGAACGGCAAGAACGGTGCCACAGTCGAGATGATGGAGACAGAAATCTCTTTTAAGGAGAACAAGGGCATTGTTAAAGTGCCAATCAAAGTTGTCGGAGAACGCGACGGAAGGATACAGGCTACCGTTGAATTTAAGGCTACTGGTAACAACCCTGCCACAGAAGACAAGGACTATTATGTTACAGCAAAGTATGTCAACATAAGCGAGAAGGACAGCGTAGGCTATGTTGAACTTCGTCTTGTTGACAATGATGAGATAAACGAGGCAAAGACTTTCGAAGTATCTTTGGTTGACGTACAGCATGCATCAAAAGGTCAGAACACAAAGACTACTGTCTATATCAAAGACAACGACGCCTCATTCTATGAGAAACTGCAGGGCGAATGGACTATTGAGGCCATAGACGCTGAAACAGAAGCACCTGTTAAATGGTCTGGTAATATCATCGGATACGACGAGGGTGAGAAGGGCTACGATGAGGTTCTTCACCTGACATGTTTCTATGCAGACTTTATCTGGATAGACATCCCAATCAACTATAGCTATGATACGGCAACCAATAAGATAATGTTAGACATTCCTCTCGGAAGTGTAATTTCGGAAGGATTTGACTTTGGAGACTTTATTGGTGATACTTACCTTGGTGCTGTAGAGGGCCAATCAGTCACTCTTGACGGTAATGTTGAAGGAAAAATCACTGATGACCTCAACACCATCACATTCAATCCAGACTGCCTGTTCATAGGAGCCGTATATAACGGTCCAAATTACATGGGATGGATTTTCCTAAACCAAGGAATGACGCTGAAACGCGGAAAGTAATCTAACATATATAGACTGCAAAGTACAAGATACAGAGGCGAACAATCTGTATTTTGCACTTTGCAGTCCGAACTTTTCTTAAAACCCAAAAAGTTTATTAGAATTTTGAAGTATTTTTGATTTTATATCGAGTAGATTTTTTCTACTTATAAAGTCATATAGCGGGCTATTTGACTGCAGTAAGTGGGAAAAAGATGCCGATAGAAAACAAAAAGACGAAAAATAGTAAGAATTTCCAATAAATAAAACCCATATACGTTCTAATGAACTTTTTGGGTTAAAACCCTACCACTATGCCAAGAAACATTTCAATTTTATCCCTTCTTTTATGTTTGTCACTTTGCCATACAGTCAATGCAAAACAGCGCAGTGTGACAGAAATGAAAGCTATCGCCGCAGGAATAATTGCCAACAACTCTAACTCAAGGGCAACAGCGCAGGCGAAGGAAATAGAAGTATTGAAGACAACAGACTGCACCACCATACTCGGATATATGGGCGGACAGTTTGTGGTTGTAGCTAACGATGACAGCTTCAACGCAGTATTGGCATATTCAGACGATAATGCCGAATATACAGGCGACCTGCCCGACGGCTTTATCTGGTGGCTCAACGCCATCAACGAAACATTAAAAGAGAGGCTGAGTACAGGAAACACTGTTATGCCATTATATGGTATTGGAGACGACTTCAACGACTTCACGCCAACCACTGTAAGCCCAATCCTCACCTGCCAATGGTCGCAGGGAGAGCCTTACAACAACTATTGCCCGATCGACTATGACGACAGAAGAAGTCTTGTAGGATGTGTGGCAACAGCTATGGCACAGACAATGTTCAAATTCAAATACCCCGAAAAAGGACAAGGAGAGGCATCATACATTTGGGAGAATAGCAAGGGAACCAGAACACGTCTCACACAAGACCTTTCTGAGAGCACATACAAATGGAGCTTGATGCCCAACAAGATATCATACGGCATTAAGGACGAAGTAAAAGATGCCCTCGCCACATTGTCGCGCGACTGCGGCTATACACTGAATATGCACTATGGTTGCACCGGTAGCGGTACGCTCACACGACTTGTAAAAACAGCGTTAATCAATCACTTTGGCTACAACGAAGGCATTAGATTCCACCAGAGGAAATATTTTGGCACAGACGAATGGGTAGCAATGATAAAGGCAGAGTTAGCCGCAAAGCGTCCTGTAATTTACGGAGCGTTCAGTCCAGGAACCCCAGGAACAGCTGATGCCGGCCACTGCTTCGTTCTTGACGGGTACAACAGGTCCGGACTATTCCACGTGAACTGGGGATGGGGTGGCCAAAGCGACTGTTATGCAGACATTGAAACACTTATACCTTATGGCACCAGCTATAAATATACAGACTCGCAAGAGGCTATCTTCGGAGTATGCCCGGAAAAAATAAGCGAGAAGAGCATACAACTCTATTGCAAAGGTGAGCCTACTCTAAAAATGGAAGACAACACTCTGCAAAGCACTCTCACAATATGGAATCTTGAAGGCGACGCTTTCGATGGCAGCAGGGCTTACTTCCTGAGAAATATGGAAAACGGGGCAGACATCATATTATATGAAAGGGACTTCCAGCTTGCTGCTATGCAAATGCAACCTGATGGTGTCGGAAAAGAAGAATCGAAGTACGTTACATTCTCTGCCCCCATACCAGAAGACCTTGCGGCAGGCACTTACCGACTATTCGCCGCAACAAAGATAAAGGGCTCATCCACATGGTTACCTATCAGATACCCTTACGGAAACATCAACAGCTATCTGCTGACAAAAGACGCTACTGGAGCTATCACTTCCGAAGGCGACAAATCTACAGAATGGATGACACAGGAAGAGATTTCCGCAATAGAAGAAATAACTGTATCTGAGCAGCCGTCACACCTGAAAGGCAACTTCAACCTCAGCGGACAGAAGGTCAACGCCAACTACAAAGGTTTGGTGATAAAGAACGGAAAGAAGATTATAAGTAAATAAGTAACATAACATAAATATATCAATATGAAAAAAGTGATTCTATTATCTGTTGCCTTTATGCTGGCAGTATGCACAGCATCGGCACAACAGATGCGCAGAACGGCATCCAACAACAGTGGCATTCAGAAGATTAAGACAGGGACGAAGGCTCCAGAGAGATTTTCTGTATTACCACAAGTAGGGAAAATAGCCAACGGCATGAATAAAGCCCCCTCAACGAAAACAAGCTATCAGGTACCAGCATCCATGCCTTCCGTCGGTCTTGACAAGGAAGGATATCCCCTTGATGGAAGTATACTCCTCGTTCCTACTGCCTATACAGAGTTCATGCTGAAGAACACATCATCAAGCCCCAAGAACACCAGATGGTATATCGGCGGCCAGGATTACACGAAATATTTTGCTGACGACAACTATAACTTCGTATATGGCATAGAGGCAGGCTATGGCTTTCCAATGCCTACATTGACCGACGTCTTCGGCAGCAATGGCTACACTTACGGCGACAAAAATATTTATGACGTAACAAAGTATCCAACATACTTGGAACCAAAGGAGGATGTATATCCACTCACATGGTCAGACCCTCACCTTGGTAAAACTGCCATATACGGTGGTTACCTGGACACTAGCTATATCTTCGGTTCAGGTAGCCTTACTTATGAAGGAGTGAAATACGCCTCTGTCGGCTGCATACAAAGCTTCCCAAAACCGCAGTCGCCAATGTATGTTGAAGACATCTATTTGCTCGGTGTAACCATTAATTCCACCAAGCACCCACTCGCTAACAATGAGGAAATAAAAATGCAAATTCTCAACAACAACGGCGATGAGATAACATCACTCACAGCAACAAAAGACGATGTAACGCTCATCGACGAAGCTGAGCAAGAGGGTACAAACTATAAAACCTACAACGTTTTATTCAAGAAAATCGAAAACGGCATACAGCAACCCCTTGTTCTTGACGAGGCGTTTTCAGTTCTTATCACATTCCCTCAGAGCGTGAACATTGGCTTCTTTGCCCACATTAACAGTGAGGAAGAGACAGCTGAACGTGCATACAATGTCCTCATGAATACCACAAACCCTGATGACATACAATACCTCGGCGTGGGCGAGGCAACAGACGTAATATCACTGCCATTAACATTCAGCGCACTGCACGACTTCCTATATACATGGGAGTCAGCATACGACGAGGGAGGTACAGAATACCTGGACGTAAATGTGCTTTATGTTTCTGCTGACGGTAAGACTGTGTATAACGCAGCCGACCCATCAGCATCCTGGGTATATACTTATTCCGCTTGTCCTTACTTCAACCAATACGACGAGCAGAACTATTACCTCGCCGATAAATACGGTAATTTCCCATCATGGCTAAAATATGGTGTAGATAACTCTTCATGGGAAGAAACAGACCCTGACAAGTTCTGGGCAATATTCTACACTATGGTGGAATGTGACCCACTGCCAGAAGGCGTAACAGGAAGAGGCTGCAAGATGTACAACGTAGGTCGCGGAATTACAGACCCAACACCTATCTACGTCCTGCAAGGAAACTACACTAAAGAGCAGTGCGACCAAGACGAGGCGACAGCCATCACTAACCCAACAATAGCAGCAACCAACGGCAGCAACCGCATCAATGGAACATTCAACCTCAGCGGCCAGCGCGTTGGAAAGAACTTCAAGGGAATGGTCATCAACAACGGAAAAAAGTTTATAAAGAAATAAAGGTGGGTTCTATAAAGAAATAAACCCATATACGTTCTAATGCGCTCGGCTCTGCCGCTTTGCTTGCAAAGCGGCAGAGCCGAGCGCATTAAAAGAATAACTCGAAACACCTAAGAAACAGTGAATATACTCTACAAAATATCAACTGTGGTGTCAAACCAGATTGCATTGATAGTTCTGGCTGTCGCTGCCGTCGGTTTACTCTTGCCTGAGACTTTCACATGGATTCCTACGACAGCCATCAACTGGTTGCTGGGTATCGTGATGTTCGGCATGGGATTAACGCTAAAGCCGCAGGACTTCAAGGTAGTATTCACGAAGCCTAAGGCGGTCATGATAGGTTGTGTCGCACAGTTTACCATCATGCCTCTCCTTGCGTGGACACTGTGTCTGGTATTCAATCTACCTACAGAGATTGCCATTGGCGTGATACTTGTTGGTTGTTGTCCCGGCGGCACGGCTTCCAACGTGATAACATATCTTGCAGGTGGTGACATTGCCTTGTCGGTGGGTATGACAGGCATGAGCACTCTCGCTGCTCCGGTTATGACTCCTCTTCTTACTTATCTGCTTGCAGGAGAAGAGGTTGATGTTAATATCCTTGCCATGTTGATGAGTGTGGTGCAGGTGGTCATACTGCCTATCATTCTTGGCTTTGTGGCAAATCATTACTTTGGCAAATACACACAGAAGGCTGTCGGAGTACTGCCGATGGTCTCCACGCTCGCCATCGCCCTGATAGTTGGTGTTATAATGGGAATGAATGCAGAGCGCGTGCTGACGTCCGGATTGCTAATAATAGCTGTTGTAATGCTTCACAACATTCTCGGTTTCTCTCTCGGATTTACAATCAGCAAGATACTTCGTCTCGACACTCCCAAGCGCAACGCCATCGCCATCGAGATAGGAATGCAGAATTCAGGCCTTGCTACCAGTCTTGCCGCAACACATTTCGCCATGTATCCTCTGGCAACCATCCCTGGCGCTCTCTTCTCAGTATGGCACAACTTCTCTGGCGCTATTGCCGCGAATATTCTAAGGACCAAACAGAATGAATAATTTTATGTGGCAACAGAAATTGGGGAATATGGCGTTCTAAAATAAAAAACAGCGCGGCTCTCACGAGCTGCGCTGCAAACAACATTAGAGAATTTCTTACAGTGTGTAAGATCAAATTTTAAGGGTCAATTAATATTAAAACTATTCCGACTGTTTGAAGTGTTTACCAACACCTCTTCACATGGTTTTGCAGTTGCAAAGGTAAGAAAAAACCTCTTTTACACGAAACATTTTTCTTTTAAAATGATAACTATCTGGAAAAGTGATGTTTTACATCAAGGTCAAACCTTTACGCGACAAACAAAATAAGGTTAAAAATTGTTTTTTTGATGAAAAACACCAACGAATTAAATAAATAATGATAACTTTGCAGTCTAAAGACTGCGAATAAATATCTAACACATATAAGAAATGAAACTTTCAACAATCTGCGTACAGGGCGGCTGGAAGCCAAAGAACGGCGAGCCGCGTGTCCTTCCTATCTACCAAAGCACTACCTTCAAATATGAGAATACGGAAGAAATGGCTGACCTCTTCGACCTGAAGAAGGATGGCTACTTCTACACCCGACTGGCAAACCCGACAAACGATGCCGTGGCGCAAAAGATTTGCGACCTTGAAGGCGGTGTGGGCGCTGTGCTGACATCATCAGGACAGGCTGCCAACTTCTACGCTACATTCAACATCTGCGAGGCCGGCGACCATATCGTAGCCTCTAACGAGATTTACGGCGGCACATACAACCTCTTCGGAGTAACGATGAAGAAGCTCGGCATTGACTGCACCTTCATTAACCCAGAGGCTACCGACGAGGAGATACAGGCAGCCATACGCCCGAACACAAAACTGCTTTTCGGCGAGACAATAACAAATCCTGGCTGCAACGTCTTCGACATAGAGCGATGGGCGAAGATTGCCCACAGCAACGGTATGCCATTAGTAATAGACAACACCTTTGCAACACCTATCAACTGCCGTCCTTTCGAATGGGGAGCAGACATCGTTGTACACTCCACAACGAAATATATGGACGGACATGCAACACAGGTGGGCGGATGCGTTGTTGACTCCGGCAACTTCGACTGGATGAGCCACGCCGAAAAGTATCCAGGCCTTTGTTCTCCCGACGAGTCATACCACGGACTTGTATATGCAGAGGCGTTTGGCAAGATGGGATATACGACCAAGATTGTTGCCCAGCTGCTACGTGACCTCGGCTCTGTTCCAAGTGCTCACAGCTCTTTCTTGCTGAATCTCGGACTCGAAACGCTCCATCTGCGTGTGCCACAACACTGCAAGAATGCGCAGGCAGTGGCAGAATTCCTCTCTAAGCATGAGAAAGTGGCATGGGTGAACTACGCGACACTGCCAGGCAACCCCAACTACGAAAAAGCGCAGAAATACCTGCCTAACGGCACTTGCGGCGTACTTTCCTTTGGCATCAAGGGCGATGTAAACACAGCAATCAAGTTTATGGACTCGCTGAAGTTCATAGCCATCGTAACCCATGTGGCTGACGCGCGCTCCAGCATCCTGCACCCTGCAAGCCATACCCACCGTCAGTTATCTACAGAACAGCTTATAGAGGCAGGCATTCAGCCCGACCTTATGCGTCTGTCAGTAGGCATTGAGGATGCGGAAGACATAATCAACGACCTCAAGCAAGCATTAGACCAGATATGATTGTTGAGGTAGGAAATGTTCTCGTCTCAACAGACCTCTTCACCGAGCAGTTCTGCTGTGACCTGTCGCAATGCAAGGGCGTATGCTGTGTGGAGGGCGATGCCGGCGCTCCTGTAACGCAAGAGGAGATAGAACACATAGAAAACGCTCTTGACACGGTATGGAATGACCTCTCGGCACAGGCACAAAGTGTCATTGACAAGCAAGGCGTGGCTTACATAGACCAAGAGGGCGACCTCGTGACGAGCATTGTCAACGGGAAGGACTGCGTGTTCACTTGTTACGACGGCGACTGCTGTCTGTGCGCCATAGAGAAAGCGCAGAGGGCAGGAAAGATTGACTTCATAAAACCCATTTCGTGCGCGCTGTACCCCATTCGCGAGAAGACTTTCGCGAGTGGGACGGTGGCGTTAAGCTATAACCGCTGGACGGTATGCCAGACGGCTGTTAAGAAAGGGCGCGAGATAGGTTTGCCACTATACAAATTCCTTGAAGGTCCGCTGACCAGACGCTTTGGCAAGGAGTGGTACGCAGAACTTACGGAGGTGGCAGAAGCCGTAAAGAAGGAATATTTCAAGGATTGAGATTAGAGGATTTTCCTTATTTTGGATTTCCGGATAAAACAACATTATTAAAATGCGATTTCTTTACATTCTTTTGCTTACAGCATTGCCTTTGACATTCGCGAAAGGACAGACACTGCTCATAAACGAGTTTATGCAGGGCAATGTGGATTGCGTGATTGCCGACGACAACGACATTCCCAACTCGTGGGTGGAACTATACAATACAAGTTCTGCCGCCATCAACCTGAAGGATTACCGCATAGGAGTGGAGAAGGACTTCAATGAGGCTTACCCGTTGCCCGACAAGCAGATTCAGGGTAACGGCTACGCGCTGATATACTGCGACAAGAACAAGACGGGCATGCACACCCATTTCAAACTCGACAGTGGCAAGGGTGGCAGCATATACCTTTATAATAATAAAGGTGAGGTCATCGACAAGATAGAGGATATAAAGAAACAGCCTGCACCAAACATTGCTTACGGTCGTGAGAGCGACGGACAGGGCAAGATGGGATATATGCTTATCCCAACTCCAGGGAAAGCGAACAACGGCGGCATTGTTGACAACAAGAAGATTCTGCCCGAACCCATATTTTCACATACGGGTAAGGTCTATGAGAAAAGCACTCGAGTGTCAGTACAGATATCTCTGCCCGAAGATGCGCCACAAGAAACTGTGATACGCTACACGACAGACGGCTCAGAACCTACGGAGAACAGTCCGCAGGTTAGTGGAGCGATAGTGGTTAATAACGCTACCGTACTGCGCGCAAAACTATTCTGTCAGGGTTATCTATCACCTCGCTCCACCACTCACTCATACATTTTCCACGGCAGAGAACAGACAATACCCATCATCTCGCTCGTAACCGACAGCAAATTCTTCTATGACGACAAGTTAGGCATATACGTTGACGGCACCTATAGCAAAAGCCAAAAGAACTACGAATACGACTGGAAACGCCCTGTAAACTTCGAATATTTCCCTACGGGCAGTGAGGAAGCCGCTCTCAACCAGCTCTGCGAGACACGAGTGGGAGGTGCAGCATCAAGAGATTGGGTAATAAAGTCGCTAATGCTTTACGCGGACAAACGCCTCGGCGTGAAAAGACTTACCTACGAGTTCTTCCCTACGGAGAGACCAGGCATTACGGATTTCAAGAGCGTGATGCTGCGAAACTCAGGCAACGACCGCGACTACATGTATTTCCGCGATGCCGCCATACAGCACAACATGGCCATGAACACAGACCTCGACTGGCAGGCATGGCAGCCAACAGCGATGTATCTGAATGGCAAATACATCGGCATGATTAATATCCGTGAGCGTTCGAACGAGGATAACATATACTCAAACTACGACGGACTGGAGGATATTGACATGATAGAAAACTGGAGCGAGCTGAAAGAAGGTACCATTGACGACTTCAACACATTCAAGGCTTTCTACACCGCCAGCGAGAACGAGGAGAACACAAATATGGATAGATATGCGGAGATGATGGACATTGACGAGTATCTGAATGTCATGATTCTCAACATCTTCCACAACAACCTCGATTTTCCAGGCAACAACATCGTGCAATGGAAGCCGCGTACGCCCGAGGGCAAATGGCGCTGGATAGTGAAAGACACCGATTTCGGGCTTGGACTTTACAACCGCCCATACGAATACAAGTACATCCATTGGCTCTACGACAACAACTATGACAGCGGAAACAACTGGGCTAACAAGAGCGAACACACACGCTTGTTCCGCCGACTTATGGCTGACTATCGTTTCCGAGACCGCTTTATCGACAGGATGGCGGTGTATATGGGCGAGTTCTTGAACGGTAACGGACTGGCAACGGTAATCGACAGTATGTATAATGTGATAAAAACCGAATATCCTTACCACAGAAAGCCCATAAACCAATGGTGGCCGAACCATACAGAAGAAATAAACAACGCGAAAAAATGGGCGGCAAACCGCACAACATTCATGTGGAAATACCTTAAAGACTACTTCAAACTGCCCGGCGACCCTAAAACACTTATCATAAACGCGGCTTTAGGAGAGAAAGCCAAGAATTACGACTTCACCCTCAACGACACACCTCTTAAGAACGGCAAGTACAGCGGCTCGTTCTACAGCGGTCGCGAAGTGAGGTTAGAAAGCAAGTGGAAGGACGGCGTGGATGAGATAGCAGAATGGACTATCACCACCAACATCCAAGGCAAGACGACAACCCAAACCATCAAAGGCAAGGATGCCACCTTTACCATACCAACGAACGCGGCGGTGGTAACAGCGGAAGCTAAGACAGAAGCAAGTGGAATACATGAGATAAACGCTGCTGATGCAGGCAACAACTCTATGCCTTCTGCCATCTACAGCATTGACGGAAAGAAAATAAATATGCCCAACAAACCAGGCATATATATTACAAGTAAGTGGTCAAAAATATTTTATCATGACTAAGTAAGTGGAGAAATATTATCTTGCACTCTCTTTGGCGCATCTTTGTCCTATATTTTCAGTCGTGTAGCCCGCTACACTCCTGCAAATAAAACCCAAATCTGCATCCAAATATAGTACAATCTAATATCAAACTAATTTTGACCACTTACTTAAAAAAGGGAAAGAAGGTTTCAAAATATGCTTACTCTCAACATATATCAGACATTAGCAGTGGCTGTGGTGGCATTATGGACAGGTAGTCTGCTGCGCCACAAACTGCCTATCTTAGTGCATTTCTGCATTCCAGCGCCTGTCATCGGTGGACTGCTGTTCGCCTTGCTGTCGCTATGCTGCCACTTGTTTGGCGGACTGACATTCAAGATTGACTACTCAATCGAGGAGGTGTGCATGGTGTTCTTCTTCACCTCGGTAGGTTTTCAGGCAAACATAAAGACGCTGCGCAAGGGCGGTCGTCCTTTGATTGCACTCCTAACCCTGATAACAGTGGTGATAGTAATCCAGAACTTAGCATCAATAGGCGTAGCGAACGTGATGGGCTTGAACAGTTTGACGGGCATGACCGCTGGCTCTATACCAATGGTGGGAGGTCATGGCACAGCAGGAGCCTTCGGTCCAGTACTTGAAAAGATGGGAGTGAACGGTGCCACCACGCTGACAACGGCTGCCGCGACATTCGGTCTGATAGCCGGTTCGCTTATTGGCGGTCCCATCAGTGAGCGACTGATTGAGAGAAACCATCTGGTTCACCACAACATAGACCAGACGGGGCCATCGTTTCACGAGGCCATCGACGAGAGTGATGACGAGCAGGAAGAGGTGGAGAAAACGAAGCATGACTCGCCCTACATGGTGGCAGTCTTCTTGATGATTATAGCTGTAGGCATAGGAACGATGGTAAGTTACGCGCTCTCGCTGACAGGAATGACATTCCCTATTTATATCGGCACGATGATTGTGGCTGCTATAATCCGCAACTATGGAGAGCTATCAAACAAGATTTCCATTCCAATGGCAGAGATAGACGATTTCGGTGGCATCTGCCTTTCACTTTTCTTAGGTATGGCAATGGTTAGTCTGCGTCTGTGGGAATTGGCAGAACTTGCTCTGCCACTCGTTGCGATGCTTGCTATTCAGTTAGTGATAATGATACTGTACGCCTACTTTGTTGTGTTCCGCGTTATGGGACGCGACTATGACGCCGCTGTCATCACATCAGGTTTCTGCGGCTTCGGCATGGGAGCTACACCTAACGCCATGGCAAACATGCAGGCTGTATGCGACAAGTTCCGCCCATCGGTAAAGGCTTACCTTCTTATTCCAATTGTGGGCAGTATGTTTGCCGACTTCATAAACAGCATGATTATCACATTCTTTATCAATGTGGTGTAAACAAGGAGTTCAAGGAGCTCAAGGAGTTCAAGGAGTTACAAGAAGTTCAAGGAGTTGCAAGAAGTTGAAGGAGTTGAAGGAGTTCAAGGAGTTCAAGACATTACCAATAAAAGGACAGTTAGAATCTTGATTCAATATCGTCGATTATCACTGTAATCTTCTTCCCTGAAGGAGTATAATTGACATTGGAGCACAAAAACAAATCGGCGATAAGTTGCTCCATCTCTTTCTCTTCAAGTATCTCGCCATAGGTTATCGCCGCGCTCTTTGCCATACGTTCCGCTATTACCGAGTTGACGGACTCTTTAGCCGTTGAGCCCACCGAAGCGATAATCTCCTGAAGAAGTTTTACAATATTCAAGCCGTCAAGTCCTGCCGGCGTTCCGTTTATGGCGTAACTGCCACCCCCGAGAGAGGTAAGGTCGAAGCCAAGGGCTGAAAGGTCATCGTTTATTGCTTGCAGTGTGCCTTCCTCTTCCGCGGATAACGCCACTATCTCAGGGAATAGCACCCTCTGCGACGGAGCATTGCGCTTCTCCAACTGCCGCATGAAACGCTCGTAAAGGACACGCACATGAGCACGATGCTGGTCAACGACAAGCAGTCCAGACTTAACGGCAGTCATTATATACTGACCTTTATATTGATAATGCGTGCGCGCCGTTTCCAGCAGACTGTCTTGCTCGTCGAACATAGATTCCTGCTCTACAGGCTTCTCCACTTCCAGATTTTTTGTCGCCTCGTAGAACACCTCCCAGTTGGATGGTGCTGTAGATGCTTTATTGTTCTTGAACGGATTATAGCCAGAGCCCGAGAACTTATCTCCTCCAAAGGAAGGCTTCTGCCATGACATCTCTTTAAAATCACCATCTGCAGGCACTGGTGTCTGTCCGAACACGGGAATGTCGGGACGATTGCCGGCACTGAAGTCTATTGATGATATGCCCGCATATTGTCCAATGGCATCCTTCACAGCAGCATTTATTATCTGCCATATCGTCTGCTCATTGTCGAACTTTATCTCTGTCTTCGTGGGACTTACATTGACATCAATGTCCTCCGGCTCTACATCAAGATACAGGAAATAAGGTATCTGCTCGCCTGCAGGTATCATTCGCTCAACGGCTTGTGTCACCGCCTTATGGAAATAAGGGTGACGCATATATCTGCCATTGACAAAGAAGAACTGTTTTGCTCCCTTTTTCTTTGCCGACTCAGGCTTACCTACGAAGCCTGTCAGCTTACAGAGGGCAGTCTCCACATTCAACGGAACAAGGTCCTGCTGCATCTTGTTGCCGAAGATATCAACGATGCGCTGTAGTTGCTGACCTGCACGAAGATTATATCTCTCAACATCACCGGCATGGAAGGTGAAGGATATTTGAGGATAAACCAACGCTATGCGCTCAAAGACCGTGATTATATTGTTAAGTTCAACAGCATCGGTCTTTAGGAACTTGCGGCGTACAGGGATATTAAAGAATATGTTTTTGACAGAGAAACAACTGCCAACGGGACAAGACGTAACCTCCTGATTGAGCACCTTGCTACCTTCAATATTAATAAGTGTGCCCACATCATCAGTCTTCTGTCGCGTACGCAGTTCCACCTGTGCCACAGCAGCTATTGTAGCCAGAGCCTCACCGCGGAAGCCCATAGTATGAAGGGCGAAAAGGTCATCGGCCTTGCGAATCTTGGAAGTAGCATGATGCTCGAAAGCCAATCGCGCATCCGTCGGCGACATACCCTTGCCGTCGTCAATAACCTTTATGAGCGTTCTTCCGGCATCTGTTACAACAATGTTGATGTGTTCCGCACCGGCATCGATAGAGTTCTCCACCAGTTCTTTGATGACTGATGCAGGACGTTCTATGACCTCGCCAGCGGCAATCTGGTTGGCAACGGTGTCTGGAAGAAGTTGGATAATGTCCATAAACGGCGATTAGTATTCTTGTTTTGGTTTTGGCTTCCAAATAAACAAGTCGTTCTCGTCTTTCGGCCTTAGTTCATCATACCAAGCGAAATTAGGCAGATGGTCCTTGCCGGCAGGTATCTGGTTCACGGGGTACATTGTTCCCTTGTTGGCGCTGGTCCATATCTTTTCAAGTTTCCCGTGATTCATATACATACGCATCGTATCGGTCTCGCAATAAACCATACCCATGAGTGAAGAGTCTTTCTCATCCTGAGGATAGTAATCCACGAGAACATTGGATATGGCCTCGGACATCTTCATCTTCTTGTCCTCAAAGAACGCCCACATCTCCTTCGATGAAATCTGGTTGAAGCGCTCCTTTGCCCTGCTGTTGTTCATCTCCTCGGCACTCATAACAAGTTTCTCTATCGAGAACGCGTTTCCTATGACATGGGCGCGGTCCAAGGTGGAGTCTCTCACGAAGGCATGAATCTCATCGCCAAGGAGTTGCTGGGCGCCATGCCATACTATCGGGTCGCGATAGAATATCATCACAGAGTCTTTTGATATTCCGACGATAGAGTCTGATATCGCCTGGACATCCTTTCTATATATTCGGGCATGAGGATAGATATGCACCTTGCGCCACATAGAGTCTGTGTCAACATCAAACGACTCCATGCGGATAGTGTCGGCATGAGCATAGAGAGTATCTTGCTGCGAATAGTCTTTCATCAGCGGCAAACGGTCGCAGTCTTTATCGAAAGGCCGGACGGTGGCATGACCAACACCCTCCTTCTTATTATATTTGAAATAGCCGCAATACAGCTCGTTCTTGTTCTTCGTGTCGGTATAAACAACATTTCCGAAGCCTTCCTGCCAGCCTGTGCTGTCATCGCTCGTAAGGGTGTCGGCAACGAGCACGCGGTCGCCATTGATAACGGTGGAGCGAGTGGTCAACTTCGTAAACTCCGTCTTTGTATTGTATTCGCCTTGGTCGGTTTTGATGACCGTACCCTTATTGACGATTGTGGAAGGACCGTGAAACTTGGCGTCTTCTGTCTTCGTGTTATACTCTCCATCTTCCGTATCGATGGTCATATCCTTTCCAGTCACCTTTGACGGTCCGAGCATGTGCGCCCACTTGGTGTCGTTATTATAATACAGGTTCTTGGTCTCAATCGTTGTGCCATCGGAATGCACGACGGTAGGTCCTACGCTATGGGCCAGCGAGGTGTTGGCATCGTACATTAGCGTGTCGGTGTCTAAGTCGAAATCCTTGCCCTTCAAACGAACAGTATAGACGAAGGTTGCCTGCCGGGTATCGAGGTGATACTCACCCCACTCAGAGGTCAGGTCTGTCTCGTTGTCTATAATCCTACCGTTATTCAGATAATAGGCGAAGTCGAAGAGTCGGTCGTAAACAAGGCTGTCCGTCTTGAGCACCGTTGACTTGTTCTTAGCCTTACGGTCACGATGCGTGAGGACCACATTCTTGCTGGCATAGAGCATCTCCCTGCCCACGCCGCCGTCATACCAAGCATAGTCGCACTTGAGCGTCAAGGTGTCGCCCTGCTTCATGAAGACATTGCCATAAGCTCTGAAGATGTCCGACTGCTGATAGAAATAGGCACTATCACACGTCAGTATAGAGCCTTTGTGCATGAACTTCACATTTCCCCTCGCCACCTGCGCTCCTCCAGCAGGACCATACTGGTCGTAACTGAGGTTGTCAGCATGCTCAAGGAAGACGCGTTGGTCCACCGTTTTCTTCACAACCTTCCTTTTCTGGCCGAGGGCGAGAAGACTTACAGCAAGCAAGCACAATATAAAACAAAAGGCTTTTCTCATAATTGCGCTGCAAAGTTACACTTATTTCTGTTTTCTGCCAAAGAATATCCATTAATTGTTGAAAACACTAAACAATAAGCAATAAGTAGTAACAAATAAGCAATAAGCAATAAGCAATAAACAATAAACAACAATTGCCAACCTCATAACGAGATCGGCAATTATTGTGCTCAAGTTTCCTTCATTAAGTATTAAGTACTTTATTCAGCAAGCGGGTCGAAAGTTCCGTTTGTACCACCGTTGTTATAGTCTTTCCAACCGATGGTCTGCTGCAATCCCTTGTTGTCAACCTGTGCTCCGCGGCTCAGTCCGAGGAAGTAATACTTTGGATAGAACTTCATGTAGAGAAGGTCTTTGCTTGAAGAGTAGCCGTCGCCACGTTTCAGGTTGCGAACGAGGTTGTTCTTGTACCAGTCTGCGAGAACATCCACCTGTGTAGCAAGAGGCTGGCGGAGGTCAACAGCCACATCGTCGCGTTCCTTCTTTGTGATACCCTGATACTCAGTCTTGAGCAGTGGGTCAGCATCCCATGTGGTGCCGTTAATCTTGTCAGGCTTTGAAGGGTCTGGCACATAGTCGAACTTGTGGTCGAGGCAGAACTCCATATTCTCGCGGCGCTGACCGTTGAGTTGCTTGAAGCCGAGCCATGTGCAAGTGTTGCCGCCCCAACCGGTAAGTTTCCATGTAGAAGGCGCACCTTCTGGCAGTTCCGCGCCACCATCGTAAAGCATCCAGCGGCGGCAGTCGTCAAAGCGCTTGCCCTCATAAGCGAACTCTATCTGTCTCTCGTATAATATTGCTGACATACAAGCAGCCTGGTCAGAAGAAAGGTTTGACTGCAATCCATACTCTGCTTCAGCTGTATATCCGGCACGCTCACGAATCTTCTGCAGTTGCTCTACAGCAACATCCATCTTACCGGCACCGCAAGCAACCTCAGCAAGGTTGAGCAGAACCTCAGCATAACGCATTTCAATCAAAGGAGCGGCAGAATAGAAAGGAGCCGAGCCTTTTGTGTCGTTGGCAACATAAGTGTAAAGAGCACTTGGGTTGACGTCAAGGTCATCACTCTTCTTCTTCACATAAACACCTTGCTTGCTTGAAAGGAGATTGTCGGCAGCATAAGAGTTACCGCTGAACTCATCACCCTGCTCGTTCTTCTCAGTGTACCACACATAGTTCCAGAGGATATAGTTCTTGCCATCAGAAGGGTTATGGCTGTCTCTGAGACTTGCGTCGCCATTATAAGCCCAACGGAAACCAGGGAATCCGAACGTGCGATAGAAACGAGGGTCACGATTTACGAAAGGCACCTTTGCGTCATAATCAAGAGCAGAAGGTGTGAGCTTTGTGTATGTGCCGGCCGATGCAGGAATCTTACCGTCAGCCATTGGGAACATATCCACCAACATTGCAGAAGCACCCTTGCCGCCACCGCCGGTGTTTGCAGGACGTACAGAACGCTCCCAAGAGTTGTTCTTTTGGTTGTCGAGGCCGTCATTGCTTGCAATGTTGTTGAAGAGAGTAACAAACACTGCCTCCGTGTTCTTTGCAGGAACGAGGAACTGCATTGCAAAGTCTGAACCGTTTACATTGTTCGATGACTTATACAGCCCATAACCGCAAGCATCGATGACCTCAAGGTCTTTTGACATCTCTTCATAAGCTGTCTGCCAACGGCTTTGGTCGTTAGCACGGTTGAAGAGCGGACTTGCCCAAAGGAGCAACACACGACCTTTGAGGGCGAGGGCAGTACCTGTAGTTACACGGCCGTAGTCAGAGCCAGACCATCCGCCCTTTGTTGTGTATTCCGACAACATCTCGGCAGCCTTCTTGAGGTCGCTGAGGATGAAGTCGATACAAGCCTTTGTTGAAGAGCGTGGAGTGAAGTTCTGTGGGTCTGGAGCCGACACCTCTTTCACGATAGGCACACCGCCATACCAGCGTACAAGGTTGTAGTAGCACCATGCGCGGAAGAAATAAACCTGTCCGAGATAGAGGTCTTTTGTCTTCTGGTCGAGAGTACCCTCGTTTATGCCCTTGATGACATCGTTGATGTTACGGATACGACCATAGACAGCCTCCTGAATATTTGCCTTCTGGCCCATGAAGTAGTCTGGCACGCCATTCTCGTTCTCCATAGATGACAGCTCATGCTCTGGGTTCACGAAACCACTGAAGCCGCAGTATTCCTCTGTTGATTTTCCTGCCTCATCGGCGCTACCATCGGAAGTGTATTTCCAGCTGAGACCGTTTGTAACTGGCAAGCACCAAGCATAGATATCGTTGACACGTCCTTGAACACCGCTTTCGTAATTGTACAAATCGGTGTTTGTATTGTCATAGTTCTTCTTATCTTGAAGGAAAGCATCGCTACAAGAAGTCGCTCCCATGACAGCTGCAAGACCTAATATTATATATTTTATCGATTTCATAATCTTCAGTTTATAAGGTTAGAATGCCAAGTTAATACCGATAGTCCACTTACGCAAGTTTGGATAAGAGCCGTAAGAACCTGCCATAGGATTCATGAATTTGTCAGGATAAGGATTGTAGAAGTTAATCAAGTTCTGTCCTGTAATATTAAAACGAACACTCTTAACACCAATCTTCTTGAGGAAGTTAGCCTTCAGAGAGTAGGCGACAGTGAGGCGTGACAGGCGAACGCTCGCGTCGCTCACGCGCCAGAATGTAGAAGCCACGCTGTTGACACTTGCATAAGCAAGGTTAGGATAGAAGCCGTCGCGGTTCTGGGCCATAACCAGTCTGCCTTGTCCGTCCAAGATGTCCTGATAAACATACATATTGTCTGGGTTCCAGAAAGAAGGCATGTTTGTGTATTCTATGTTACCGCTGTTTGATGAAGGGTTGAGGGCAGAAGAAGGAACAGTAGTGTAACCACCCCAACTTGCGCCGAGCTGAGCAGTAATGGAAATGCCCTTGAACTCAGCGTTAAGGTTAAGAGTTATGCCGTAAGGGTTGGCACGGTTAGAGAGACACACCTGGTCGTTGTCCTTATCTACGACATGGTCAGGACCGGCGTAAGAGCCGTCAGCCTGCTGTGCTCCGCGAACATCTTTATATATAAGCATACCTGGGCGAACCTTGTCTTTTGTCATACCCATATATGTGCCATAAGTGCCATCATCCTTCTTCATATACTGCTCGAAATACTCCTCGATATCCTGGAAGCTGCGGAACATTCCAAGGCACTGCATTCCCCACAAGCCGATGTCTGTGCGGTGACCAGGAGTAATCTGGCGGTACAGATATTCTGTAGCGAAGTCCATGTTGAGAACCTTGTTGTCGCTGAAGCCAGTGTTAAGTCCCACGCGATACTTGAAGTCCTTGCCAATCTTGTCACGCCATGTGAGCGAGATTTCCCAACCCCAAGAGTCCATCTCGCCGAGGTTTGTAGATGCTGACTGCGTTCCCACTGTTGCCGGGATATCCTGCTTCAGGTTGATAAGCATCTCGCGGTTCTTCTCATAGTAGTATTCTACACCGAGACCGAGACGGCTGTTGAAGAGCTGGAGGTCAAGACCGACGTTTGTCTTGTACGACTTGTCCCAGTGAGCGTCGCGGTTAACGGCAGAGTTGTTCTTGTTGATAGTGATACGAGTGCCGGAATCTATGTTCACACCTTCGCCGAAGACAACACCCTTGTTAGAGTCCTTGGCGTAAACCTGCATCCACTGCCATGGCGCAAGGTTGTCGCGGCCGGTGAGACCCCAAGAAGCGCGAATCTTCAAGTAGTCAATCCATTTCACGTTGTCGCGGAACCAGCTTTCCTCGCTCATCACCCAACCGCCGGAGAAAGCAGGGAATGTTCCCCAGTAGTTCTCAGGAGCAAACTTTGTGGAAGCATCCGAGCGAACAAGCGCCTCGAAGAGATACTTGTTGTCGTAAGCGTAGTTCACGCGGCCGATATATGAGAGAGTTCCCGACTCAGAGCGGTTGAACACTGTTGTGCGCTCACCCGTAGCATCGTTATAGCTGTAAGTACCGTCAACAAAAGCGTAAGGGTCTGTGCGCTGACCTTCAAGATATTCGCTCTCTGCCTCCGACTTCTCTATTGAGAAGAGTGCGCCCACATGGTGCTTGCCGAAGTCACGAGCGTAGTTGAGCGTGAAGTTCATCTGATAGTTGTCAGTACGCGTCATCGTACGGTACAGCATATTACCGTTGTTAAGCGTCAGCGCATTGAAGTTGCTCTTGTCAAGATAGTTGAACTTTGCATCTTCCTCGCCTGTCGGAGTGTAGAGGTGGTTGCCGCTACCGTAACGCTTTGTCATCTGATAGAGCGTGAAGTTAGAACCGAACTGGTTGTTCTTTGCTGTGTTGATGCTCTTTGAATAAGAGAAGCGGAAGGTCAAACCCTTCAAAGGCTTCCACACACCGAAGTCGAACGCCAAGCCACCATTGATGGTGATGTTTGAAGTCATGTTGTTGTTATAGTCACCATTGTTCTGCAGAGTGGCGAAGTTATAACCCTGGTTCTGGTTCTTCTGAGTGTTGCTCACGCCGTAAGCCGGTATGTCCCAGCCATTGACTTCCTCTGGCATATAGCCTGGACGAGTGAGAAGCAGGTTGTAATCCTTCTCATTGCCGGAGCCTCCCACCTTCACGAGCGGAGTGTTCTTCTTGCCGTAGTCGCCGCTGACGGTGAGGTTTGCGCTGAGCCATTTTGAAATCTTCACGTCAACACCGGCACGATAGTTCCAGCGGTCATAGTCGAGCTTGCCGAGGTTACCGTTCTGGTCGAAGTAAGAAAGACCTGCGAAATAGTTTACAACATCTGTTGCGCCAGACACGTTCACTGAGTGCTTCATCGTGAAGCCTGTCTTCCAATACTTGTCGAGCAAGTCGTAGTTCAGATTCTTCATGGCAGCAAGCTCGTCAGCCTGGAAGAGTGCTGTGGTATGGTTCAGAGAAGTGTTTGTAGGGTCAGCGGCTGTAACAGCGTTATACAGACGACCGTAATCGTAAGCGCTGAGCATCTTCGGACGTGAAACCTCGTCTGTGAAACCGAATGTTCCGCCGTAAGCTATTGAAGGAGCGCCCTTCTTTCCCTTCTTTGTCGTAACAAGGATAACACCGTTGGCTGCGCGAGAACCGTAAACAGCTGCTGAGGCATCTTTCAAGACAGAGATGCTCTCCACCTCTGACGGGTCGAGGTTATTGAAAGCCTCCGCACCGAGGTTCTGCGAAGTGTTGCCTACCTTCACGTCGTTAGGATAGATATAACCATCGATGACGAAGAGAGGCTGCTGGGCAGTAGAACCCACATCGCCGAGAGAGTTGGTGTCACGGATTGACAGTCTTGCGTTCTCGCCCGGACGACCGTCGCCGCCGCTGACGCTAAGACCGTTGACAAGTCCGCTGAGGGTTGATGCCAGACCGCCATTGGCAAGGTCTTGTATCTGGCCGGTGTCAACGGTAGCCACAGAACCCGTAAGGTGGGCTTTCTTCTGTGTGGCGTAACCTACTACAACCACTTCCTCCAAGTTCTGCTTGTCTTCCTTCAGTTGCACTTTTCCTGAGAAACCAGCCTTTATAGTATGAGTCATATATCCGATATAGGATATTGTCACCTGCGCCCCCTTAGGAACATCCATTTTGAAATTACCGTCCAAGTCGGTTATCACTCCCTGCGATGAACCTTTCACCTGAACAGAAGCACCAATCACGGGGTCACCCTTTTCATCGACAACGGTACCCGACACAGCGCTTTGTGCCATTGCTACTGTGGCAAAGAGCGACACGAGCAATGATAGGCATATATATTTAACGTGTTGCATAATCAGATTATTCTTTTGGATTTTTTACTCAAGTTTCGTAAGCTCCAGTTGAGTGGGTTATAAGGTTATAAGTGGTTATGGGGTCGTAAGGTTTGCTACCTTTGTTGCCACAAAGCTATTAAACCACAAAACTTTCCTATATGAGATAGATAATGATGTCACTGACTGAAAGGAAGTAACCTCATAACCTAAAGACCTTAAACCCAAAAAGTTGAGCATTTACGAAACTTGAATTGAGTTATTATTTTTTCAGCCAGCGAGGGTCGCCGATTTGTTTTGCCACCTGTCCTGCGCCCTGTGGAGTGAAGTTACCGTTTGCGGCATCAACGAAGTTAGGGTCTTCGTCAATGGCTGTTTCCGACTTGTCGTATTCCGCGTAGTTCTCCGCAGCGCCGTCAAACCAGTAAGTGTTGTTGGCGAATGTGGCGTCGGCACCGGCAGAGCCACCGAGGAAGCGGCGGCATATCTGACCGCTCGCGCAATCTACGAAGATACTGTTCGTCATCTTCAGGTGGGAAGCCTTCTGCGCCTTCACACCGTCATAGTTGCAGATATGTCCTGTCTTGCAGACATTATACATGGTAGTGTTCTGAACAGTAACATACAAGTCTGTTACACCTGCGCGGTCGTATCTGTAGCCGTTGTTGTAGCGGAAGACGTACTTGGCAGGTTTTGCTGATGTGCTCCACACCGTTGTGTTCTGCATGGTAAGATTACGCACACCGCCAGCGTATGTGTTGAAGATAGCGTTGTTAGCAACACCAGCACTCTCCAATGTTGTAAGATGTATCAGGCAGTTGTCGATTATAAGGTTCGCCAAGCTGTAGCTCTTGCCGTTATCATAGAGCACAAAACTGTTCACGGCAGTCATGTTACAGTTGCGGAACACCACCGGATCCTGAATGTCGTAGTATGAACTTTCCTTCGAGCCCACCTGAATGCCCTTGATAGCCTCTATCGGCTGGTCGCTGAGCTCGAGCAGAGCAGAGTTGTTGGCTGTCAGCGCGGCGCCGTTGAGTTCAAGGTTCTTCAATGTGAAGCCGGCACATGTGCGGAGATGAGAACCTTCTCCGTAAATAATCTTTGCGTAGTTTGTGGAAGGAGTGCGCAGGGTTACGCGCTGTCCCTGGAAGTCTATTGTGCCGTTGAGCGTGTATTCCTTGCCAGCCTCGAGGTCAAAGATGAGGTCGTTGCTTGACAAATCCTTTGGCAGTGGGTTCTTTTCAAAATATTCGGCAAGGTCGCCCGCAGGTATCTGCGCAAAGGCGGCAGCGAAAGAGTTGAACGACACCTCTGTGGCTGTTGCCGCATCCTGGTTGTTCAGCTTGGCGTTACCCAAAGTCTTGAGAGTAAGCACATAGTTCTTGTCCTCCTCTCTTTTGATGTAGCAAGAGCATCCGTCGATAAGAGAGTCGTTTACGAGCACGATAGGGTTATTGGCGTCGGTAACATCCTTCACGGTGAGTCTGTAGCCGCCCGCGCCACTGACAACAGGCCATGAGATGGTCTGGTTTGCTCCGTCAGCACTTGCAGTGATTACAATGTCCTTGGAGTCTGGGGACAACATGGTGCTGTTCTTGACTGTTGGCTCAAATATTTCCTTTGAGTCAAAGCCATCGGCACACGAGACAACAGCCATGCCCGCAAGTACGAGAGTGCCTGCGGAAAGCGTCTTGCCAAGTGTCGGTAAAGTTAATAATTTGATTTTCATATCTGATAGGTTAATTTGTTCATGTTTCGCGCTGCCAAGGCCAAAGCCAAAGCCAAAGTTCAAAGCCAAGGCCAAAGTTCAAAGCCAAGGCCAGGGTCACTGCCACTTCAGCGGGCTGGTTAGCGTGTCGTGGTTGTTCTTGAGGTTTGTCCAGTCAATCTTCTGGTCGGTCGGGATGCCGTTAATGTATTTCTCGATATTTGTGTAGCCGTCGCCGGTGATGTCACCGTTGGCGTCGCTTGGGTCTTTCGGGTTCAGACCGTGAGCCTTCTCCCATGCGTCAGGCATGCCGTCGCCGTCAGTGTCTTTCCATGTCTTGTATTTCTTGCTGTACTGCGGAATGCCTCCCACCTGCTGCGGGTCGGTTATTATGCCTATTGTCCAAGAGTCAACGGGCAGACGACGGTGCTTGTAGCCTATGCGGTCGGCCTCAGTGTCTGGCTTTGCGTCAGCAGCGTAGAAAGGCTTGCCGGTACGCACCTCCTCGATGATGTTCTTGTCGAGGTTGTCGCGGCAGGGGAACATCGCGCCCACATTGTCCAAGACGAAGTTGTAAGCGTCCTGAGCGGTCATCTCCGTGTAGTGAGGATGCGGGAAAGGCTTGTTCCACTTCATCACAGCCTTGTACTCGTCGGGCACATTCTCCAAAGTCTCTATCTGCACGCCGCCGTTCCAGTTGTCCTTGGTCACTGTCTCGTTGCCCTCAAAGATGTTTCCCTCGCAATATACGCGGCCATACTGCTTCTTCTCGTTCTTCGACAATCCAGCCTCAGGCTTCACTATACGATGAGATATGGCACCGGTCTTTGGGGTGGCAGGTCCTGGCTTGTAGTAGTTGTTGTAGATGTTGTATAGCGCTGACCAGTCGCCACCGTCGGCAGTGCGGTGAACCCAGTTATACACCACGTTGTTCACCATGTTGAAGATGCCGTTCCATCCGATGGAAGGATTGCGGCCGGTGTTGCAAGACCACAGGTTGCGCACGAAGGCGCAGTTCTCACCACCGAGGGTAGAGCCGAAAGCGTGGTTCCATGTGTCAAGACCTTTGGCGGAAATGGTGTTCTGGATAGTTACGTTCACCGTCGGGTATTTCTCGCGCGGATATTGAGGACCAGCCTGATACATGTGGCGATAGAACGAGATGTTCTCGTCGCCACCGAAAGAGCATGACAGGTGGTCGAGCATAATGTTACCCACAGGGTTGCCGCCGAAAGTGTCGTCTCTGCGAGCCACATCCTTTATGCCACGACGGAAGCGCATGTGACGCACCACAACATCGTGAGTGTCAACCCACATCGACTCTCCGCTCACCTGAACGCCCTCGCCCGGAGCCGTCTGGCCGGCGATGGTGATGTAAGGAGCACGGATGATGATAGGACTTTTCAGCACTATCGTACCGCTGACGTTGAAGACGATGATGCGCGCGCCGCCCTGTTCGCAAGCCCAACGCAGCGAACCTACGCCATCGTCGTTAAGGTTTGTCACGGTAAGCACCTTGCCGCCACGACCGCCGAAAGAGTACATGCCGCCGCCCTCAGCACCCGGGAACGAAGGGATGTCTGCCTGCGGGAGGTCGGTAGGACGCTTTGCGAAAGGGATATAAGGTCTGCCCTCGCACGCCTCCTTCTGCACTATCGGGAGAGCCACCGCCCACGCACTGTCGGAATGAGCCATATAAAGGCGTTGCAGCGAGTCCGCCGCATCCTGTTCTGCCTTAGGAACTTTTGGATACTGGGCACACACCTGTTGCACACCCATTGCCAACAAAAGCGCTGACATTACAAAAAACTTCTTCATACTTAGGTTAGTTTTTTAGTTTCGCGAAATCTGCGCTGCAAAGTTAACTTATTTTTAGATAATTACAACACTTTTCATAAAGAAATTTAAATAAAACGCCAATTATTTGTAAGAAATACACTTTTGCGGCAAATATAGGTGGGTTACTTCCTTTCAGTCAGTGACATCATTATCCATCTGATAGAAGAAAGTNCAGAGCCGAGTCCTTCCTTTCAGTCAGTGACATCATTATCCATCTGATAGAAGAAAGTTCTATAAATTGGCTTGAGACATTTGTGGAACCCATTTATTCCTCGTTGAATATAGGCTTGTCGGTGTTCTGCTCTGCTGAATAGAAATGGACGGCGCTATCGTTCATCTTCGGATGTTGTGTGTCGAGGAGTCGGATTATCTCTGCTCCTGCCCATATAGCGGGGCCGTAGGCGTGGGCTGCCATAACATGGACGGGGCGGTAATAATAGAAGGCGGGGTCGAAAGCCATGCCTGTGCCGACACAAGTGCCAGTGACTTGCCCGTTAGGCTGAATCTCGGTGCTTACTGCGTTCCAAGCGAGGAGAGTCGCTCCGCCGTATGCGTTTGCTTCTATCCATCCTTCATTTATGCCGTGGGCAAGGCAATAGGCGTAGATTGCGGTGCATGAGCTTTCGAGGTAGGAGTCTTCGCGGTTAAGAAGCTGATGCCAGAACCCTTCACCACTCTGCAGAGCGATGAGTCCGCGAACATGCTTGCGGTATTGCTCCATGACCTCCGGGCGGCGCGGATGGTCTTTGGGAAGAACGTCAAGAAGTTCGCAGGTTGTGAGCAGCGCCCAACCGTTGGCTCTGCCCCAGAAGAAGTTTGGCTGCTCTGCGCGACCTTCAATATAGCCGTGGCGGTAAAGGTTGAGTTCAGGGACGAACATACGGCGTACGAAGCCGAAATAATGTTTTACCGCCTCGTCGTAATGTCCCGAAAACGCTTCTGTAGGCAATCCCATAAACATATCGTCGAGCCACAGGCTGTTCTTCAAAGGGCGATTGCGCGAGAAAGTGCCGTCGGGAAGCCGCAACTCTTTGTTGAGGACAAAATCAGCGTAGCGGTCAATCTGCTCCTGAAGTCTCAAACTGCTGTTCGCCTTGCTTGCCTTTATCATGGCGCAACAGATGGCTCCCGCATCGTCAAGTGCAGCCGGAGCAACAATTTTGCGGACAGTGGCTTCAGGAGTCTTGCCTTTCTTCAGCACGTTTTTATCAAAATACGGCGCAATGTCAGCGAGAAACTGCATTCTCTGCTCGGCATAATCTGTGTAACGCTTGTCGCCCGTTATCCTTCCCGCCGCAAGCATTGCTGAATAGGTTACGCCCCACTCGTAGCTCGTAAGGCGGAACGAGCCTTGCTTCAGACGGCTGTTGGCGTCAATCTTCTTATAGTCGGTAATAGGCTGAAGCGTTGTCATATCTTCCACAACCATCGGCGTGGTGCCTTCAAGATAAGTGAGGATACGGTCTATATCTGCCTTGACCTCCGCCTTTTTTGGCACGCCGTACGGAATTTTGTAGGCTGGTTTCATAAGGTGAAGAGGTGTCGTGGCGTCGTTTACTTCCTGCGCAAAAGCCGGGCTTAAAGCAAGGGAAAGGGTCAGTGAAAGAAGAATGTTTTTCATTTATTAAATATTTAAACCCAAAAAGTTCATTAGAACGTATATGGGTTTTATTTATTGGACATTATTACTANTCTACTCGATATAAATCCAAAAATACTTCAAAATTCTAATGAACTTTTTGGGTTAAAAGATATATTGCGTCAAGGCTCCAGGTGGCGGCATCATTCGTGGATAGCCGCTTGAACTCCGTAAATCGTGAACGCAGAAGCTGCTCAAGAGCGGAGTCGAGATAGGGCTTTTCGCCAGTGTGCTTGTAGGCGTAGGCAGCAAGGCGTGAGATGCGGAACTTGTTGTTGCTTATCTTCAGAGCGTTATCGCGATAGTTTTTACAGAAGTCGAGCCATGTGGAGTGCCACTGCTTGTCGGGAATTGCAGCCTCCAACTCATTGACAAACTCAAATCCGCCCATGATGGGGAGCAGATGATTTGTGTTCATCATGCTTGGGTCGCCTTCCCATGAAATGACTCCAGTGGCAGGGTCGTAGCCTAAAGCCTTAGGACCGGTGAATATTCCGTGAGGCAGTTCGGCGATGCTTTTCATTCCAGCTTTCAGTTTTTTGAGATATTTCTTGTCCAAAGTGCGCTCCCAATGCGTGAACCAGTTGCCAGCGTAAGCGAGCCAGTCAGGACCAATACGCAAGCGAGCTGGAGCGGTACAAGGATATTGGTTACGTGGCTGTGCAAGACGCATCGGGTCGAGAGTGTAGAGCAGCTGGTCGGCATCGAGAACTTCTTCCATGAGTTCTCCAGCACGCTCATCCGCTGTCAGATAATAATAGAACCTGTTCCACCACGCCTGACTGATACGTGCCTCCTTTGCGCCACAGCCCCAATGACTTACATTATGGCGAGTGCCAAGTCCCGCAAGAGGTCCGCAGTGGTAAACATCAACTTCCGAATTGTGGCGGAACATAGCCTCTGCCATCTGCCAGACATCCTTGCTGCCTGTGCGAAGAAAACTGTACCACAGCCACATATTGGTGGCAAGTTCCGTGTTGTCCCATGCAAAACCTCCCACGTCGTAAAGCCAGTCTTTTCGGACAGGGTCGCTTGTGTGCATGAAGTCGCCGTAGTTCCAGAAGCCGTACCAATGGCAGCGTTCCTGCTCAGCCTTATAGACGGACAGAAGCGAGTCGAGACGTTGCTCTATCTGACACTGCTTTGGAGAGTCGTATTTAGGCAAACTCCAGTCGCCGAAAGCCTTTTTCGAATGAAGATATTCGGGCGTGCATGCGAGTTGAGGGAAGGACGTCAGTTCATTGGCGACAGCAAGAAGGGAGTCAGGACCGCAATAACCAGCGGTAGGCAGAAGCACAATCTCGCTTGTTCGGGCAATGCCTTGCGGAGTGCTCATGCCTTCCTGAATATCTTCGTAGCTTGAGTTAAGCCCATGAGCCACAGTGTCGTAATGCCGCAAGTCCATGGCTTCTGCTTCCGGACTCCAAAGCCAAAGGGTGATTTTTGCCGTGTCAGAGCAGGCTTCAGTTATTTCTATCGAAGAAGGATATGACTGCCAGAAATCTTTCATCACAGCGATAAGCCCGTTTGTCTTGTCGCCAACGAAAGCCATGCCCGAAGCTCGTTTGCCGGAGAAAGTGCCGACGAGAGAACAGTCAGGTTTGGCTTGCTTGCGGATGGTGTAAGACATATCGTTCAACTGCGAGAGACGGAAGCGCGACCATGAAGCCCAATCTTTCAGAAGCTGCCGACTTTTCACGTCAAAAGAATCTACCGGCGGTATTCTCTCGCCACGCATCTGCTTGCGTTGTATGGCCTCACCGCGGTCTTCATCACTGAGAGTTGTGACGTTAAGAAGTCGGCGACCTGCAAGCGGCTGGACAGGTTCAGTCCACAGTCTGTCGTCAGCAAGGAAAGCGACATGACGGTTGTAGAGTTCGTCTTTAAGAGGAACTCTAACCTGAATGCCGAGCGACTGGATGAAATCCTTGTCCTGGTCGCCATCATAAACAAAAGAGTGAACGAGTTTTGTCTGCTTTGTTCCCTTGTAAGAATAGACTCTCAAAACGGAAGGGAACTTTCCGATATGCGCGCAAATCTTTGTGCATGAGCGAATTGCGTTTGCGTTCTCAACGACCGTACTGTCAATTACATAAGGCAGTTGAGTGCCGTCTTTCAGAGACGCTATTATCTGAGGTGCAAGAGATGTTGGGGAAACATATTGCCCGTGAACCTCAGAGTTTCCTGTATTCTGCTGAAAAGATATAGGGTTAATGACAGAAGCGAAAGCCGCCCATTTCACAGTGCCGTCAGCCCAATATGCGAGAGGATAGGCAGCGAGAGGCGAAGCGTCGGAAAGTTTAGCGTCTTTTAGTTGCCTGACTTTCATCTCGCCTTTGTTGAAAGGAACGCCAAAGGTCTGCGGAGTGGCATAAACAGGCTGTTTCTCTCCAATCCAATGCAGTGGTATTGCTGATGTGCCAATATGCAACGACAATCCTCCGTCAGACGGCTGAAGTTTGCCTGTAAGCGCTGAAGATACGGTGAATTTGCGAAGTTTCGTGTGAGAGAGCGTTGTGCGGAAGCCAAACCAGCCTTTGTTCAGAGCATTCTCGTCAGTAAAGTCTATGATTTTCTCTCCGTCAATATAATAGCGCGTAGCCTTGCCTTCGCATTCTATCTTTATGTGATACCAATGGTTGGGCTTGAGAAGATGCTGTTTGTCAGTATATTCCTGAAGGATTTTCGGACGCACCTCAGCCCTTTCTATGGCTGCAGAATTGCCGTCATAGCGTCGGAAGCGAGTTGTGGAGTTATAGTTTCCACCATATCCGAGATAATAAAGCTGCAAGGAATAGCAGTTCACGAAAACGCCCTTCCGCTTGTCCTTGTTATGGAAAATGTCGTCAGGACAAGAAGGGTCAGACGCTTTCCAGAAGCAATTCAGGTCGCTCACCCTGTTACATTCGCTCTTGTCGTTCGCGTCGTAAACAACACAAGCCTCATACTCTATTGTGCAGTCGCCTTCCATAGGAGTGTTATACCACAAGGTAAGTCCTTTTGGCGACCACATCTCTATCTCATTCCCTCTGAATTCCACATGAGTTGCAGGCGATTCCGCTTCCACTGTCCAATGTTTTGAGCAATCATCATTTGCTCTCACTGCGGAATACGGATTGAGGGAGAGAAGCAGAACTTGCAACAGGGTGGCAAGAAACAGGCGGTTGAAAGTTGAACTACTTTTCATTGTTTGGTTTTATATTGCCGAGATAATATCCGAGATGTGGCGGCTGATTGTAGCAAACATTCTGCCATGCCACCGACATACGATAGATGTGGTCGTGCATAAGAGTTGGCACGCGATAGTCTGTTGGCGTTGTCGTGGTGTAGATATAAAGCTTGTCGCAGGTCTCACGGTCGTAGAGTATTATCTCTTCACGCCAATCGCCAAGAATATCGGCGAGAAGGTTGGGCGTGTTCTTTGTGCCGTTGCAAGAGCTGCCGTTAAGTTTCAGCAGAGGCTTGAAATCCACTGTGGCTTCATCGCCTTCGCTCGCAACAGGCTTGTAGATAGTGTTTCCGTCATAAGGCTCATCCTGAAGGTCGCCGTCCCAATATACGCGGAAGTTTGTTGGTCGGCGACTGCCTTTGGCAAGGGTGGCAAGTTTCTTCCCAGAACTCTTGTCGGCAGTGAAGATATTGTTACTGCCTAACGACCACCACTCATACCCTTTGTTCCCAGCGAAAAAGTCCATGGCAACGCCACGCCCGTTGTCTTCGCCTGTTTGCGAATCCTCTCGCCACAGAATTTCTCCCGTCACAGGGTCGTGGATTTCAGCGCAACAGTTGGCTGTTTTCGACTCATGAACCATGAAAACCTCCAAGCCGGGGCGGTCGGGCAGAAGGTCGCCAAGGTGGAGAGCGTCGCCATGACCTAAGCCCGTCGATGACATGAACTTTCCGTTGTGGTCGATAGTTGCAGAGCCATAGATTATCTCATCGCAACCGTCATTGTCAACATCGCCAACAGCTACGGAATGTGCTCCTTGTCCGTAAGCCTCATCCTTGCCACGCTTCAGCGACTGGTAAAGCCAGCGCAGCTTTATGTTCTTGCCGTCAAAGTCGAAAGCCGCAATGTTCGACTGGGTATAATAGCCACGGCAGAACACCATGCTTGGATGCTCACCGTCGAGATAAGCCACGCAGGCAAGATAACGCTCCGAGCGGTTGAAGTGGTCGTCGCCCCAATCGTCAATGTCTTTGCGGCCCGGAATATAAGGCACAGTGGCTATCTCTTCGCCCGTGTCGCCCTTGAAAACAGTAAGATATTCCGGTCCGTCAACAATCATTCCCGTCACTCTGCCCTCTTTGCCTACGTAATCGGCATCCTTGTCATCGCCGGCGAGGAGCACCGCCTTGCCTTGTCCGTCGATTGTTCCAGGAGCTGTTTTGCACGCAAGCTCCGCCTTTCCGTCGCCGTCAAAGTCGTAGGCGAGAAACTGAGTGTAGTGGGCTCCCGAGCGGATATTCTTTCCGAGGCATATCCGCCACAGCAGTTTGCAGCTGTCTTCAGGGGAGTTAAGGTCGTAGCAGTCAAGATATGTCGGGTCGGTAAAGCCTGTGTGAGCGTTGTCGTGGGAGTTGTGAGCGTCCCATTTCAAGATAAGCTCGTAGTCGCCATCTCCGTCAACATCAGCCACCGAGCAGTCGCTTGGAGAATATTTGTGTGTGGCAGGCTGCCAGCGGCGCTTGGAAGGCATCTGCCAATCAGGAAACCTCGTCTTCATTCCGTCGGGAGCCCTCATCTTCGGGCGTTGCCCTCCTTGAACAGTGTCGCCGAAAGGGTTTCTCGATTCAGGGTTTATGCGGTTGTCCTCTACCGGCGGAACAATTTTTATTGTCTTGCAGAAGTTCGCCCAAGGCTTCACGGGCGCAGTCGTTTCAATCTCCTTGTTTCCTGCAACAGTCTTCACGACATACTCGGAAGTTTCGGTGCCTTTGTCATCCGTAAAATTGCTCACCGACAGCGGCCGTTCGTTTATCATCTTTCCGTCCCTGTAGATGTTGAATGTGCAGTCAGGCGTGTCAGTTCCGAGCACGCGCCAGCTGACAAACACACCCTCAGCTGTCTTAACGGCTGTTACTCCACGAGACAGTTTCTCGTATTGCCTGGAGTTAGGGGGACAGGTCTGCGCCAAGGTCATCACATACACCGGCTGCGGCTCGCTTTCCTTCACTTTCTCGCCGTCGCCCTGCTTTGTCTGTTGCACGAAAACATCCAGTCGTTGCCTGTCGTTCCACATCTGTATGTCGTAGCTTGGCTCCCACGCGTCAACGGAAAAGTCTGTCAAGTCGGAAACCTTCCATTTCTTCTTGCTCAGATTCTTGCAGTGGGCTATGGAAACCTTGCTGCCACGCTCCTCATCACGGAACAGGCAGAACACCTCCGTCTTGTCCTTTTTCCCCTTCACCGCAAGTCGCGGACGCGCTATCGGAATCATCTTTGTGCCGACACCGCTGAGCGAAAACGCCGTCTTCCTGTCCGATATCTTGCTTGTCTGCCATTGCTTTGTTGCGGTATCAAGCCATACAAGCCTGTACTGCGGAACTTTCGAGTCTTGCTCACGCCAGTAGGTGGCTATGAACGGATTGCCCTCGTCGTCGGCGGTCATACTCGTCTGATTTATCAGTTCGCTGTTCTGCGGTATCACGAAAGCCGTCTCTGCGCTCTCGGCGGTGATGGGCAGCTTATACTGCGAGCCGTCGCTTCTTCTCCAGGTGACGCCGCCATCGTCGGAGCGGGCGTAACACAAGTCGTGGTTCGTCGCCACATCAGGAGTCTCACGCCATACCCACGACACATGGATAGCGCCCGATTTGTCAACACACAATTGCCAGTAGGCGTTACGCTTGTTTTCGCCGTCAATTAACACATCCTGTAGCGATTGCCACCGTTTCTCGGCAACAACATAGCGCTTCATCACAAGGTTTCCTCTGCCCGAACTGCCTGAACGATAGGCGAAGAGCAAGTCGCCGTTGGGCATGTTGTAAAACTTCGGGTACGTCACATTGCTCTCGTCGTGTCCGTCCATCGACTGCAGCTCGCCGACCTCCAGTCCGTAAGGGCGCTTTCCCTTGCAGTAGCGCAAAGGATGGCCGTGGTGGTCGAACGACAGATGAACAAATCCGTCGCCGTCAATGCCGATGCTTATCACGTTGTGCGCGTCGCTTACATTGCCCTTATACTGCGTGCGCACCACCGTCCATGCCCCATCTTCCTCCGCGCCGGAAAGTTGTCTTTTCGCCAATACCACATATCCGTCAGCATCGTAGTACGCGGCAAACTGCCAGTCGCCGCGCGTAGCCACGGAACTTTGACGGAAGACAGCCGTGTTAACAGAGGTCTGCGCGTAGCCCATGCCTATCTTCGATAGCGTCTGGGCGGGAGCGACTAACGGACAAAACGCCAAAAGAGCTATTATTGTGTTTTTCCAGATACTTTTCATCATAACAAGTTTTTAACTGAAAGAAATTATCTTTTTAACTGAAAGAAATTATCTTTTTAACTGAAAGAAATTATCGTAATTAAACGTAATATAAAGTTCAGAGCCAAAGCCAAAGCCAAAGTTCAAAGTTTGACACTAATTGGCACAAATTCTATTCACAAATAAACAGAAATAAATATTACGTTTAATTACGTTAATTTCTTTCGTTCTAACTAAACTTGGCACAAAATTACGATTATTTTTTGAAAAACAAATATTCCTGTATATTTTTGTTTGCGAAACACTTAAAAAGCACCATTTTGTAAAAAAAATCCTTCCTCATTTTTTTTTAGCACATCATAGTATTTCCAAAAAACAATCGATTCATCCTTGTTCCGTGAGTCTAATTCTTTTCTTTGTGTTCATTGTATTGTATGATTTATTTGTTGTTTTCTGTGCATTTTTCAGGGAAAGACATTTTGAAAATACGCAAAAAACACTAACTTTGCACCCGATTTTCAAACACTACGACTTGGATTTTAATGAAGTTTTTTTATGATATAACCAAAAAGCAGATGCTGATGGCGATGGTTGTGTGGACTTTCGCCGCCTTGCTGACGCCCAACATAATGATGATATGCCAGTGGCACAAGCCTCTGCTGATGAGCCTTACCAATGTGCTTGTTCCGTTAGGTCTCTACATGGTGCTGCTCACCTATGTGAGGAAAACGTGGATGACGCTGCTGTGGCAAGTGTTGTTCATGGCATTCTGCGCCTTCGAGATAGTGCTTATCAACATGTATGGCCCTGCGCCTATAGGGGTAGATATGTTCCTGAACGTGGTCACTACCAACTCATCGGAGGCGGGCGAGCTATTGGGCAACTTGGCATGGACAATGCTGCTGATATTCGCGATATACTTGCCTTCGTTGGTATTTGGAGTTGTTATCAACAAGCAGCGCGTCTCACTGCCGAAAAGTATGAAGATTAACAAGCGCCGCATCACCTTCGGAACCTTAGGCGCCGGACTGCTTGTGGCAGCCATTTGCAAGATATGCTATCCCGCTGAAATGTTGTGGCGTGAAGTGTTTCCTGTGAACGCGGTGTGCAACCTTGCTTTAGCCGTGGATCGTGGCATCGACAACAAACGCTATGACAGTTCCAAGACTTCCTTCAGATACGACGCTTCATCTGTGCGCCCGCAGGACGAAAAAGAGACTTATGTGGTGATACTTGGCGAAACTACCAGGGCTGATAATTGGCAAATCTTCGGCTACGAGCGGCCTACTACGCCCGACCTTGCAGCCAACAGTAGCGTGATAGGTTTTGGCAAGGCGATGTCGCAAAGCAACACCACCCACAAGATAGTGCCCATGCTCCTCTCGCCTCTTGAAGCAGACAACTATCACGACCAGATTTACGACATGAAGAGTTTTATCACGGCGTTCAAGGATGCTGGGTTCAAGACCTTCTTCCTCTCCAATCAGGGACGAAACGGAGCTGTTATCGACGGGTTCAGTCGCGAGGCGGATTCGGTATTGTACTTGCGCGATACCAACCCTTATGCCCTTGACGGCGACCTGCTGCCTCCGCTGAAAGAGGCACTTGGCGACAAGGCGACGAAGAAACTGATAGTGATGCACACCTACGGCTCGCATTACAGCTATTTCGACCGTTATCCTAATTGGTGTCACACATTCGGCAAAGACACTCCCAGCCAGCTGATGCTCACCAATAGGGAAGGTCTGATTGACAATTACGACAATAGCGTGCTTTATACGTCGTACATCATTGACCAGGCGATAAAGGCTGTTGGGCAAGACAGTATATCAGCTGCCCTGTTCTACGCAGGCGACCACGGAGAAGACCTGTTTGACGACGAGCGCTGCCGTTCGCTGCACGCATCGCCATCTCCTACGTTCTGGCAACTTCATGTGCCTATGTTAATGTGGTTCTCACCGCAATATGAGGAACGCCACGCCGAAATGGTAGCCACCGCCCGAGCAAACAAGGACAAGCCCGTGGCATCGAATGTGGCGCTATGTCACACGCTGCTGCAAGCTGCTGGCATTGACACTCATGCCCTCAAAAAGGAATCATCACTTGTTGACAAGAGCTATAAAGTTCCGAAGTTCCTGTTTCTTAACGACTACAATGAGGCCGTAACATTACAAGAGGCGGAATTCCACAAGAACGATTTTGTGATGCTCAATAAGATGAAGCAAAGCCCGCTCCCCTAATGGGAAGCGGGCTTTGGCTTAGAATCCGAAACCTACGTTGTCAACGTAGAGCGTAAGTCCCTCGGTGCCAACGAATGGCTCATAGTAACCCGAACTCAGCATCATAATCACATGTGTGGGAGTTGCGTCTGGCGAATCCCAGCCTTCCTCGATAATTGGCACGATTTTGCCCTTAGAGTTGCGTGCGTGATAGTTGGTCTCATCATCCAGCAGCTTTTCCCAGCGGTAGCCGTTGGTTCGTGACGCGTTGCCGTATTTTATTGGAATCTTGTGGCCGTTTTGCCAGTCGATGGTCTTATTGAAGAGTGCGCCGCCAGTGCCAACGCGCTTGGCGTGGATATTTCCTTTGGCATCTTCCCATCTGCGCTGGAGCATAACGAACACCGACGCATAGTCTCGGCCCTTGTAAGTCTTCTTCTTGCTCATGCCTGTTGACTTCACGCGAGTGTCGGTGTCTGGCGCGTCTATCTTATAATCAAGCACAAGGTTCTTGGGGCGCTTGGTGTACGGCATTCCCATTGAGAGTTTGCTGTAAGCATTGGATGTGCTTGAGACAGGCTCTACCATCTCGCCGAGGAAGATAGAGCCAGTGACCAGCACTTCCATATTGATTAAGCCAAGAACCTTCAATTTCTCCATTATCGTGGCGAGTTTGACGCATTTGTTGCCATTGCCGCGGTCGTGGGGGAAGACGGCATTTGAGCCTTTTACTACTCCAAGCACCTTTGCGTAAACATTGCTTGTGCCCCATGGCGAACCGCCTTGAGGCGTGTATGCCTTGTTGCCTTCTATTGTTGTGCTTGGTCCGATGGCATAAAGCGTGCGCGCTTTGCCGCCTATCACGCCCGACTCCTTAATGTGGCGTGTCACCCAATTGCTAAAGTCGCCATACTTGATGTATTCTACAGTTTGAGAGTGAGAGGTAGTAGCGAAGCTCGCTATTAGTAAAGTTACAAGTAGTTTCCCAAATTTCATAAATTGTTTGTTTCTTTCTTTTTAAACCCAAAAAGTTCTTTGCAAGCAAAGCGGCAGAGCCGAGCGCATTAGAACGTATATGG
>JABUUE010000009.1:74017-91368 GCA_021443335.1 Bacteroidaceae bacterium
AAGAACTTTCTTCTATCAGATAGACAATGATGTCACTGACTGAAAGGAAGGACTCGGCTCTGCCGCTTTGCTTGCAAAGAAGTTTCCGACTTGCAAAACTTGAACAAACTTTCTTGGATTTAGAAAAAAATAGTAACTTTGCACTCAAAAAATAGACATAAACATGAAGATAATTGATTTGACAATTCTCCTTGAAGAGGAGCTTCCGTGCGATCCCCCCATACAAATACCGCACATTGAACGGTGGGACCACAAAAAGACGGCACCGGGAATGAAGGATTATTTCCCTGGCACAACCGAGGCCGACTTGCCAGAAGGCAATGGCTGGTCTGTTGATTTCGTTAAGTTGTGTACTCATTCGGGCACGCACATGGATGCCCCTTGGCATTATTATCCCACACAAAACGAGGCCGTTATGCCCGGAGGCGAGAAGGCATGGACAATAGAGGAAGTGCCACTTGAGTGGTGTATCGGTCCAGGTGTGAAGCTTGACTTTTCGGACAAGCCCGACGGCTACAAAATAAGCAAGCAAGACTTCATCGACAAACTCGCCGAGATTGATCACACGCTAAAACCTGGAGAAATTGTTCTCGTAAAGTCTGGCGCACAGGGCAGTACCACGCCTGGCATACACGACAATCGCTGGGGCAAGAAGGAGTATCTTGTGGCTGGCGCGGGAGTTAGCGCAGAGGCAACAGAGTGGATGATAGACCAGGGAGTGCATGTGTGCGGCACTGACGGATGGAGTTGGGATGTGCCACTGCCTTTTGAGGCGGAGGAGTTTGCCAAGACAAAAGACAAAAGCATCATCTGGGAAGGTCATCGCGTAGGTAGGCGCAAAGCATACTGCCACATTGAGAAACTTACAAACTTAGACAGCCTCCCCAACGACGGATACACCATTCACGCTCTCCCAATACCGGTGAAAGGATGTAGCGCAGGCTGGTGCCGCGTAGTTGCCATCACGGAATAAAGCATTTTGCCACAAACCTCATAACCCCAAACCTCAAACCCCAAACCTCAAACCCCAAACCCCAAACCTCAAACCTCAATTATATGGAACAACCGATTATAAATGAGCACAATAAGGCGGAATATCCTCCCATGCATTCGGCGGAACATCTGCTGAACGGCGAGATGGCGCGACGCTACAAATGCGGTCGTGCGTTCAGTGCGCATGTGGAGAGGAAGAAGTCAAAGTTGGACTATCACCTGCCGCAAGCCTTGACAGACGCCGAACTGCGCTCGCTCGAGGATTATGTCAACAGTGCGATATCTGCAGATGTGGAAGTGACGGAGGAGTTTATCTCACAGCAGGAAGCGATGAGCCGATTTGACATGAGCCGACTGCCGGAAGGTGCGTCAGAGACAGTGAGAGTGGTTCATATCGGCAATTACGACCAGTGTCTTTGCGCCGGCACTCATGTGTCAAAGACTTCCGAGATTGGCACTTTCCGCATATCCAGCAGCCGATGGCAGGACGGCGTGCAACGAATAGTTTTCAGACTTGAGACGGCTTCTATAAATTAGCTTGACGCATGATACGCAACATTCTTTTAGATATGGGCGGCGTAGTAACGCTGCAAGACGCTGACGAGGCGCGGCGACGCTTCGCAGACTTGGGCATTGACAGTGGCAAGCTTGTTCACAGCTATGGACAAACGGGTGTCTTCGGTGCTTTCGAGGCGGGAGAGATTGACGAAGAGGATTTTTGCGCCGAACTGTCGCGGATGGCTGGACGCGAGATTAGCCTGCAGGAAGCGGCTCACTGCTGCTTAGGGTTCAAAAAAGAAGCGCCCATCGACCGCCTCCACTATCTGCTTGAACTGAAACAGAAATACCATCTGTGTCTGGTCAGCAACACAAACCCATTTGTCATCAACGACCACTGTACCAGCAACTTCAGCAGTGATGGACGTCCCATCAGCGACTATTTCCACTCGCTGCTGCTAAGTTATAAACTGAAAGTATGCAAGCCCGACAAGGAGTTCTTCATCCGCGCACTTGCCGCTGACAACATGAAGGCCGAAGAGTGCGTCTTCATCGACGACAGTCTGACGAACATACAGTCTGCGGAAGCGTTAGGCATACACGGCATACACATAAACACCAACGAGCCTTGGCGCGAGAAACTCGAAAAAATACTATCCTCTGAAAACCATGCGTAACCACGAGATGAACCTCGCCTGGCAACTCATTGCCAACACAAACATGTCGGTCTTCCTGACCGGCAAAGCAGGCACGGGAAAGACAACCTTCCTGAAGAAACTGCGCGAGCTGCTGCCAAAGCGCACGGTGGTGCTTGCCCCTACAGGCGTGGCGGCAATAAATGCGGAAGGACAAACCATACACTCGTTCTTCCAACTGCCTTTCGGTCCTATACTGCCAGGCATGAAGCGAGAGTCGTCAAAGCTTTACACGATGAGCAAGGAGAAGAAAAACCTTATTCGCACACTCGACCTCCTTGTCATCGACGAGATTTCCATGGTGCGCTGTGACCTGCTCGACGCCATCGACACGGAACTTCGCAAATACAAGAACCACTCCAAACCTTTCGGCGGCACACAGCTGCTGCTCATTGGCGACCTGCAACAGTTGGCGCCAGTGGCAAAGGAAAGCGAATGGAGCATGCTTTCCCAATATTACAACACTCCATATTTCTTTGGCAGCAAGGCGTTGCAGCAGTTGCCTTATGTCACGGTGGAACTGAAACATATCTACCGCCAACAAGACGAAAACTTCATAAACTTGCTCGGAAAGATACGCAACAACAATATTGACACCGACACCCTCAAAGCGCTGAACGCCAGACATGTGCCTAACTTCACGCCACCGGAAGACGAGGACTGGATAAGGCTCACTACCCACAACCGCATGGCCGACGACTACAACGCCAAAATGCTCGCAGCGTTGGAAGGCAAGACATGGAATTTCACGGCGGATATCAAGGGAAATTTTCCGGAAACAAGTTATCCTGCCGACAAGGAGTTAGAACTGAAAGAGGGCGCGCAAGTGATGTTCATAAAGAACGACCCTTCGGGCGAACATGCCTACTACAACGGCAAGATAGGCGTGGTCTCAGGCTTTGACAAGGAAGGCATTTCCGTATTCACCAAGGAAGACGGCAAATATTCTGTTGTGCCGAAGGTGGAATGGGAGAACACGAAATTCGTCATCGACGAGAAGACGAAAGAGATAAAAGAGGAGGTGGAGGGCGTCTTCCGCCAATATCCTCTGCGACTGGCATGGGCGATAACAGTGCATAAAAGTCAAGGTCTGACCTTCGACCACGCCGTCTTAGACATCCACGACTCGTTCGCCCACGGACAGACATACGTTGCCCTGAGCCGCTGCCGCACATTGGAAGGAATGGTTCTCGCCCGTCCCATAGACTACCGCGCAGTTATCTCCGACTCGAGCGTGCACGCATATATAAACAAGGAACTCGACGAAGCGCGGCAAGTGGAAGGTCAACTGCCACAGATGATGCGCGACTATTTCATCGCGCTCCTTGACGAAGCTGTGTCTTTCAGCACATTAGAAAAAGACCTGCAGTATCTCACCCGCGTTGTTGACGAACATCTATATACTAATTTCCCGGGCTATCTCAGTTCACTTAAAGTAACATTGCCAAAGGTGAAAAGCGAACTAACCGATGTGTCGAACAGGTTCAGGCAGCAATACCGCAACATGATAGCGCAAAGCGCCAACTTCCTTCACGACGAGGCACTGCAAGGACGCATTCACGCCGCCGCCGAATATTTCGGAGAGAAGATTAGCGAACTGCTCGACCATATACTTGCCGACAGCGACCTAAGCATAGGCAATAAGCAGGTCAGCAAGCAATATGGCAACGCTCTTGACGCTTTCAAACTGTCGTACAAAATAAAGAAATCTGTCTTCGAGACTTTCATCGAAGAGGACTTCTCCACTAAAACATACCTGACGGCAAAAGCGAAAGCCACACTGACATACGACACGCCGCCGAATGACAACAAGCCAAAGCGACGCGCAACAACGAAAAAACAGACAAAACGAAAAGCCAAACAATGAAGAAAGACAATAGCGAAGAGATGCTTCCTCTCGTTGATGAGGAGGGAAATGTTATAGGTAGTGCCACGCGCGGCGAGTGTCACAGCGGAAAGAAACTGCTGCATCCTGTGGTCCATCTGCACGTGTTCAACAGCAAGGGCGAACTTTATCTGCAGAAGCGTCCAGAATGGAAGGATATTCAGCCGGGACGATGGGACACAGCTGTCGGTGGACATATAGACTACGGCGAGAATGTGCAGCAGGCATTGCTGCGTGAGGTGCGCGAGGAATTGGGCATCACCGACTTCCAACCAGAGTTTCTTATAAGATATGTCTTTGAGAGTGAGCGCGATATGGAACTGGTAAATGTGTTCCGCACAACATACGACGGCAAGATATCACCGACAGACGAGCTCGACGGCGGCCACTTCTGGACAATGGAAGAAATAAACGAAGCCATCGGCAAAGGCATTCTCACCCCAAACTTTGAGCAGGAATTTGAGAGGATTAGAGAGTTTCGCAAGTTTTAAAACTTGAACAAACAGACATTCGGGATTATAAGCATATTCAGGGTAAACGGTTTTAAATTACAAGCAAACAATCGCGATACGGCACAAACTGAAAGATGCCGAAAATATTAGTGAATGAAGACTCAAAAAGCCTTCATATATTATTAATGTATATGTAATTTTGCAGCATAAATGCTGCGAAAACAGCCCAACACAAACACTAAACAGACTAATGGAACAGTTAAAACACGAATGTGGCATAGTGATGGTTCGCCTGCTGAAACCACTCAGCTACTACCAAAAGAAATACGGCTCATGGCAGTACGGACTGAACAAGCTATACCTCATGATGGAGAAACAGCACAACCGCGGCCAAGAAGGTGCCGGCATCAGTTGCGTGAAACTTGATGTGGCACCAGGAAGCGACTATATGTTTCGCGAGAAAGCCCTTGGCTCCAGCGCTATAACGGAGGTGTTCCAAGCCGTCGGCAATGCGGTGAATGCCAACAGCGAGGCATGGAAAGGCGAACTGCTGATGGGTCATCTGCGCTACTCCACAACAGGCAAGAGCGGGCTGACCTTCGTGCATCCGTTTCTCAGACGCAACAACTGGCGCGCGAAAAACCTTTGCATCTGCGGCAATTTCAACATGACAAATGTTGATGAGGTGTTCGCCGACATCACACGCACAGGACAGCATCCGCGCATATACAGCGACACATATATAATGTTAGAGCAGGTAGGTCACCGCCTCGACCGCGAATGTGAACGCCTGTTCGTCGAAGCCACTGCCGAGAAGAAGCTTGAAGGCACAGCCATCACCGAACATATCGAACGGAATATAAGGATGGAAAACGTGCTGAAGACGGCAGCACCGCTATGGGACGGAGGTTATGTAGTATGCGGACAAACAGGATCGGGAGAGATGTTCGCCATGCGCGACCCTCACGGCATACGCCCCTGCTTCTATTACAAGGACGACGAAATTCTCGTCATCACCTCTGAACGTCCTGCCATACAGACCGCGCTGAACGCGGATTTCGACAGCATTCATGAACTGACACCGGGCCACGCCATAATCGTTTCCAAGAAAGGCGACGTGCGACAGGCGTCAATACTGCCACAAGCCAACAACCAAGCCTGCTCTTTTGAGCGCATATATTTCTCACGAGGCAGTGACCGCGACATCTATCAGGAGCGAAAGATGCTCGGACAGCTGCTCCGTCCGCAGATACTAAAGGCCATCGACAACGATGTGGAGAACACGGTATTCTCCTTTATTCCAAACACAGCAGAGGTGGCATTCTACGGAATGTTACGCAGTTTCAAAGACCATCTTAACGAGCAGAAGATTAAGCAGATAGAAGAACTCGGTCATACTCCTACGCACGAAGAACTATGCAACATTCTCTCCGTGCATATACGCAGTGAGAAAGTGGCGATTAAAGACATCAAACTGCGTACATTCATCACCGAGAGCAATTCGCGCAACGACCTCGCCGCCCATGTTTACGACATAACTTACGGCTCGCTGCGTCCATACAAGGATAACCTCGTGATAATCGATGACTCCATCGTACGCGGCACAACGCTCAAAGAATCAATAATCCGCATTCTCGACCGCCTGCATCCAAAAAAGATTGTCATCGTGTCAAGTTCTCCGCAAGTGCGCTACCCCGACTACTACGGCATAGACATGGCGCACATGGAGGAGTTCATCGCCTTCCGCGCTGCAGTGGAACTCATCAACGAGACAGGGCAAGAGCGTATTCTTCGACAGGTCTATGACCGCTGCAAAGAGCAGGTCTTGAAATACGAATGGCTGATGCAGGCAGACCTTCAAAAGGCGATAGAATACAAGAACGATATGGTTAATCATGTGAAAGACATCTACCGCCCATTCACCACAGAGCAGATTTCGCAGCAGATGGTGAAGATGCTGAAGACGCAGGATATAGAGAGCGAGGTAGAATTAGTATTTCAGGATATTGAAGGACTGCACAAAGCCTGTCCTAACCATCCCGGCGACTGGTATTTCACCGGCAACTACCCTACCCCTGGCGGCACACTTCTTGTCAGCAAAGCCTTCATGCAATGGTATGACAGTGCACACTAAAACTCCACATTCTATGAAAATTGATTTTACAAAGATGCATGGTGCAGGCAACGACTACATCTACATCAACACCATATTATATAATATAAAGAATCCCGAAGAGTTCTCAAGACGATGGAGCCGCTATCATTTCGGCATTGGCAGCGATGGCATAATACTCATCGGTATGTCATCAACGCCCGATGCCGACTACTCTATGCGCATCTTCAACGCCGACGGTTCTGAGGCAATGATGTGCGGCAATGGCACACGCTGCGTGGCAAAATACCTTCACGACAAGGGAATCACCGACAAGACCATTATACGACTGGAAACAATGTCGGGCATAAAGATTCTGCATCTCCATCTCGACGAGCACAATCACACTCAGAGCGTTACCGTGGATATGGGCAAGGCAGAGACGGAAAAGCCAGAGCAGTTTGACAAGACAAAGGCCGACAACCTGCCCGACGGCACTTTCGTCTGCATGGGCAACCCCCACTATGTAATCTTCATCGACGAGGATGTGGAGCAGTATGACATCGCCGGCAGGGGTAGCGAGTTAGAACATCACCCTGCTTTCCCTGAGCGTTGCAACATAGAGTTCGCCCAACTCATTGCCCCCGACACCATCCGTATGAGGGTGTGGGAGCGTGGCAGCGGCATAACCCTTGCGTGCGGCACTGGAGCCTGCGCCACAGCAATGGCAGCAAAACTTACAGGCCGCACCGGCGAGCAGGTGAAAGTCGTTATGGACGGTGGCACTTTGGACATCGACACAACTGGCAAAACAGTACTCATGACAGGACCGGCAGAGTTCGTCTTTGACGGATGGATTGAGGACGATTTATAATTTGAAAGCAAAAGGGAATATGCAACTTACAAGAAAGATGATAATGTAGCACAAACATCACCAACTGTAAGGCAAGGCATTTTCCCTTTTCCTTTTTCACCGCAACAAGCAATCTGTTAGCGTAAAATGGCGTAACTTTGCACTCGGAAAAACGACATAAAGTCGCCGCGAGCCTGCTAAAGCAGACACTCGCTTTTTCCCGAGCGCGAGTCCTACAGACAAGTTTGCACTCAGAAAACAACACAAAAACATTAATTTCCATGTGCGGAATAGTATCTATCTTTAACATTGAGGAACAGTCGGAAGAGCTGCGCCAGAAGGCGTTGAGAATGAGCAAGACCATTCGTCACCGCGGTCCCGACTGGTCAGGCATATACAGCGGTGGCAGCGCCATCCTCGCCCACGAGCGTCTGAGTATCGTTGACCCAGAGAGCGGCAGCCAGCCATTGTTCTCCCCCGACGGGAAACTGGTGCTTGCCGTCAACGGTGAGATTTATAACCATAAGGAGATAAGGAAGAGTTACGAGGGCAAATTTCAGTTCCAGACAGGCTCTGACTGCGAAGTTATCCTTGCCTTATGGAACGACATAAGGGAGCCACTCCACCAGCCAGGCACAGACTCCGAAGGCATATTGACACAGATGATGGAACGTCTGTCGGGCATCTTCGCCTTCGCTCTCTACGACATTGAGAGCAACGAGTTCATCATCGGTCGCGACCCTATCGGCGTCATACCTTTGTATATAGGATATGACAACGACGGCAAGGTGTATGTGGCTTCCGAACTGAAGGCGCTTGAGGGCCAATGCGACCGCTACGAGCCTTTCCTGCCAGGACATTACTACTGGAGCAAGGAGGGCAAGATGCAGAGATATTACAAGAGAGACTGGATGGAAAAGCCTCTGAACCTCACCGATGGAACAGATGCCGCAAAGAAGTCTTTCGGAGCAGCGGAGGAAACGGAAGATATTCGTCAAGCTCTCCGTTCTGCCGTCAAGCAGCAGCTCATGAGCGACGTGCCTTATGCAGTATTGCTTTCCGGCGGACTTGACTCTTCCGTAATATCAGCCATTGCACAGAGTTTTGCGGAGCATCGCATCGAGGACGACAGCACGACCAAGGCTTGGTGGCCTCGCCTGCACTCGTTTGCTGTGGGACTGAAGGGTGCGCCAGACCTTGCAAAAGCAAAGCTCGTTGCCGACCACATCGGCACCGTCCACCACGAGATAAACTATACCATTCAGGAGGGCCTTGACGCCATCCGTGATGTGATATACTTTATTGAGACCTACGATGTAACCACCGTGCGCGCATCTACACCGATGTACCTCCTTGCCCGCGTGATAAAGTCCATGGGTATTAAGATGGTGCTTTCAGGCGAGGGTGCCGACGAGATATTCGGAGGTTACCTGTATTTCCACAAGGCTCCTACAGCAAAGGACTTCCACGAGGAAACCGTGCGCAAACTCTCTAAGCTACATCTCTACGACTGCCTGCGCGCCAACAAATCACTCTCTGCGTGGGGTGTGGAGGGACGTGTGCCATTTCTCGACAAGGACTTCCTGGATGTTGCAATGCGCATAAATCCTGAGCTGAAGATGTGTCCAGGAAAGACGATGGAGAAGAAGATTGTGCGCGAAGCATTCTCCGATATGCTCCCCGAAGAGATTGTATGGCGACAGAAGGAGCAGTTCTCCGATGGTGTGGGCTACTCATGGATAGACACGCTGAAAAAGATAACATCAGAGGCTGTCAGCGACGAGCAGATGGCACATGCGGCAGAGCGTTTCCCCGTCAACCCGCCACAGAACAAAGAGGAATACTACTACCGCTCAATCTTCGCTGAACATTTCCCAAGTGAATCAGCTGCAAAATGTGTGCCGTCAGTGCCATCAGTGGCTTGCTCTACAGCAGAAGCCCTCGCATGGGACGAAGCGTTCAAGAACATGAACGACCCTTCGGGCAGAGCCGTGGCAGGTGTACATGAACAATGTTACTAATTACCAAACAAAATGAAATTCATCTTCGTCACTGGCGGTGTAGCCTCATCACTTGGCAAAGGAGTGATAGCATCAACACTCGGCAGACTGCTGCAGAACCGTGGTTTCCATATCACGATACAAAAGTTTGACCCATATATTAATGTTGACCCAGGCACACTGAACCCCAACGAGCACGGCGAGTGTTACGTAACAATCGACGGCTACGAATGCGACCTTGACCTCGGCCACTACGAGCGTTTCACCGACATACAGACAACTCGTTGGAACAGCTTCACCACAGGCCGCATATACCAGGATGTCATCAACAAGGAACGCCGCGGAGAGTATGGCGGAAAGACCGTGCAAGTGGTACCTCACATCACCGATGCCATCAAGGAGAGGATGCTGCGCGACCAGCAGCCCATCTCCGAAGGACTCTACCCCGACTTCGTGATAACGGAGATTGGTGGTACTGTCGGCGACATAGAAGGTCTGCCATTCCTTGAAGCTATACGTCAGCTGAAATGGGAACTCGGCGACGATGCCATCGTGGTGCATCTTGCCTATGTGCCTTATATCGCTGCCGCTGGTGAGCTGAAGACAAAGCCTACACAGCATAGCGTGAAGACACTCCAGAGCTACGGCATACAGCCCGACTGTATCGTCCTCCGCTCGGAGCGACCGCTGTCGGAAGGACTGCGTCGCAAGGTGGCTGGCTTCTGCAACGTGCGTCCGGAATATGTGCTGCACAGCCCCGACGTGCCTACTATATACGCCCTGCCGCTGAAGATGCACGAGGAGGGACTGGCGGAGGTTATCCTCAACCTTAGCGGTATAGAGAACACCGCCAAACTGCCTGTTACCGATAGCCACGCCGCATGGCACCGCTTTGTTGACCTCTGGATGACCTCAACAGAAGAGCTGCACATCGGCTTCATCGGCAAATACAATCTTCAGGATGCCTATAAGAGTATCACGGAAAGTCTGCTCATCGCCGGCACCTATTGCCAGAAGAAGGTTAAGACGCACTTCATCAATGCCGAGGATATTACAGAAGATAATGTCGCTGCCATGCTCAAATCGCCATGCGCCAAGAATGCTGACACCGAAGGTCATTACGACGGCTACATCATCTGTCCTGGCTTCGGCGACCGTGGCATAGAGGGCAAGATTATCGCCGCCCGTTACTGCAGGGAGAACAACCTCGTAACCCTCGGCATCTGTCTCGGCATGCAGATTATGGCTGTAGAGTTCGCCCGCAACGCCCTCGGCTACAAGGATGCTAACAGCACTGAGTTCGACAAGCATACCGACCACCCTGTGATAGACATGATGGAGGAGCAGAAGCACATCGCCAACCTCGGCGGAACCATGCGTCTCGGCGGTTATGAGTGCAAACTCAAGAAGGGCAGTCTCACACATAATATATATAATAAGGATATGATTGTGGAGCGCCACCGCCACCGCTACGAGCTGAACAGCCATTATATTGACGAGATGGAGAAGGCGGGCATGGTATGTAGCGGAAGGAATCCGCAGAGCAACCTCGCCGAGATTATAGAATACACTCCAAACCTATTCTATATCGGCACACAGTTCCATCCCGAATATAGCAGCACGGTGCTCAATCCGCACCCACTGTTCGTGAGGTTTCTTGAAAGCCTCGCAACCAAATGAACTCCTAAAATATAACAAAAACACTTCTATGAATAAAGCAAAACTGGTACTTGAAAACGGAGTCTGCTTCGACGGCTGGTCGTTTGGCCACGAAAAGCCCGTTGTCGGAGAGGTCGTCTTCAACACAGCAATGATGGGATATCCCGAAAGCCTTACCGACCCCTCCTATGCGGGTCAGATTATGGTTCTTACTTATCCGCTTGTCGGAAATTATGGTGTGCCGGAGTTCTCTATTGAGGACAACGGCATTGCTACGTTTATGGAGAGTGAGAAGATACACGCTCAGGCCATCGTCGTAAGTGACTATAGCACAGAGTATTCCCACTGGAACGCCAAAGAAAGTCTGGCAGAATGGCTTAAGCGCGAGAAGGTGCCGGGCATCACTGGCATCGACACGAGAGAGTTGACAAAGATACTCAGAGAGAAGGGAGTGATGATGGGCAGAATAGAGATTGAAGGCGTAGCAGAGGAAGGCTGCGACGACAATGCCGCTGCCTACGGCGATGTCAACTGGGTGGCGAAGGTCAGCTGCAACGAGATACTGCGCTATAAGCCTACAACGACTGCTCATCAGGCAGACAACAGCGAATGTAAAAAGGTGGTGCTCGTGGACTGCGGCGTGAAGAACAATATCATCCGTTGCCTTATCAACCGCGGCGTGGAGGTCATCCGCGTGCCGTGGGACTACGATTTCAACCAGCTTTCATTCGACGGTCTCTTCCTCGCCAACGGTCCCGGCGACCCTGACACCGCCGTTGCCACCGTTGAGAACATCAAGAAGTTCCTCGAGGCGGAGGACAAGAAGACAAAGAAGGGCGGAAAGGTGCGCCCCGTTTGCGGCATCTGCATGGGCAACCAACTGCTTGCGAAGGCTGCGGGAGCGGAGATATACAAGCTGAAATACGGCCATCGCTCACACAACCAACCTGTTCGTATGGTCAACACCACCCGCTGCTTCATCACCTCGCAGAACCACGGCTATGCAGTTAACGCGCAGACATTAGGCAAGGATTGGGAAGAGCTCTTCGTGAACATGAACGATGGCTCCAACGAGGGCATACGCCACAAGACCAACCCTTGGTTCTCATCGCAGTTCCACCCGGAAGCCGCCAGCGGTCCTGTTGACACAGAGTTCATGTTTGATGATTTTGTGAATCTACTTTAATCCCCAAAATCCCGAAAGCTCGAAATCCCGAAAACCCTAAATCCCGAAAGCTCGAAAATTCGAAAATTCCGGAATCCCGGAATCCCAGAATCCCGGAATCCCGGAATCCCGGAAAAACAGATCCCCGAAAAAATGAAAAATACCATATTTGATTCTTCCTCCCAGCAAGAGGAGCGCTGGAGCGGAAACAAGGTCCTCATCCTCGGTTCAGGCGCCCTTAAGATTGGCGAGGCCGGCGAGTTTGACTATTCCGGCTCGCAGGCACTGAAAGCCCTTAAAGAAGAGGGCATAGAGACAGTGCTCATCAATCCTAATATCGCCACAGTACAGACATCTGAAGGTGTTGCAGACAAGATTTATTTCCTGCCTGTAACACCTTTTTTTGTTGAAAAAGTGATACAGAAGGAGCAGCCACAAGGCATTCTCCTCGCCTTCGGAGGACAGACAGCCCTCAACTGCGGCGTGGAGCTGTACAAGAGCGGCATCCTCGAGAAATACGGTGTGGAGGTGCTTGGAACTCCTGTGCAGGCTATCATCGACACCGAAGACCGCGAGCTCTTCGTGAACAGGCTCGACGAGATTAATGTAAAGACCATCAAAAGTCATGCCTGCGAGAACATAGAAGACACTCGCAAGGCGGCGAGAGAGTTAGGCTATCCCGTAATCATCCGTGCAGCCTACGCTCTTGGCGGTCTCGGCTCCGGCTTCTGCGACAATGAGGAGGAGTTGAACAAACTGGCGGAGAAGGCATTCTCCTTCTCTCCGCAGGTGCTCGTGGAGAAGTCGCTAAAGGGTTGGAAAGAGATAGAGTATGAGGTGGTGCGCGACCGCTACGACAACTGCATCACCGTCTGCAACATGGAGAACTTCGACCCTCTCGGCATACATACCGGCGAGTCTATCGTGATAGCTCCGTCGCAGACACTCACCAACAGCGAATACCACAAGCTACGCGCCCTTGCCATAAAGATTATACGTCATATAGGCATCGTCGGCGAGTGTAATGTGCAGTACGCCTTCGACCCTGAGTCTGAGGACTACCGCGTCATTGAGGTCAATGCCCGTCTTAGTCGTTCGTCAGCACTTGCGAGCAAGGCTACAGGCTATCCGTTGGCTTTTGTGGCAGCAAAACTCGGCCTCGGCTACGGACTCTTCGACCTGAAGAATTCCGTCACCAAGACCACTCCCGCCTTCTTCGAGCCGGCACTCGACTATGTGGTCTGCAAGATTCCGCGCTGGGACCTCGGCAAGTTCCGCGGTGTTGACCGTGAGCTTGGCTCTTCCATGAAGTCGGTCGGCGAGGTTATGGCTATCGGCCGCACCTTCGAGGAGGCTATACAGAAGGGACTGCGCATGATAGGACAAGGTCTCCACGGCTTTGTTGGCAACAAGGAGTTGCAGATAGACGATATCGACGCGCAACTGAAAGCGCCTACAGACAAGCGTGTGCTCATCATAGAGAAAGCCATCTGCCAGGGCTATACCATAGACCATATCCACGAACTCACGAAGATTGACAAGTGGTTCCTGTACAAACTGCAGAACATTCACAACACATACACCGAACTGCAGCAGTGCGGCTCGCTGAAGGTTGTCAAGGCCGACCTCATGCGCCGCGCGAAGGTGCAGGGATTTACCGACTTCCAGATATCTCGCGCCGTAGGTCTGGAGACGCAGATAGACCAGGAGGAGGCGACAAACATCGTGCGCAAGCACCGCAAGCAGATGGGCATCACGCCTGTCGTAAAGCGTATAGACACCCTTGCCGCCGAATATCCGGCACAGACAAACTATCTGTATGTGACCTATAATATGGGCGAACAGTCATCAGTCATTACTCAGCAGTCATCAGTCATTACTCAACAGTCCCCTTCCATCATCGTCCTCGGCTCTGGCGCTTACCGCATAGGCTCGTCGGTAGAGTTCGACTGGTGCGGCGTGCAGGCCCTTAACACCATCCGCAAGGAGGGCTACTGCTCAGTGATGATAAACTACAACCCTGAGACTGTCTCCACCGACTACGACATGTGCGACCGTCTCTATTTCGACGAACTGACCTTCGAGCGTGTCATGGACATCATAGAGATAGAGAACCCTCACGGCGTTATTGTCTCTACTGGCGGACAGATTCCTAACAACCTCGCCATGCGTCTCGCCACAGAGGATGTGCCTATCCTCGGAACAACCCCTGAGAGCATCGACAACTGCGAGGACCGCGACAAGTTCTCCGCCATGCTCGACCGCATAGGTGTTGACCAGCCAGAATGGGCGGCGCTGACATCTATGGACGATATCAACAGCTTCATCGGCAAGGTGGGATTCCCTGTCCTTGTGCGTCCGTCGTACGTGCTTTCCGGCGCGGCGATGAACGTATGCTCCAACCAGGACGAGTTAGAGCGCTTCCTGCAGTTGGCTGCCAACGTGAGCAAGAAGCATCCTGTGGTGGTTAGCCGCTTCATAGAGCATGCCAAAGAGGTGGAGATGGATGCGGTAGCCAAGGACGGCGAGATTATCGCCTACGCCATCAGCGAGCATATAGAGTTTGCCGGCGTCCATTCGGGCGACGCAACGATACAGTTCCCGCCGCAGAAGCTCTATGTGGAGACGGTGAGAAGGATAAAGAAGATTAGTCGCCATATAGCAAAAGAGCTGAACATCTCTGGTCCGTTCAACATACAGTATCTCGCACGCGACAACGATATCAAGGTCATCGAGTGCAACCTCCGTGCCTCACGCTCGTTCCCATTCGTCAGCAAGGTGCTGAAGATAAACCTTATCGAGATAGCCACACGCATCATGCTCGGACTACCGGTAGAGCGTCCGCACAAGAACCTCTTCGACCTCGACTATGTGGGCATCAAGGCGTCACAGTTCTCTTTCAACCGTCTGCAGAAGGCAGACCCAGTACTTGGAGTGGATATGGCATCGACAGGCGAGGTGGGATGCATCGGCGACGACAGCGCCTCTGCCCTACTCTGCGCCATGCTGTCAGTAGGCCATCGCATACCAAACAAGAATATTCTGCTCTCAACAGGCTCTGGAAAGCAGAAGGCGGAGATGCTCGACGCGGCAAAACGTCTGCAGGAACATGGCTACAAGATATACGCCACCGGTGGCACCAGCCGCTATCTCACGGAAAACAATATAGAGAACACAAGGGTATTATGGCCGTCGGAGGTTGGCGACAACCCGGACAACATCCCTGCCGCCCTCGACCTGCTCCACCGCAAAGAGATAGACATGGTGGTCAACGTGCCTAAGAACCTTAGTGTCGGCGAGCTCAGCAACGGCTACAAGATACGCCGCGCGGCGATAGACCTCAACATTCCGTTGATAACCAACCCGCGCCTCGCCTCCGCATTCATCAATGCGTTCACTACAAAGAAACTCGACGAGATAGAGATAAAGGCTTGGGGGGAATATTAGCCCCCCAGCCCCCTAAAAGGCTCTGGCTTTGGCCTTGGCTTTGGCCCCTTTATATTATTACGAATAATTACGTTATTTTCTTTCAGTAAAATATTTTTGTGAAGTTATTTGTGCTAATTTGTTTCCTTTTATTTAACTCAAATTATTTTTCTAATAAACTATTTGGGATAATATATAAAGGAGCATTGGTCACAATGGCAGCACTTTCGTTATAGGGCTTCATCGATACTTTGACAGCATGTTTGATGTCATGCTCATCAATGAAACTCTTCAGACTCTTCGATTTCAGATTCTCCTCCGCCTTGCATTCTATTGGCAATAGTTCGTTGTCATGCTGTAACAAGAAATCCACTTCTTGTTGCGAGTTGTCCTTTGACCAGTAAAACAGCTCTGTCGTTTCGTGGAGTTGCTGGAAAACAAACTGTTCTGTCAAAGCGCCCTTGAACTCTGTGAAGACAGCAGAACCCTCCAACAATATCTTAGCTTCAAGTCCACTCATCGCACAGAGAAGTCCAATGTCGTTAAGATATACCTTAAATGCTTTCCCGTCACGATAAGCAGATAGTGGGAGCCCTGGTTTTGTCACCCTGCTTACCTGATGTAATATCCCCGCATCAAACAACCATTGCAAGGCTACTTCATACTCACGAGCTCTGGCACCATTTCGGATTAAACCGAATAAGAATTTCTTGTTTTCACGACTAAGTTGACTCGGAATTGAACGCCACACCTGTCTCAAGCGCTCCACAAGAGCACCCTCGGCATGCTTATAGAAGTCATCTTCATAGCCACGAAGTATTTCGTTATGTATCTCACGAATATCGCTCCATTCCGCATCGTCAGCGTATGCCTGAACCGCTTCAGGCATACCTCCCACAAGAAAATATTCCTTAAGGCGATTGGTAAGCTTGTCATGAAAAAGGGATAGCGTGTTTGTGTCTTTTTCCTCTATTGCCGAAACGAGCGCCATATCACCAACAGCCATTAGAAACTCACAAAAGTTCATCGGATGCATCTGTATGAAGTTAACCTTACCCACAGGGAACGATATTCCTCGATGCAAGGATATGCCCAACAAAGAGCCAGCCACTATGATATGATGCTCAGGACAATTCTCGCAGAAATACTTCAAGGCAGTGAGGCCACCGTCTGCCTCCTGTATCTCATCAAGAAATATAAGAGTCTTGCCTGCTTCACACGGCACACCGCACTGAGTACGTATGACACGAAGTATGCGGTTCGTGTCATAGTCTTGAAGAAACATCCCTTGAAGATGCTTGGTTTCCTCATAGTTTATATAGGCAAGGTGGTCATAATATCGTTTCGCAAATTCCCTGATTGCCCACGTCTTGCCTACCTGTCTGGCACCTTCCACAATTAGAGGTTTTCTGCGTTTGCTATTCTTCCAGTCAAGCAGTTTATGTAGTATGTTTCTTTCCATATATAAGCCTTACACATTATATGAACGAAAACCAATAATGTTTTACACAAAATATGAACGAAAACTTATCGCATTTTACACATTTTATGAACGAAAGTTCTCTGTTTATGCGGCAAAGTTACGATTAAGCAAGTACAATTAAGTTTACTTAAATTGTCGAGCGTGAGTAAG
>JABUUE010000009.1:91655-117245 GCA_021443335.1 Bacteroidaceae bacterium
ATCTTTCGTTACAAAAGGGAAGGTAAGATGCCAATAAAAAACTCAAAATGACCAAGCCATACATAAACCCATTAATAATTAAACTTGTGGGAACTAATTTATAGAACCCACCTAAATATTTGACACAGAGGATTCTTCTAAAGATACAATTATTCTAAAGATACAATTGTTCGAAAGACATTATCATCTGACAGACATAATATTATGATAGACACACATATACATATTGACGGCGAGGAATTTCAGTCCGACTTCCCCGAAGTTATCGCAAGAGCAAAAGAGGCTGGTTGCGAAATGATGTTCCTGCCTGCCATTAACCTAGACTCGCTCAGGACTGTGCCTGAAACTTGCGCAAAATATCCAGACTTCATCTTCCCCATGATGGGCTTGCACCCGGAAGATGTTAAGGAAGACTGGCAGGATGTTCTTGCGCAAATGAAAGATTACATTTACAGCAATCTTAGTTCTGCTCAAAGAGTTATTGCCATCGGCGAAGTGGGACTCGACTATTATTGGAGCCGAGAATTTGAGCAGGAGCAACTTCTTGCTTTTGAGAAGCAGGTGAAATGGAGTGTGGAAACCCGACTGCCACTGATGATTCATTGCCGCAAGGCGCAGAACGAGATGGTAAAGATTCTCCGCAAATACAAGGCGGAACTTCCGGGCGGAGTTTTCCACTGTTTTACAGGCAATTCACACGAGGCAGAAGAACTTTTAGAGTTTCAGAATTTTACTCTTGGCATCGGCGGCGTTCTTACATTTAAGAAGAGTAATCTTCCCGACACACTGAAGGCGGTTGTTCCGCTATCACGCATCGTGCTTGAAACCGACGCACCTTACATGGCGCCAGTTCCAATGCGCGGAAAACGCAACGAAAGTGCTTATATTCCATTCATTATGACAAAATTGGCGGAAATATACGACACCACAACGGCAGAGATTGACCGCATAACTACACAGAACGCAAAAAGCATTTTTAACCAAAAAAAATCATTAGAATTTTGAAGTATTTTTGGATTTAAATAATCAGGCTCATGAAAAAACTTCTATTTCTTTCCTTTACGCTCATCGCGTTATGTTCAATGACGCAAGACAGCGTTGTCACAATGTTTATGATTGGTGACTCCACAATGGCAAACAAAGACACAACCAAGGGACCTGAACGCGGTTGGGGAATGATGGTGCAGGATTTGTTTGACGAAACAAAACTTGTTGTTGACAATCACGCTGTCAACGGTCGCTCATCAAAGAGTTTCATTGACGAAGGTCGTTGGCAAAAGGTGCTCGACAAAATCAAACCTGGCGATTATGTTGTCATCCAGTTCGGTCACAACGACGAGAAGCCACAGGCTGACCGCCACACTGATCCGGGTTCAACTTTCGACGCTAATATTAAGAAGTTCATCGTCGAAACCCGCGAAAAGGGAGGCAAGCCTATTGTCATGAACTGTGTTGTACGCAGAAACTTCTACAAGCAAGTTCCAAAGAACGATGACGACGAGGCTTTGCGCAACACTACAGCCATTGGCGACCAGACGGCTAAAAACAAGGACAAGGAAGAGGGTGATACTCTCTACGACACTCACGGATATTACCGTTACGCACCGCGCGAGGTAGCCCTTGAAATGGGCGCGCCATTCGTTGACGCCAACAAACTGACACACCAACTTGAGCAGGCGCTCGGAAAAGAACGCTCAAAGAAGATTCACATGTGGTATGCCGCAGGCGAGATTCCTGAGATACCTAAAGGCAGACAGGACAACACCCATTACAACATTGACGGCGCGCGCGCTGTTGCTCGTTTGCTCGTTGATGGTATGTGCAAGGAAATTCCTCAGTTATACCGCTTTATGAAAGGTGGTCGAATGCCAGGCTTCAGACCTAACGGACAAAACAGACCACCGAGGAATTTCGGTGAAGGTCATCCACGACGCGGAAACCATTGATGAAATCTCTTGCCTCAGTGCGCTTTTTCCCCTGAAGCTGAAGAACATCAATAGATAAGAAATTGTCGGCAGTGGCTATCAGAAACTGTTTACCTTCGATAAGCACATCGCCCGGCTTATATTGTGAGCAAGACTGACCGGTCTTGCTCGCTTTGTATATCTTCATCACAGTCTGCTTCTCTCCCTGAACAAGAGTTGTCCAAGCTCCGGGAACTGGCGACAAGCCGCGGATAAAGTCGTAAATCTTCTTGCAAGGTTGCTGCCAGTTTATCTCGCAAGTTTCGCGGAAAATCTTTGGCGCAGGTTTTAGGTTTTCAAACTCCTCGTCTGTCAAGGTGTCTTCCTGCGCTATTGTCTCCACATTGCCGTCTGTGGCAATCACTTTTTCCAATGTCTCCACAGCTATGTCTGCGCCGAGTTTCATCAGTCCGTCATAGACATCTTCCACATTGTAGTCATCGGCAATGTCAAAAGTCTTCTTCAGGATTATGCGCCCCGTGTCGATGTCATGATCAAGGAAGAATGTTGTAACGCCGGTTTGCGTCTCGCCGTTTATTACCGCCCAGTTTATAGGCGCTGCGCCACGATATTGCGGAAGCAGAGCCGCATGAACATTGAAAGTGCCAAAACGAGGCATCGCCCACACCACCTCTGGCAACATACGGAAAGCCACCACCACAAAGATGTCAGCGTCGTAAGCGCGCAAAGCTTCCACAAACGCCTCGTCTTTCATCTTCACCGGTTGAAGCACTGGAATGTTGTGTTCAGTGGCAAAAACCTTGACAGCGGGAGGCTGGAGAGTGTCTTGATGACGACCAACAGGCTTATCTGGCTGCGTAACAACAGCCACTACATTGTAACCCTCATTAACAAGTCGCTCCAGAGTGCCAACAGCAAACTCTGGAGTTCCCATAAAAACTATTCTTAGATTTTCTATCATTTTATGCAAAAAGTGGAATTATGGTGCCACTGCTGCTGCGCCAATCACAGCCGCATTGCTGCCTTCAACAGTGCTTGCAAGGAACTTGACTTCATCGCGGAAAAGGTGCATTGCGTTCTCCTTATAAGCTTTTCTCAGAGGCCCCAACAGCAAGTCGCCTGACTTTGCCATACCGCCAAAGAAGATGAAAGCTTCAGGAGAAATGAATGTTGCGAAATCAGCACAAGCCTTTCCGAGAACTTCACCAGTAAAGTCATAGACAGCCTTTGCAAGTTTGTCGCCCTTTTCAGCAGCCTTTGACACCTCATAAGATGTTATCTCTTCAGGTTTCAGTTCACGCAGCAAAGAAGGCTCATTGCTCTCCTCCAGCATTTTACGTGCTGTGCGTGCCACACCTGTTGCAGAACAAATTGTCTCGAGACATCCCATACGACCGCAACCGCACATCCTGTCAGCAGCTTCCTGACGGTAAACATGTCCGAGCTCGCCTGCATAGCCATTCTTGCCGTAAAGCAACTCGTGGTTTACGATTATTCCGGAACCGAGACCTGTGCCAAGAGTTATCATGATGAAGTCCTTGAACTTCTTGCCGACGCCGTATTTCTTCTCTCCGAGAGCGGCAGCGTTGGCGTCGTTTGTTACGGAGCAAGGAATGCCCGTTGCCTCTTCCATCAGACTTCCGAGATTACACTTCTCGTCGTGTGCCCACACCACATTGGGTGCCGGACCAACTTCGCCAGTATAATGATTAGCGTTTGGTGCGGCAATGCCAAAACCTGTAATCTTGTTTTTGCCACCGATTTCCTCACCAAGTTGCTCAATAAGTTTCTTTGAATCTTCAACAAATTCCTCAGCAGTCTTGTATGTCGATGTCTTCAGGCTGCCAGTAGCCACGACAGTTCCGTTGTCATCAACAACGCCGAACACGGAATTTGTTCCACCTATATCAAGTCCTAATTTCATAATAAATATATTTTGTTATAGCAAATTTTCGTGCAAAGGTAAAGTTTTTAATCAATATACCAAATCTATTTTGCAAGTTTTTCGTTTTTGGAACATATTTACATGCAAAAAGTTGCTAATTTGATATATAATAATTAACTTTGCGGTCATAGAAACAAACTATTACTCCCTTATAAACCCCTGCTTAATCATGACAATCATAGGTATTGCTGGCGGTACAGGCTCTGGCAAGACGACCGTCGTTAAGAAACTTGTTAATGCCCTGCCGAAGAATTATGTAGCCGTTGTGCCGTTAGACTCGTATTACAACGACACTTCCAACCTGACTCCTGAAGAGCGCAGTCAGATAAACTTTGACCATCCCGACGCGTTCGACTGGCAGCTTCTCGTCGAGCATATCGACATGCTGAAGAACGGAATGCCCATCGAACAGCCTACTTACAGTTACATCATTTCCAACCGTCTCCCTGAAACCATTCATGTCGAGCCTCACAAGGTCATACTAATTGAGGGAATTATGACCCTTACCAACCCTGCATTGCGCGACATGATGGATTTAAAGATTTATGTTGACACCGATGCTGACGAGCGGCTTATCCGAAACATTCTGCGCGACACTGTTGACCGCGGCCGCACTGTCAGCATGGTTATCGACCGCTATCTTGAAGTCCTCAAGCCCATGCACGAGCAGTTCATTGAGCCGACAAAGAAATATGCCGACATCATACTGCCCAACGGTGGCGACAATAGTTCAGGCATAAACATGCTCTGTCAGTATGTTCAGAGACTCGTGGAAACCACTAATAACGGTTAATCCGTTATCTCCAGTTCCCCTTCCTTGCACTTCACCATTATCGTTTTTTGTGCATTTACGACTCCTGCCAATATAGCCTTGCTCAGTTGGTTGAGAAGGTTGTGCTGGATGGCGCGTTTCACAGGGCGTGCGCCAAACTCTGGGTCGTAACCCTTTTCTGCCAAGAGGTCGATGGCATCGGGACACACGCGCAGTTCTATGTCCTGTTCCTTGAGCATGCGGTAAAGGATAGTTATCTGCAGTTCCACTATCTGTCTTACCTCGTCTTTGTTGAGGCGTTCAAACAGAATTGTCTCGTCTATACGATTAAGGAACTCCGGTCTCACATTTTGTTTCAGCATAGTGAGAATGTTTTCCTTCAATGCCTCGCGTCTTTTTTCGGCAACCGTTTGCGAGTCAGACGCATAATAGTCATTTATCAACTGACTTCCGAGATTTGAGGTCATGATGATAATGGTGTTCTTGAAGTTCACCGTACGCCCCTTGTTGTCAGTCAGACGACCGTCGTCAAGCACTTGCAGCAGGGTGTTGAACACATCCGGATGAGCCTTCTCAATCTCGTCGAACAGCACCACAGAATACGGCTTTCTGCGCACCGCCTCTGTCAGCTGGCCACCCTCATCGTACCCCACATATCCCGGAGGCGCGCCGATGAGTCTGCTCACCGTATGTTTCTCCTGATACTCGCTCATGTCTATACGCGTCATCATTGTCTCGTCGTTAAACAGATATTCCGCGAGAGCCTTAGCCAACTCTGTCTTGCCCACACCAGTGCTACCAAGGAAGAGGAATGAGGCTATCGGGCGTTTTGCGTCTTGCAGACCGGCACGCGAGCGGCGTATGGCGTTAGCCACAGCATCTATTGCCTCCTGCTGTCCGATTACACGATTGTGCAGTTCCTCCTCAATGTTAAGAAGTTTCTCCCTCTCGCTTTGCAGCATACGCGCCACAGGGATGCCGGTCCATCTGGAAACCACCTCTGCGATGTCGTCGGCAGTCACCTCGTCGCGAATCATTTCGCCAGCAAGCTCCGTTTCCGTCTTCCTTATGTCCTCCTCAAGTTTCTGCAAGATGCCGTAGCGTATCTCTGCCACGCGAGCGTAGTTGCCCTCGCGCTCAGCGCTGTCAGCCTCCAACTTCAGCTTCTCTATCTGGTCTTTGTTCTGCTGAATCTTGTTGGCGAGACTTTTCTCCTGCTCCCATTGCGTGCGCATCTCGTATTCCTTCACCTTGAGAGCATTTATCTCCTCAGTGAGCGATTTCTCCTTCTGCTCGCTGAGCGCTGCCTCGTCGGTCCTGCTCGTGGATTTCTCGCGTCTTATTGCCTCGCGCTCTATCTCCAGTTGCTGAATCTTCCTTGCCAACTCGTCAATCTCCTCAGGCACAGAGTCACGCTCCATCCTCAGTTTTGCAGCCGCCTCGTCGATGAGGTCAATGGCTTTATCCGGCAGACAGCGGTCAGAGATATAGCGTGCCGACAACTTCACCGCGGCAATGCAAGCATCGTCCTTGATGCGCACCTTGTGATGCCCCTCGTACTTCTCTTTCAGTCCTCGGAGAATGCTTACTGCCGACTGCTCGTCGGGCTCATCCACAACAATTGTCTGGAAGCGGCGTTCGAGAGCTTTGTCCTTCTCAAAATATTTCTGATACTCGTCGAGTGTTGTCGCGCCAATAGCACGCAGTTCGCCACGAGCGAGAGCCGGCTTCAGGATGTTGGCAGCGTCCATAGCGCCTTCCCCCTTGCCTGCGCCCACAAGAGTGTGAATCTCGTCAATAAACAGGATTATCTCTCCCTCGCTGCTAACCACCTCGTTCACCACCTTCTTCAGTCTGTCCTCAAACTCTCCCTTGTACATTGCGCCAGCCACTAACGCTCCCATATCGAGCGAGTAGAGCTTCTTCTGCTTCAAATTCTCAGGCACATCGCCGCGTACAATTCTGCCGGCAAGACCTTCCACAATAGCCGTTTTGCCCGTTCCTGGCTCACCGATGAGTATAGGGTTGTTCTTCGTGCGGCGCGACAATATCTGCAAAATACGCCTTATCTCGTCGTCACGACCTATAACAGGGTCAAGTTTCCCCTGACGTGCCGCGTCAACAAGGTTGCGACCGTATTTCTCCAAGTTTTCATACTTACTCTGCTTTCCCGTGTTGTTAGCTTGATTGCCATAGTTCTGATTTGTCATAATAAATCCTCCTTTGTTACTTTATTAATCTTCCTTTGTTACTTTAAGTATTATACAAACCATAATAAGCAAATCGTATGCCAAAACTTTTTGGGTTAAAATAACATAACCTAACATAACCTAACAAACATAACAATACTTGCGTTCACCTACTATCCCAAAGAAAATGCTTGCGCAGTTATTGGCTTGGTGGGGGTGTAAATATCGTGTCATCCCCACACGAAACCAATAATTACGCAAGCATTACTATTGTATTGCTATTGCTATTACTTCACAACAAACTTCTTGTTGTTCCTGATGTAAACGCCCTTAACAGGATTCTTAACCTCTATACCGGAAATAGTGTAAATCTTGCCGTCGTTGTTAGCAGATGTGTTGTTGATATTTCGGATAGCGGATGATGGGTCTGTCTTGATGCGCTCAATCTTAAGGTTGTCGAACCAGCAGCGACGAGCGTCGTTGTTATAGTTAGACTTGAGGATGAACTTGGCAACACTTGCACCAGAGAAGTCAACGAACTCAGAAGTGAATGTGCCCTTAGAACCATTGATTGTTGTGCAGTAAGCCTTCTTTGTACCGTAGTCAAGAACATACTCGAACTTAGTAAGGTTAGTCTCTACGCAGATAGCTGCGTTACTTACAGAGCTTGAGCCAAGACCTGTGATACCTCCAAGAGCGAAGATGTTTGTTGGGTCGTATTCTGTAGTGCCATTGTAACGGCTGAAGAAGATACCACCGATATTTTCCTCGTTAGCGTCCTTGATGTAGAAGCCAGCGTTCCTGCCAGAGAGGTTGCCTACCCAGAAGTCCATAGAGAATCGAAGTACGTCATCGCCGTAGTCAGCAGTTGGGTCGAATTCAACAACACCCTCTGAGTTTCCTAAGCGGAATACACCAGGAAGCAGAACCTCTCCATTATCGAGAATACCTACCTGAGAAGCAATAGCCATGTTGCCTCCAGAAATCTCGAGAGAAGTGTAGCTGTTTACGAGCATAGAGTTAACCTTGCCATTGAATGTTGCCTCAACATTGGCAACAGCGGGGTCACCAGCAGCTGGGTCAACGTAAGGAGCAGACTCGAAGTCGATGTCAGCAAGTACGGTAATAGCTGAAGAAGGGATAGAAGTCTTCATAGCGTCGACTGCAACTGTGAGAGCGTCGATGGTAGCAAGGATAGTCTGAACATTCTCCTCAGAGTATTCACCAGCGAACATGTTGGCATAGACACCCTTTGCGTTCTCGATAGCGGAAACGAGGGCTGGCTTGGCAGTAGCATAGTCGTAGATGCGATACTGAAGGGCAGCAGAAGCGTCAGCAATAGCCTTGTCGAGAGAAGCGAGAGTGTCGTTCTTTGCTGTGAAAGCCTTGTTAGCGGCGATTATGCCCTTAGTTGCAAGGCGGTAAACCTCAGAAGCCATGAGACGATAGTAAACAGGTTCTTCCTCTGTGCTGTATTCCTCATTAAGAACCTCAAGACCCTTAGTCTTGTCGTACAATTCCTTGTTGTATGTAGCGATAATTTCGTCCTCATTCCACAGCTCGTAAGCAGCAGTTACAGGTTCGTAAGCGTTGACAGCCTCCTGGAGTTCTGCCTTGCCCCAAGGCTGTGAAGCGTCAGCGAGAGCCTCCGTAGCAGTAGTGAGGTTTGTACGAGCAGCAGTAATCTGCTCCAGCACGTCAGCCTCATAGTCGTACTCAGCCTTTGTGTACTTAGCATTAGTCTTAGCAAAAATCTGTGCATCGTAAGGCTCAAATGTACCACCATTCTTCAATTCCTTAGTGTTCTCAAGAGCATAAGTCTTAACACCGAACTCGTAAGTGCCAGCCTCTGTGATGTTTACAGAGATAGTCACCTTCTTGTCGTCAACAGCGTGGAGGTTAGTCTTAGTGAAAGCCAAAGCCTTGCCCTCCTCGTAGTCAGGATTGAAGTTAGAGATTTCAGCTTCTTCTTTCTCTGTTCCGATAGTACGGATGTACATTGCGCTATAGACAGCCTCAAGACCCTGGTTTACATCCCAACAAGAAGAAGTGCCCTTCTCGCGCGTGCCGGCTCTCTGCTGCATAGAGAATACATAAGAACCCGGCTGGAGTTCTGTTCTATATATAATGCCTATGCTTCCAGTGCCGTAGCCCCAAGTGGTGTTGCCTGCATAATGACCTACGTCATAGCGCTCTCCTTGGTTAGCGTGAACACGACCAGCGCCACCGCCAGTGCCTTCCCAAACACCGATGTTGCTAACCTTCTGCACTTTCGCCGCAGCGAGGAGGATTTTATCAGCATCAGAAGTGAGCTGAGCGTCCATGCAGTTGTTCTGGAAGTCGTTGACAGACTCCTTCAAGCCTTCAATAACTCCTTCTACATCAGCAACCTCTGCATCTGGGTTAGCAATACAAGCCTCAGCAAGTTCGATATTCTCGGTGAGAGCTTCGAGATAGTCGCTTGCGTCCCATGTGCGAAGGTTCTTAATCTGCTTTGCGTGGTCGAGATAAGGAGTGACAAGGCGGTCGTCGCCTACGCGGATAGCCTCCTGAACCTTGATGTCGTTGATAACAATGGCTTCTGCCCATCCGCAAAGTTCAATCTTGTAATCGCGTGCAACACCATCACCATTGATGCCGAAGGAGTAAGTATGAGCCTCGCCGGGGAGTATCATGACAGCCTTGGCACACTCTGCAACGTCAGTCTCGTCGTTAACGTTGACACCTTTGATATTGAGCATACAGATGTTTGCGTCGCCCGCGATGTGGTCGCAATAGCCCACATGGGTAGCAAAGTTAGGAGTGGTTTCCGTCTCCTGGGTAATCTTGAATGTAACCACATAGTTAGTGTTAGGGTCAACAGATGCCAACTGATAACTGATACCCTCAGTAACGGCAGTCTTTACAGCCTGGAAACCGTTGTTGAAAGTGAACACATCAGAAGGAACTGCACCCTCTGTGGCTGAGATTACTGTCCAGCCAGTATAGTCAGCATTGACAATACCAGAGACTTTGTCTGCAGTAATCTTGTACTTGCCATTAGCAGCATAGACGTAATCGCCTACAGCCTGCGCTAATGCAGCAGTTGCGGATAGCAACATTGCAAATGCAAAAAGTAATGATTTTCTCATAGTAATAAAGTTAAAAATTATTGATGGTTGAATTACTTCAGATAAACCTTCTTTCCGTTCTTGATATAAACGCCACTGCCAATTTGCTTCACGCGAACTCCATTGATGTTGTAGATTTTGTCTTCTTTTGTCTCCCCGTCAAGGGTGTTAGCATTCTGAATGTGGGCAGCGATGTCGTAACGGATTGAAAGATAGCCGTTAGCGAAATCGGTGGTATCCCAAACATAGCCGTAAGGGAGTGCTGGGAGGACGAAGGTGACACTGCCGATATTAGTGGTTTTGAAGCCGCTGAATGCTTGGAAAGTGTCGGTCTTTGTCTTGTCAGTGCCGATGGTGGTTGTAGGGTCGTAAGTAGAAGAGAGATAAACTTCCACTGTGACTCCGTCCTCTAAGGTGAGCGCCGCTTTCTCGCCGTCGCCGAAGATGTGTGTGCAGCCAGGGCTTGTCTCTGAGGAGGCAGGCTTGGATATTCCGATGCGGTAAGTACCTGTAGATTTGATGGTAAGGCTCTTAGCGCCGAAATAGAGGAAGCCCATAGTGGTAGTTGCTGACGAGCCGCACTGGAAGGTTCCGCTGACAACGACAGAACTGTTGGTTATTGGCTTGGATGTAGAGGTGCCCTTGAGTAAAGTTGATGTTGCAAGGTATGAACCGCCCTCGCCAACGGTCAGCGCACCTGTTCCGAGGAATGTACCCATCTTGCTGATGAGCATACCTTCGTTGATGTTTACAGCGCCTGTGGTAGTCCAAGCGGCGTTGGCAGTCATCTTGCCACTACCCATCTTGGTGAATTTTGCATTGTCAACGACTGCGCCGTCAAACTGGAAGTCGGTGTCGTTGCCCACCTGCCATGTGTTGATTGCCGAACTGCCGCTCTGCGAGAATGTGCAAGTGCCGCCGAGAGTTCCAGAGCCTGTCACCGCGCCTATGCACAACGTCTTTCCGGAGTTCTGCACAAAACGGTTGGCAGGGATATTAAGTGTCCACGTGTCGGATCCGGATGAAGTGTCGAAGGTGAAACGGCCATCGTCGGCATAAGTTGCGTTGGCAACGATTGTTCCCTCGAAGTTGGTCATCTTAAGCTGCAGTGGGGTGCGTGTAGCATACCATCCTGAGCCTTTCTGTGTAGCGGAATAGATGGTTATCTGTCCTCCACCTGTGAGGTTGTTGGTGTAGGTTTGACCAGTCAGCGTAGTGAGCGATGCTCGCGCGCCTTTGGACACAACCAATGGTGCGGTCCTGAGACCAACGCCGTAGAGGTTGGAAGTACCGTTTAGTGTGGTAGTCTTGGTGTAGTTGGTGCCGGAATAGTCGAACGAACCACCATTGACAGTAAGTTTGGCGGCAGTAAGACCTCCCGTCAAAACCATTGCTCCCGAGCCTGTCTTGATAAGTTCGCCCTCATTAGAGCAGGCTATTGCTCCCGACTGCGTGAATGTTACTCCGCCAGGCACATCAATCGTGCCATTGCCGCTGCCGCAGACAATCCTGTGGGAACTTGTCATGGTCTTGCTGATGCCCAGCGCACCTTCGTTCTTGAGTGTGATAGTCTTTGATGCCTTGCCGAGAGTGCCGCAGTCGGTGCCGACGGTGTTGGCAAGTGAAGAAACATAAAGCGAACCGCCCTCGATGAAAGTGAAACCAGCTTCGTTGATGGTAGAGAGTACAACCTTGCCCGCGCCTTTCTTCGTAATGTCAGGCTCGCCGACTATGCTGTAATTACCAGAAATGTTGTATTCGGCAGTCTCGTTAGCGAAAGTAATGCTCGCTGGTGCCACGTTTGATGCAAGTATGACATCTGTGTTTGTTGCGCGGTCGTCGAAGGTTACGTCTGAACCATTGTAGAAAGGCGAATTCTTTTCAGTCAACTTGCTCTGGAAATTTACATCGCCATCAACATTCCACTTGCTGTTGTTGGCACCAGTCCACGTTACAGGTTCTGTGTCAAAGTTCTTAACGGTGAGCAGAAGTTTGCCGTTCTCGTGGGAGAGCGTGGCTTTCTGCATTGTCATACCTTCAATAGCGATATTTGAGATGTCGCCAACAATTTTACCTATCGTTCCGAGATCATAAACCCCGTCGGCAATGGCAGTTGCTCCTTGCGCTGCGTGGGCGCTGATACGAAATACTGGTGCAAGATATTTTGGACCTATCTTCCAGTTTTTCTTTTCAACAAGAAGGACGTTGGCGTTAAGTTTATCAGCAGCGAGACCATCGCTGTAAATGTCGAGTTCAACCACTGCGCCGTAACGCAGGATGAGGGAGTCGGCAGTAATGCTACCAGCCTTTGCCGCTTGTCCGCCCGGACGAATTATGGCGTTGTAATAAGCCTCGATAGATTTTCCGAACTCACCACCGTCGCTATTGAGCGCGGTGTGGCGATTGAGGAAGACGCGGCTGTTAGGAAGTTTTCCGTCGAAAGTGAGCGTACCTTCCCAGACATCGGTCTTTCCCTTGTAGGTGTGTGTGGCGTTAGGCATAACGAGTGTGCCCGCGCCCTGCTTGACCAAATTCATGTCGCCAGCGAAAGCTCCGCCTGTAAGTGTGTGAGTGTAATATTTATATGTAATATTATATGAGGAGGCTGTCGCTTCGGAAGGAGCTGAGCCTTGTACCCATGAAGGAGCGTTGTCAATATAAGTAGTTGGCGCTGCGCCATCGGCAACGGCAACAGTCATGTCGTTTGTCTCGCAGGTGATGACATCTTTTCCGTTGTGGCTGATAGTGCCGCCGTTGGCAACAGCCTCACGGCCAGTCATAGTGAGTGACGGCGGTGCTGCAGTATAGCCCTCAAGTTCGCCGACAAAGAAGGAAGTGTGAGGTGGCTGGTTGTAGCCACAAGGTTCCCAAACCATGCCGTTGCGGTACTGATGGTCGTACCAGAGGCTCTGCATACGCCAGTTTGTACTGATGGTGCTGGTGTAGATGCGGATGTTATTGTCGGGTGTACGAGCGATAAATTCCTCACGCCAGTCGCCAAAGATATCTCCCATGTAAGAAGGAGTAGCCTTGGTGGAGTTGTTGGTCAGCGTGCCTGTGAGTTCTTTCAGCGCTGTCCAACTGCCGTATTTTGTAATTGTTCCAACGGTAGCGTCGCCGCCGTTATATGTTTCTTCGAGGAGGTCGCCATCCCAGTAACAGCGGAAATTCATTCCCACTCCGTCCTTGACAAGTCCGCTCTCCACATTCCATGAGGCACAACTGATAGGATTCTCGTGAGCCGAGAACGCCATAGCACCAGGAACAGAGCCGCAGAAATTGCCGGCGATGGCACGACCGTCATCACCGGAAGCGGCATAACGATGATAGAGTTTTGAGGTTGTAAGGTTACGGAAATTGTTTGCTGGCGACGATTCATTGCAGAAGAAGCCTTCAAGTCCGTAGGAATAAGGGTCTAAATCGCCGTGGTGCTGTGCGTCACCATGACCAAGTCCGCAAGTGGAAAGTCCCTTGCCGTTATCGTCAATAACCATTGAGCCCCAGACAATTTCGTCGCGTCCGTCCATATCAACATCGGCGATGCCGTAATTGTGATATCCTTGTCCGTACCAAGGACCGGGGGAATTGTTCATCCAGCGCCAACGCTCTTTCAGGGCGTGAGTTGCAGGGTCAACATCAAGTGCGACAAACTTGTGACGCGTGTAGATGCCGCGACCGAGGAAGATGCTCGGCTTTTGTCCGTCAAGATAAGGCGCGCCAAAGAAAAACTTGCTTGCGCGATGTCCGTAACCGTCACCCCAAGCCTTGTTGAGGTCGCTCTCGCCACTCTCAAAGCGTGCGCAAGGATAAGTAATACACTGGTAAGGCTTTCCCGTTGCTCCCTCACAATACCAGAGGAACTCGTTGCCGTAATAAGTGAACCACTCTGTGCTTCCACTACTATGAGGAATGCGGTAGTTGGTCCACGAAGTGCCGTTCTTTCCGTCTTTGCCTATGACGTAGGTTGTGCCGTCAGCGAGATGCACTTCCGCTCCTTCACAAAGTCGCATTACAACTTCAGCCTTGCCGTCAAGGTCCCAGTCGTAGCCTACGATGTTCTGCTCGTTGTTCTGGAAGTCACCCATATTAGGTCCGCAGTTCACCCACCATAGCACAGTTCCGTCAAGTTTCAGCACCTCGAGGAGAGTGTATTCTTTTGTCTGAACTCCGCCAATTGTTGGTCCTGCTTTCGGGTATCCCTGTGCTCCCTCTTCATTATTATTATATTTAAGGAGAATCTCTACCTGTCCGTCGCCGTCAACATCGGCACAGCAAGCGTCGTTGGGAACGTAAGTGGATTTCAGGGAGGAATGATGCTTCAGCTTTATGTCGAGATAGTCATGCTCCCACGGCTTTATGGCGGCGCATTTCTCCTTCTCCACACCTCTTACCACAGGAGCAACCTGATAGGAGGTGGAAGTGGAGCCGTTAGCATCAGTGAAATTGGAGACTGAAAGTCCCTCGGCAATCTTCGCACCATTGCTGTAAAGGTTGTATGTTACGTCGTAATATTCTTCCGACTGTATTCTCCAGCTAAGAAAAACGCCTTTGCTTGTCTTCATGGCAACCAAGCCACGGTCGAGTTTGTCGATATGACGTTGCGCCGACGCAGCGATAGAGAGAAGCAAGAAGGTTATTAAACATGAAATAAAAAGTCCAAAGTTCGGAATATGATTAGTTTTTTTCATGGAACTCAACATTTATGATTTAAATCTTTTGTGTTTTATCGTTTGTGATTGTTCACTTTATCAGCCACAAAGTTATAAGTTTTTAGGAAAAGTAACACAATTATGAAGAAAAAGTATGCCGGCAGTGTGTTTTGCTTGATATAGATGCCGCTTTTTTAAACATTAAACACAGAAAAATGTTGTTTGAACAATATTTTTTTTAACTTTGTCGCACTAATAAACGAAATAAACGAAATACCATTTATAAATAACCTTTAGGTGGGTTCTATAAATTAGTTCCCACGTAATAAACGAAATACCATTTATAAATAACCTTTATTAATTTTCTAATGAGAAACAATAATTTGAAAAAATGCCTGTTTGTCGCAGCCGCTTTACTTGCGACAACCACAACCCTCAACGCACAAGAGAATCTGCAGAAGGGTGACCATTTTCTTTATTGCCACATGAGCGGAAGAGGCGAATGGACTGCCTACGCGCTGAGTCCGGACGGAATCCACTATCACGATCTGCTCGGCGGTGAGCCTGTCTTTGACACAAAAGAACATGCTCGTATCGAGGGCGGAACTCGCGACGCTTTCATCTGTCGCAAACATGACGGCAGCGGTTTTGTGATGGTAACAACAGATATGCTTGTGGAAAAGAGTCATCATTGGTTCAACTACGGCATCGACCTTCTGACATCAGACGACCTTATCCATTGGAAATCAACAACCTTCGACTTCCGTGAAGGTGCAAAGATATTCTCCGACCCGCAGTCGCCCGACACCTACAAGGACTACTCCACCGTTCGCCGCGTCTGGGCTCCACAGATTCTCTGGAACGCAGATTACACTTGGCCTGACGGCAAAAAGGGTGGCTATTTCATCTACTACTCTCTGCTGAACGACAAGAATGGCGAAGATCCTTACGACAGAATGTATTACAGTTATGCCGACGAGTCATTCACTACTCTGACAAAGCCGCGACTGATGTTCGATTGGGGTTACGCAACTATCGACGCTGACATCAACTTCCTGAAGACCGACAGCATGTATCACATGATGATTAAGAAGGAAGGCGGACAGCCAGGAATATTCACCACAGCAAGCAAGACGCTCGAAGGCGGTTATCCGCAACCTGTTGACGACGATTACGTTAGTTTTGAGGGCAAGAAAAACTGCGAGGGAGTTTCTGCTTTCCAAATTCCTGGAGAAAAAGGCTGGCGCGTGGCTTACATCGAATACTCGTCAAATCCGAAGCATTACCGCATCTGCCAGGCTAACGAGTTTATGCGTGAGTTCAGGAACCCACAGGACATAGAAGGTGTAGAGGCTCCGCAACACGGCTCTTTCATGCGAATAACAAAAGAGGAGTACGACCGTCTGCAGGCATGGAGCGACTCTCTCGAGGCTGCAAACCCTGGAAAATACTACAAGGAAAACAAGCAAAACCCTGTGTTCAAAGGCTACCACGCTGACCCGGAAGTTCTTTACTCAAACAAGACAGGCAAGTTCTACATTTATCCTACCACCGATGGACAGCTTGGATGGAAGAGCCATGATTTCCACGTGTTCTCTTCTCCTGACATGAAAACATGGAAGGACGAAGGCGTCATGTTCGACCTGCAGAAAGACTGCTCATGGGCAGACTGGTACGCGTGGGCTCCTTGCGCCATAGAAGTGAAGTGGAACAAGAAGACTGGCACCGTGATTACGGAAAAGGAAAACAAGGCATTTGACAAGGCTGTTGCGAAAAAGAACAACAAGAAATACGATTACCGCTACTTCTATTATTTCGTGGCTAACAAGCAGATAGGCGTTGCTTTTAGCGACACTCCGGAAGGCCCGTTCACTGATGCTCTCGGAAAACCGCTGCTCGACAAGAACCCGAAGGGTGAAGGCGGACAAGTTATTGACCCAGATGTTTTCCAAGACCCTGTAAGCGGCAAATACTATCTCTACTGGGGCAACGGATTTCTTGCCGTCTCAGAACTTGCAGCCGACATGAAAAGCGTTGTGCCAGGCAGCACAAAAGTGCTTATCCATCACAGCGACAGACATAAATACCACTATAACGAAGGAGTTTATGTGTTCTATCGCGACGGAAAATATTACTTTACTTGGAGCGAGAACGACACTCGTTCAGTGAACTACCGCGTGCGTTGCTTTGTCTCAACATCACCAACCGAACTGAAAGCGGTAAACGAGAAACAAAGAATTCCTGTTATCCTCTCGGCCAATGGCAGCGAGCAAATCTGGGGAACAGGCCACCACTCTGTTATTCAACATCCGCAGACTGGCGAGTGGTTCATTGTCTATCACCGCTTTGTACGCCATGAGTCTGTGAAGAAAGGCTTCGATGCCGGCTTCTTCCGCGAGGTTTGCATCGACCCGATGACTTTTGACGAAGCTGGAAACATCGTGCCAGTGAAGCCAAGTTTGTAATTCCTTGAACTTTGGCCTTGGCTTTGGCCTTGGCTTTGGCCTTGGCTTTGGCTTTGGCTTTGGCTAAGGCTTTGGCTAAGGCTTTGGCTAAGGCTTTGGCTAAGGCTTTGGCTAAGGTAATCATCCCCCTCTCCTGATGGAGAGGGGTTAGGGGTGAGGCTTTTACTACTTAACTAAATATGAACTCCTTAAATATGAACTCCTTAACCATCTTATTCCTGCTGCTTTTCATGACAACCGCTGCTAACGCACAAAAGGTGGAAGTTATGGAAGATGTCAACAAGGTTGTTGATAACACGCCCGACAGCATTGCCAAAGCGCTGATGGCTCGTCCCGCTCCCGGTTCTACGCGCAAAGCCAACCAGCCAGTACTTTTCCTCATTGGCAACTCGACAATGAGAAACGGAACTCTCGGCAACGGCAACAACGGCCAGTGGGGCTGGGGATATTTCGCCCACAACTTCTACGACGAGAAGAAGATTGCCGTTGAGAACCAGGCTCTCGGAGGAATGTCAACACGAACATTCTACACGAAGTTGTGGCCCGCCATCCGACAAGCGTTGCAGCCCGGCGACTGGGTAATAATCTCCATCGGACATAACGACGGCGGCCCTATAGACGAAGGTCGCGCACGCTCTGTGCTTAAGGGAACAGGAACCGACTCGGTGAATGTCACAATCAAAGAGACAGGAGTGAAAGAAACGGTCTGGACCTACGGCGGTTATATCCGAAAATATGTTGCCGAAACAAGAGCTGCTGGAGCCTTTCCTATCCTTATGTCGCTTACGCCGAGAAACGCTTACGACGAAAACGGCAAGATTGTCCGCAAGCCGCAGGGACCATGGTTGGAGGAAGTGGCTAAGCAAGTTGACTGCCCTTATGTTGACCTCAATGAAATATCTGGAGCAAAACTTGACAGTTACGGGAAATGGAAGACCGACTATCACTTCACGTCTGCCGATAAAATCCACACTTCCAAGTTCGGCGCAGAACTTAACGCGCGCTCAGCGGCAGAAGGCATCATGGCTTGCCAGCATCCTTCGCTCGCCCCGTTGAAGGCAATGATGAAAAACGTGGAACTCCCGACAGTGGATGTAAAACGAGAGAAAGGAAAACCTGTTGTCTTTATCACCGGCGATTCTACTGTCAAGAACGAGGACAAAAACGACGACTCAATGTGGGGCTGGGGTTCTGTGGCAAACACCATTTTCGACACAAGCAAGATAACCATTGCCAACTGCGCAATGGCAGGCCGCTCTACCCGCACTTTCCTCAACGAGGGCCGCTGGGAAAAAGTTTACAACTCGCTGCAGCCGGGCGATTATGTCACTATTCAATTCGGACATAACGACATCGGCGACATTGACAAAGGCAAGAAACGAGGCACCATAGCCTGCGCCTATGACACCTGCCACACCTACTGTCTTGAAGGCAGCAAGATGTACGAAGTGGTTTATTCTTTCGGCTGGTATTTGAAGAAATTCATTCAGGATGTTCGGGAGAAAGGAGCAACCCCAATACTTGTTTCGCTGACACCGCGCAACATCTGGAAAGACGGAAAAGTGGAACGCCGCAACGACACCTACGGAAAATGGTATCGGGAAGTTGTGGAGGAAACAGGCGTTGACTTTGTTGATGTTCACAACATCACAGCCGATTATCTTGACAAGAAATACAACGACAAGGAAAAACCGCAAGCAGAGTTCTACAAAAAAGACCACACCCACACAGGCAAAAAAGGAGCGTTAGAGAATGCCAAAAGCTTCGCAAAAGGCCTGAAAAAAACAAATTGCCAGTTGAAGAAATGCCTCAGCGTAAGATAACTCTCATATTATTTCTTTCGATAGTTCTAACCTTAAACGCCGCGCCACTGACATGGTATGACGGGAAAAACGCCATAACCTACAGTTACATGACAAAGGTGGAGAATGTTGTGCGAATAGCATCTGAAATGTTCGCGCAAGACATGGCTGCTGTCACAGGAACGGCAGCCAAAGAATCTCCACGCTCACAGAAAACAACGGAACTCCCCCCTATCCTACTCTATCAACTCGACAACACAACAAAAAGCCAAAAGGCCGAACTGAAAAAAAGCGGCATTGACGCAGACTTCCTTCTCTCATCCACCGATGCCTTCCAAATCAAGGTTTCACCCAAAGAAAACAAGCAAGGCAGACAGCAACTTCTAATCGTAGGCTCAAACGGTCGCGGCGTAGCCTACGGACTTCTTGAACTCTCTCGCATGGCAGGTGTCAGCCCCTGGATTTGGTGGGGAGATGTCATACCCGAGAAAAAATCCGTTCTTACAATCAACCCAGACACAGACATTAAGCAGAGTGCAAGCGTCCAACTGCGAGGAATATTCCTCAATGATGAAGACTGGTCGCTCCGCCGTTGGTCTTATCTCAACTATGAGCCGGCAAAATTTGGGCAGATAGGTCCGCAGACATACAAAAAAATTTTCCAACTGCTTCTGCGCCTTCGTGCCAACGCCGTCTGGCCTGCCATGCACACCGGCACAGAAGCCTTCTTCAAGAATCCGAAAAACAAGGCTATGGCCGACAGTTGCGGCATCTTCGTTGGAACAAGCCACTGCGAACCCCTGTTGCGAAACAATGTTGACGAGTGGAACGAGAAGGAGCGCGGAGCATTCAACTACATAACAAACAAAGAGCAAGTCCACAAATACTGGACAGAGCGACTGCAAGAGGTGAAAAATTCCACGACAAATATCTTCACCATCGGCATGCGCGGCATTCACGACGGCTCGATGGAAGGTGTGAAGACCACGAAGGAGAAGTTCAACGCCTTGCAGCAGGTCATCGATGACCAGCAGGAACTTATACGGAAAAACATTGGCAACCCTTCAAAGCAGCCGCAAGTGTTTGTGCCTTACAAAGAGGTGCTCGAACTTTATGAACAAGGACTGAAAGTCCCTGATTATGTTACACTTATGTGGTGTGACGACAACTACGGTTACATCACCCGACTGTCAACATCTGAGGAGCAGAAGCGCAGCGGTGGAGCCGGTGTCTATTACCATCTGAGCTACTGGGGCAGACCGCACGACTACCTGTGGCTCACCACCACGCAGCCGGGACTTATCTATTCGCAGATGCGCGCAGCCTACGACCACAACGCTCGCAAACTGTGGATTGTAAATGTTCACGACCCGAAGGTTGCAGGCTACGACCTCGAGCTGTTCCTTGACATGGCGTGGAACATAAACAGCGTTAGTGGCGCGACATTGGAAAACCATTACAAGACCTGGCTCTGCCGACAATTCGGCGAGAAAGCCGGCGAAAAAATCTTCCCTGCCATGCGCGAGTTCTGGCGACTGACAGGCGAGCGCAAGCCCGAGTTTATGGGCTGGAACCAGAACGAACTCGACAAGAAAATCTATGAGCGAGGACTGTCGCCTGTCAAGAACACGGAGTTCTCCTTCAGCGAGTTTGGCAGCGAGGCAGACAGATATCTGAGCAGTTACGCAAAAGTGGCAAATGTCATAGAGACAGTGGGCGAAAACGACATCCGCCCGGAGCTGAAGGACGCTTATTTCGCCGCAATCGAATATCCCGTGCTCTGCTCCTGCAAGATGGCTGTCAAGATGCTTGAAGCGCAGAGAGCGCGCAGCTTTGCCGTTGGCAGTACGCTAAAAGACATGGATGCCAACCAAGAAACGATGAAACTTGCCGCCGCGAAAAGCCAGCAAGCGTATCAAGACATCCGCAGTCTTACCGACTATTACAACAACAAGATGGCTTGCGGAAAATGGTTGCATCTGATGGACATGAACCCGCGCAACCAACACGTGTTCCAAGTGCCACAACTGCCAATACTACTGACAGACTGCGAGGTGGAAGAAACACTCAAGCAAACAGCAAACAGCGACACGCCGCCCGATGGTTGGAAAAATGAAACCTCAGAAACTATTGTGCGCAACGCCGACAGCTATGACGCCGCGTCAAATATGCCACAGCCGATACAACTTCTCGGCCACTCTCTAAACGCGACGGCAATAGCCAAAAACCAGTCTCTGACATATAAGTTCACAACAGAAACGGAAGGCAATGCCGTGCTTCACACAGCACTTATCCCGACGCAGCCTAACGACGGCGGTGACCTTCGCTATTCTGTTTCAGTAGATGGCGGCGAACCGATAGTCTATAACCTAAAAGAAAAGTTCCGCTCCGAGCAGTGGAAACTGAATGTCCTTCGCGGACAAGCACGGCGCTCAACCAGCATCCGTCTCGGCAAGGGAAACCACACACTTGAGATAAAAGCTCTCGACGACAACATCATCTTCGACCAATGGATGATAGATTTCAACACCTCACGCAAACATTATCTTTTTCCTTAAACCCCTTAACTAAAAGGTCTAAGGTTTAAGGTCTAAGGTTAAAGGTTTAAGGTTTTAAGGTCTAAGGTCTAAGGTCTAAGGTTAAAGGTTTTAAGGTCTAAGGTTAAAGGTCTAAGGCCAAAGCCAAAGCCAAAGCCAAGGCCAAAGCCAAGGTCCCTCCAACCTCATAACCTCCAACCTCATAACCTCCAACCTCATAACCTCCAACCTCATAACCTCCAACCTCTATGAAAAAGACATTATTCTTTGTATTGTCATTCCTTTTCTCGTTTGCGATATTTGCGCAAAACAACACCATCTCGTTGGCAGGCGACTGGCGTATCTCGTACAACGGCGAGGACGGAAATGTTACGACGACAATAAAACTGCCGGGGTCAATGCTCACAAACAATCTCGGCAACAAGGTCACGGTGAAGACAAAATGGGTTGGCAGTCTTTACGACTCTTCCTATTTCCACAACCCCGCGATGGAGCGTTACCGTGCGGAAGAAAACATCAAGTTTCCCTTTTTCCTCACCCCAAAGAAACATTTCGTGGGAAACGCCGAATATTCCCGCACCGTCTTTGTGCCAAAAGAGTGGAAGAAGAAGCTGGTTATTCTCCACCTGGAACGTCCGCACATTGAGAGTGAAGTCTTTGTGAACGACCAGCGTGCCGGCCATCAGATGTCGCTGTCCGCCCCTCACGAATACGACATAACTCCTTTTGTGAAGTTCGGTCAGGACAACTATCTGCGCATCAATATCTACAACGGCATCGAGAATGTCTGCGTCGGACAAGACTCCCACAGCGTGACAGATCAGACACAAGGCAACTGGAACGGAATAACGGGAAAGATGGAGATACAAAGTCGCCCGAAAGGTTATGTCAAGCAGATAAACATTTTTCCAGACATAACCAACAGCCGCATCAGGGTGGAGCTAATCTCCCGAACGAACAAAGCCTGCAAGAAGAAAGCCTCAGTGGCAATCGACAACATTCCGACAGCCTTTTCCGACGAGCACAACAACTCAAAGCAGATTGCTTTCAACGCAGAGGGAAAAGCCCAAATCACAATAAACATTCCAAACGCAAAACTCTGGGATGAGTTCACGCCAAACCTTTACACGCTCACGCTGAAGCTTGACGGCGAAACCCTCACCGAGACTTTCGGAATGCGCGACATTCGCACCAACGGGCGTGAAATGGTTCTCAACAACCACCCCCTCTTCATCCGCGGAACGGTAGGCAACTGCTGTTTCCCTCTCACCGGCTACCCTCCTACCGACGAGGAGTCATGGTTAACGATATTCAGGAAGTGTAAGGACTACGGACTCAACATGATGCGTTTCCACTCATATTGTCCGCCGGAAGCGGCATTTGCGGCAGCCGACAAAGTGGGATTCTACCTGCAGCCCGAGGGACCATCGTGGCCTAACCACGGCGTGAAGTTAGGCAACGGAATGATTATCGACCGTTATCTTCTCGAGGAGACGCAGCGAATGGTTGAACACTACGGCAACCACCCCTCCTTCTGCATGCTCGCCGCTGGCAATGAGCCGGCAGGAAACTGGGTGAAATGGGTTGGCGATTTCGTCGACTACTGGCACTCCACCGGCGACAACCGTCGCCTCTATTGCGGAGCCTCCGTCGGCGGAGGATGGGCGTTCGACCCCAAAAGCGACTATCATGTCAAGGGAGGAGCGAGAGGACTGAACTGGGACAAGCACGCGCCGCAATCGTCCGACGACTACGCCGCAGCGGTACGCGAGTTTGTGCAAAAAGGCAGAACTCCTGTCACGTTCAAGATAAACGAGCCTTACCTGTCGCACGAACAAGGACAATGGTGCGCATTTCCCGACTTCAAGGAAATAAGCCAATATACGGGAGCTTACAAGGCTGGCAACTTTGAAATTTTCCAAGACCTGCTGAAAGACAACGGCATGCAGACACAGGCAGAGAAGTTCCTCAACGCAAGCGGAAAACTGCAAACCCTCGCCTACAAATACGAGATTGAACGTAACCTTCGCACGCCCGAATACACCGGTTTCCAGCTGCTCTCGCTCAACGACTACAGCGGACAGGGAACAGCGCTTGTGGGCGTTCTCAACGTCTTATGGAAAGAAAAAGGCTACTGCAACGCCAAGCAATGGAGAGAGTTTTGCTCCGAGGTTGTGCCATTGGCTAAATTCCCGAAGTTCGTGTTCACCGACAACGAGTTGCAGGAAATTCCCATCTCCGTATATAATGCAAAGACATCAGCCATAACAAATCCACGAATAACCTACTCCGTAACATCCGCCGACTTCAAGAAAGACGGCAAACTCCCCAATGTGCAGGAAATTCCCGTAGGCAAAGATTTTCCGATTGGCGCAGTGAACCTCAAAGAAATACTCCATGATGTTCCCGCAAACCTCATGTGCAAAGCCTTCACTCTTCGCGTGAACATCGAAGGCGAAGGAAGCAACTCGTGGGAGTTCTGGCTTTATCCGTCGCAGACAGAAACGCCACAACTGGCGAAAGATGTTTATCTTAGCGACACACTCGACAACCGTGCCCTCGAGACACTGAAGAAGGGAGGAAAAGTGCTGCTTACTGCCGCCGGCCGAATAACCATGGGCGACGACATAAAGCAACATTACCTGCCCGTCTTCTGGAACACCAGTTGGTTCAAGATGCGGCCGCCACACATCACAGGAACCTGCATCGACAACACCCATCCCCTCTTCAAGAATTTCCCAACAGACAACTGGGCAAATCTCAACTGGTGGGAACTGCTGAACAACGCGCAGGTGATAAACCTGCAGGATTTCCCTTCCGACTATCAGCCGGCAATACAGCCAATAGACACCTGGCACATAAGCAGAAAAATCGGAATGATGGCAGAAACCAACATCGAGGGTGGCGGCAAACTGTTGGTTACAACGCTCGACATAAACAGCAATCTCGACAAACGGCCTGTTGCCCGTCAGATGCGAAAAGCAATGATTCAATATATCAACAGCGACGACTTCAACCCCTCAATCACCGTCACAATCAACACAATCTCAGACCTTTACACAAAGCGAGCAAAACCCGTCAATATGTTCACAAACGAATCGCCCGATGAACTGAAACCAAAGTTAAAGTAGCTCTGGCTTTGGCCTTGGACGAAAGAAATTATCGTAATTTATCGTAATTCTTTTTCCCCTTAAATATTACGTTAATTTATGTTTTAATTACGGAAATTTCTTTCTTTAATTTTACTCTGCAGATTCTTCTCGGTCATAACATCAGAACATCACAGAAACATTAATCATTAATCATTGACTCTAAAACAGAAGAAAATGAAAAAAACAGTTATCAACGCTATCAGCAGCAAGAGCCTGCTCCTCGCATTTGCAATGATTATCAGTGTGTGTGCCGTGGCACAAAACAAGCAAGAGCGTCCTTCAAAGGAAGAGATGCAGCAGAAGAAGTGGCAACAGATTTCCGAAAAACTCATGCTCACCGACAAGCAGTCGCAGAAGGTGGCACCCCTCTTCGCCGACTATCAGAAGGAGATGAAGGCCCTCAAGCCGGAGAGAAAAGACAAGGAAAAGAAGTCGCTCATTGACGCTGAGGTCAAGGAGCAGATGAAGAACAAGTTTGCCACAATGCGAAAGAAGGCAGACATCCAGGAGAAATACTTCAACAAGTTCCTCAACGAACTCTCACCGCGTCAGGCGAAATATCTCATCAACCACGCAGGCTTCAAAAAAGCCAAGAAAGGCAACAACAGGATGATGCCACAGTGGAGAGAACAAAGGAAGAACTTCAACGGCAACCCAATGGGAATGGGACAGTTCGACAAACGACCAATGGGAAGGTTTAACCACAAGGGAGACTCCATCAAACCTTTCGAAAGAAACAAATTCTAACCCTGAACGAAAGAAATATTGGCATAATAGTGGGGGGGGCATTCAAAATAGCGTCATACATGAACGCAATTATTTTTACGTTTACGTTTACGTTTACACTTAGATTTATTGAAAACATCCTTGCCGCAACTTTCAACCAAAGGCTTTTTCTTCAAAAAAAATCTTTACGTTACGTTTACACTTTATGGTTATTCGCAGCGTAAACGTAAATGTAAAAAAAACTTGCGTTCACATTACCACACATTAATTAAATAATTATTATCATTAAGGTATATCTTAATGATATTAGGTAGGGGC